>JAFBAS010000074.1 GCA_019247605.1 Hyphomicrobiales bacterium
ATCGCGGAGCTCGGCCGCTTCGGCCAGAAGACGGGCCGCGGTTTCTATCTCTACGCCAAGGGCGAACGTACGCCCAAGCCCGACCCCGAGGTCGAGGCCATGTATGCCGAGGAGGCGAAGCGCCAAGGCATCACGCGCCGCGAGATCGCACCCGAGGAGATCGTCGAACGCTTGCTCTTCCAGCTTGCGAACACCGGCGCGGAGCTTCTCGATGAGGGCATCGCGCTTCGCGCGAGCGACATCGATACCGTCTACGTCAACGGTTATGGGTTCCCCGCCTGGCGCGGGGGGCCGATGTGGTCTGTCGACGTGATCGGCTTGAATACCGTGGTCGAGAAGATGCAAGGATACGAGAAAGCTCATGGCCCGCGCTTCACGCCGGCAAAGCTGCTGGCGCGGCTCGCGCGCGAGGGCAAGAGCTTCAACGAGGGCAAATGATCATGAGCCGTGCCGTCATCGTCTCGACCGCTAGAACGCCGATCGGCAAAGCCTATCGGGGTGCCTTCAACGATACCTCCGGGCCGACGCTTGCGGCGCACGCGCTCCAGCATGCGACCCGGCGCGCCAAGATCGACCCTGGCGAAATCGAGGACGTGGTCGTCGGCTGCGCCTTGCAGCAAGGCACGACTGGCGGGAACTTCGCGCGCCAGACGGTGATCCGCGCCGGTTTCCCGGTGAGCATCGCCGGAACGACGATCGATCGCCAATGCGCCTCGGGCTTGCAGGCGATCGCGGTCGCCGCGCGCGCCATCATGCATGACGGCGTCTCGATCGCGGCCGCGGGCGGCGGTGAATCGATCAGCCTCGTGCAGAACGATCACGCCAACAGCTTCCGCAACCGCGACGAGACCATCCTTGCGACGAAGCCCGAGCTCTACTTGCCGATGATCGATACGGCCGAGGTGGTCGCAGCTCGCTACAGGATTTCGCGCGAAGCCCAAGACGCGTTCGGGCTCGAGAGCCAGCGGCGCACCGCGGCGGCGCAGCAGGGCGGACGTTTCGCCGAGGAGATCGTGCCGGTCGCGACCGAGATGGTGGTCACCGACAAGGCGACCGGCGCGACGCGCAAGGAGAAGGTCACGCTGCACAAGGACGAGGGCAACCGTCCCGACACCACGCCCGAAGGGCTCGCCGCGCTCAAGCCCGTTCGCGGAGAAGGCAAGACCATCACGGCCGGGAATGCGAGCCAGCTTTCCGACGGAGCCTCGATCTCGATCCTCATGGACGAGAAGGTCGCCGAGAAGCGCGGCCTTGCCCCACTCGGAGTGTTCAAGGGATTCGTGGCGGCGGGTTGCGAGCCCGACGAGATGGGGATCGGCCCGATCTTCGCCGTACCGCGTCTTCTCGAGCGGCACGGACTTGGCATCCACGACATCGACCTTTGGGAGCTGAACGAGGCTTTCGCCGTGCAGGTCATCTATTGCCGCGACAAGCTCGGCATCGATCCCGAGAAGCTCAACGTCAATGGCGGCGCGATCGCCGTCGGCCATCCCTACGGCATGTCGGGAGCGCGCCTCACCGGGCACGCCCTCATCGAGGGAAAAAGGCGCGGCGCGAAACACGTCATCGTCACGATGTGCGTCGGCGGCGGCCAGGGCGCGGCCGGGCTCTTCGAGATCGCCTGAGCGAGTCGATGAGCAGGCTTTTCGATCTTTCCGGCAAGGTGGCGCTCGTCACCGGCTCGTCGCGCGGCATCGGTCGCGCCATCGTCGAGGAGTTCGCGCGCGCCGGGGCGAAGGTGGTGATCTCCTCGCGCAAGCTCGACGCCTGCGAGAAGGTGCGCGATGGCTTGCTCGCCGAAGGCCACGACGCGATCGCCATGCCGGCGCATGCCGGCGCGAAGGAAGAGCTCGCCGCGCTCGTCGAGAAGACGGTTTCTCACTATGGGCGCCTCGACATCTGCGTCGCGAACGCGGCGGTGAACCCGTTCTACGGCTCGCTCACCGACACCCCCGACGAGGCCTTCGACAAGACGATGACGACCAATGTGAAGGCGGTCTGGTGGCTTGCGCAATTGGCGAAACCCCATCTCGTCGCCAGCCGGGAAGGAAATTTCATCGTCATCTCTTCGATTGCCGCGATCCGAGGCACGTCCGTGCTCGGCGTCTATGGCATCTCGAAAGCGGCCGAGACCGCGCTCGTTCGCAATCTTGCGGTGGAATGGGGACCCGAGGGCGTTTGCGTGAATGCCATCGCGCCTGGCCTCGTCAAGACGGATTTCGCCCGCACCTTGTGGGAGAACGAGGCCGCTCGCAAGAAGCGCGAAGCCGAGACGCCGTTGCGGCGGCTCGGCGAGCCGGTCGACATCGCGGGCGCCGCGCTCTTTTTGGCCTCGCGCGCGGGACGATTCGTCACTGGGCAAGTGCTGGTCGCCGATGGCGGCGTCACGATCGGCGGCTCGGGATGAGCCCAGAGGCCGCCTTCCTTCGCGACGAGCTCCCAATTCGCCCGCCGTCATGGCGCTTTCGCGCTCACAGAGGCATTGAACGCGCTGGCGCTGGAGCTCGTGTTCGATGAGCGTGACGCCCGTTCTCATCGACCCGCTGCCGCAGCATCGCTTCGATGAAAGACGGCTCGACCTTTATCTTGCCGAGCACGTCCCGGCATACCACGCCGGCAACCCGGTGATCCGCCAATTCCAGGGGGGCCAATCGAACCCGACCTTTCTCCTCAAAACCCCTGGCGCGACCTATGTTTTGCGCAAGAAGCCCCCCGGGAAGCTACTGGCCTCCGCCCACATGGTCGAGCGCGAATACAAGGTGCAAAGAGCGCTCGCAGGTTCGGCGGTGCCGGTCGCGCCCATGCTTTTGCTGTGCGAGGACACGAACATCCTCGGGACGCCGTTTTATCTCATGGGTTACGTCGCGGGCCGAGTGATCCCGACCGCGGACCTTCCCGATCTCTCGCCCGCGGAGCGCCAAGGTGTCTACCGCTCGCTCGTCGAGACCCTCGCCTCTCTTCACCAGGTGGATTGGCGCGCGGCGGGGCTCGGCGATTTCGGTCGGCCCGACAATTATGCGGCCCGCCAGATCGATCGCTGGACCAGGCAATACGCGGCCTCGAAGACCGACGAGGTCGGCGAGATGGAGAAACTCTCCGCCTGGCTTGTCGCACATCTGCCGAAGGAGGCGGCGTCTTCGATCGTGCATGGCGATTTCAGGGTCGGCAACACCATTGTCCATCCGAGCGAGCCGCGGCTTGCGGCGGTGCTCGATTGGGAGCTCGCAACGATCGGGGACCCGCTCGCCGATCTCGCCTATCTGTGCATGGCCTACAATATGCCGCCCGGCGGCCCCGGCGTAAGCGGCGGCCTTCGCGGTGCGAAGCTTTCCGCGCTCGGCTTGCCAAGCGAAGAAGAGGTGCTTTCAGCCTACGCCCGCGCCACCTCGCGCTCGGACATTCCTCACTGGGATTTCTACAAGGCCTTGGCTTTTTTCCGCATTGCCGCGATTGTCCAAGGCGTCTACGCGCGAGGGCTTGCAGGCAATGCGGCCGACGCCTCGGCCGTGCAGCAGGGTGAGCGGGTGCGCATGATGGCGAAAATCGGATGGGAGATCGCTTCCTCCGCCAGGAATTGAATTCGTATTGAATTTCGGGCGATCGAAGCTGGCTTGCTTCGGGCCGCGCCGATCAGAAGGCTCCAGCAGGGTAACGGGAAGGCATCATGGATTTCGCATATTCGCCGAAGACGAAGGCGCTGCAAGAGAAGCTCCTCGCGTTCATGGAGGAGCATGTCTACCCCAACGAAGAAAAGCTGCATCCCGAGCACGAAGGGGCGGCGCGCTGGCGCGAGATTCCCCCGATTCTCGAAGAGCTGAAGGCCAAGGCGCGAAAGGCCGGATTGTGGAATTTGTTCCTGCCGGAAAGCGAGCTCGGCGCCGGTCTCGCCAATCTCGAATACGCGCCTCTCGCGGAAATCATGGGGCGTTCGCCCGTGGCTTCGGAAATCTTCAACTGCAGCGCGCCCGACACCGGCAATATGGAAGTGCTGGTCCGATATGGGACGCAGGCGCAGAAGAAGCAGTGGCTCGAGCCGTTGCTCAAGGGCGAAATTCGCTCGGCTTTCGCCATGACCGAGCCCGCCGTCGCCTCTTCGGACGCGACCAACATCGCCACCGCGATCACGCGCGACGGCGACGAATATGTGATCAACGGACACAAATGGTGGACCTCGGGCTCCGGCGATCCGCGCTGCCGCATCCTGATCGTGATGGGCCAGACCGATCCGAACAATCCGAGCCCGCATAAACGTCAGTCGATGATCCTCTGCCCCCTGCCCCACCCCGGTGTGACGATCGTTAGACCCTTGACGATCTTCGGCTTCGACGATGCGCCGCACGGCCATATGGAGGTGAAGTTCGAGAATGTGCGCGTGTCAGCCTCGAACATGCTGCTCGGGGAGGGGCGTGGCTTCGAGATCGCGCAAGGGCGCCTCGGGCCGGGCCGCATCCATCACTGCATGCGCATCATCGGGGCGGCCGAGCGGGCGCTCGAACGTCTTTGCCGCCGCCTCAAGGAACGCGTCGCCTTCGGCGCGCCGATCGCCACGCAGACCGTGTGGTTCGAGCGCATCGCGGAATCGCGTTGCCTCATCGATCAGGCTCGCCTGCTCACCCTGCAAGCTGCCTTCAAGATGGACACGGTCGGCAACAAGGAAGCCCGCGCCGACATCGCCATGATCAAGGTCGCTGCCGGAAGCATGGCGTGCCAGGTGATCGACTGGGCGATCCAGGGTTTCGGAGCCGGCGGCTTCACCGATCGCGTCATGGCACGCGCTTATGCCTATGCGCGCACTTTGCGCATGGTCGATGGCCCTGACGAGGTGCATCGAAATCAGATCGCCAAGCTCGAATTGCGCAAATATGGCGCGCAAGATGCCCATCGCACCGGCGGCGATCCTGTCGTGCGGATGATGTAACTCGAAAGGGCACGCGGCGAGCGGCCGGCGCAGCCTCCCGGCCGGCAGGAGGCGCGCCTTGGCACAAGCGCGCCGGACGCAAAGGTAAAAACCTCATGCAAACCCGCGAAATCCTCTATGACGTGAAGGACCACGTCGCCACCATCACGCTCAATCGGCCCGAGAAGCTCAACGCGTGGACGCAGGTGATGGAGCAGGACGTGCGCCGGGCGATGACGGAGGCGGCGGAAGATCGCGAGGTTCGCGTGATCGTCGTGACCGGTGCCGGACGCGGTTTTTGCGCCGGCGCCGATCTCGACCGGATGAAGGCCTCGCTCGAAAGCGGCAAGCGCGGCACCTTGGCCCGCCATGAAGCCGCGACCGAAGGTCTCGGCGAGATCGAGGTGAACTACCAGCAGCGCTTCAGCTACTTGTTGCGCGTGCCGAAGCCCGTCATCGCGGCGATCAACGGTCCGGTCGCCGGGATCGGCTTGTGCTTCGTGCTCTTCACCGATCTGCGCTACATCGCGCCCTCCGCCAAGGTCACGACCGCTTTCGCCCGCCGCGGGCTCATCGCCGAGCATGGCATGTCTTTCATGCTGCCCCGCCTCATCGGGTTGAGGCCGGCGCTCGACCTTCTCTACTCGGCGCGCGTCATTACTGGCACCGAGGCGGCACAGCTTGGCCTTGCCGATCTCTTGCCCGAGGAGGGCTTCTCGCTTCAGGTTTACGAGAAAGCCCGCGCCATCGCCTCGAACTCATCGCCACGCTCGACTGCCGTGATCAAGCGTCAGGTCTATGACGACCTCTTCCGCAATCTTGCCGAATCGTGGAACGCGGCCGACGCGGAAATGTACGCTTCTTTCGAGAGCGAGGATTTCAAGGAAGGCGTCGCGCATTATTTCGAGAAGCGTGCCCCGCGCTTCACCGGTCGGTAGGTCCCGGTCTCATCGCTTTTTTGAAAGGAGCATGCCCTTCTCGAGCTCGGCCCGTGCCGCCCGACCAATGTAAATGATAGCCGCGAGCGTCGCCGCGAGCCCAAGAAGCAAGAGCACCCAGCGCGCCGTGCCGATCATGGTGCCGGCGATTGCGGCTTTGCCTAACGTGGCGACATAGACGTAGAGCACGACCGCCGGGATGATTCCGACGAAGGTGGCGCACACGAAAGGGAGAAAGCGAAGTTCCGTCGCGCCGAGCACGAAATTCAAGACGCTGAAGGGCATGACGGGACTGAGGCGAAGCAGGAAAACGACCTGCCACCCACCGTCGCTCACGGCTCTGTAAATGGCCTGCGCTCTCGGACGACCTTCGACCAGCCGTCTCACGTCGCGCTTTATGAAATGTCTCGCCAGCAAAAAAGCCAAGGCGGCGCCAGTTGACGCGGCGACGATAACGAGCGGGATGGCGGCGAGGCCAAAGGCGAGGCCCGCGGCGAGTGTCATGACACTCGCCGGAACGAGCAGAACGATCGCGATGACGTAGACGAGGAGGAAGACGATCGGTCCCCAAATCCCAAGACCCTGGATCCAGGCATCGAACCCCGTCACCCATTCCCGCAGCGGCAGAAGCGACCACCCGAACCCGGCGGCGAGCAAAAGGGCCGCCACGACCAGCCAGATCATCAGGGGTGAAGCGCGCTTGATCTGGCCCAAGGTATTTCCCGATACTGGCACGCGTTGCGTCACGGCAGACGGCGAATGGGCGCCGACCTGTCTGTCGCATGAGCCGTCCGCGTTCCTGGCTTCGCGTGAACACGGTACGACTGCTTTGCGCGCCCGCCGTTCTGCAGCAGTAATCTCTTAAGTCTGCGACTATCAATGGTCTATTTTGGATGAAAATGGCGGCAATTCGGACGACGATATTGGAAACCTTTGTTGTTTTATCTGGACAAAGATATTTGCTTCACCGGAAAACCTGATCCGCGACGCAGTGGCAAGTCGTAAAAGAAACGGTTATGTGCCCATGTTCTTTGATGGCGTTCCTCCTTCCGTCAATGCGAGTATAACGATACCGGATACGATCAGAATGGACCCGATTATTTCAAAACCCGATATGGTTTCGCCGAAAATCAGGGCCGAAGCCAGGATAACCGTGACAATGTAGCCATGAGCTGCGGCAAACAACGGCCCAACGGGCGCGATGCGAAGCAAGCTCGTGTAGATGAGGAGCCACGCCAGAGCGGTCGCGACGATCAGCAAGGAGCTCGGCTCGGAAATCAAGCGTGTCACATACGCCAGGCTCGCTTCGACTGGGAGCGCATCATCGGCGGTCAGCTTGAACGCAATTTGCTGAACGGTGTCGGCCACGATCAACAACACGAACATCACCCCGACCCGGATCATGCGTTAGTGGTTCCCCGCGGCGAGCGCCACGCCGAGCGTGATGAGAAAAGCGGCCGTGAGCCGAGGAAGGGTCAATGCCTCGTGAAACGCGATGCGGCCGCCCACCAAAACCGCTACGATCGCGATGCAACCCGCCAAAACACCCTGGCCGAGCGGCACGAAGGCGAGGAACCCGATCCACACCAGCATCTCGATCGGGGCCGACATGACCGCCGCGCCGAAGAGAAGCGAGCGAACAAGTCCCTTGCGATTTGTGGCAGCGGCCTTGAAGGCGAGTTGCCGCGCCGAGGTGATTGCGACGAACGTGACGAGGAAGGCGACGGCGTGGGGACTCAAGTTTCACGGCCCTCCGCGCTGAGGCAGACCAAATCCGAGCCGACCCTTGAGGTGACGTGCCGCCCAGCGGAGAGCCGGATTACGAAAATAGACGGCGTGAACCGTCGGTGTCGAAATTGCGCCGAGATAGGACTTGATCGCGTCGTTCGATTGCCCCGCAATGAAAAAACGCAGGCCACATCGAATGCAGTAATCCAGCATGTGAAACCACGCAACGAAATAGAGTCTGTATTTCCTTGAAATATCATAGTCGAGTCCCGTCGTCTTAAATATAAACGAGCCATTGGTCACGATTCCGAGCGTGAACCCCGCGAGCTTATCGCCGACGTAATAAAGGAAGAGGCGACATCGCTCGTCCCAACGGGCAAAGAATTCCTGGTGCCAGCCGCGCGAGATGTGGACAAACGCCTCTTCGCTCGCCGCGACGACATTCTCCGACAGCAGAAAAAGCTCGTCGAAGTCCCGATCCGAAATGAGGTCGATGCTGCCCGTGAGCAGCCTCACCCCGACTTCATGCCTCGCCTTGAGATTTCGCCTGATGCGTTGCCTGTGCCTCGATGGCAACGCTCTGAGGAACTCTTCCGTGGATGAGAAGTCGATCGGAACGTACCAGAGAGCGTCTCCCCACAGAGGCTCAAATCGAGAATGCTCCAAACTCGACAACAAGTTTCGCGAGCGTCGATTGTCGTCATCGCCCAGGAATGGCGCGCCCCAGGGCAGATTCAGCACGAGCGCGGCCGCAGCCCGGGTCTCATTCAACAAGGCGAACACGGTCGCAACGATATCGCTATCTGATCGGTCCTTCGGCAGGGGGCAGAATTCGCATGTGCTTTGTCCAATGAACAAGAAACGGGGCGATGGCAAAAACAGCTTGGCCAACCCGGCGAGGCGGGGAGACGCACCCAGTCTCGAACTCAAATCGAAACTGCCGACGAAATAGGTCAAGCCATCGCGCTTACCGCTTTGGAACCCGTCTGGAGGGTGCCGATGGAAGATATCGACGAACCAGGGGGGCTCGATGGCGTTCGCGGCGGGTTGCTCGCCTTGAATGATTTGATCGGAGGACCGGCACGAAGTACCCACGCCATTACCTCAATCTCGATATTATCCGACGAGAGCGTAAGCCAGCTATGGGTGTTTCGAACCGGCGCCCTGTCCTTTCTGACCGCCACGCACCGTCGATCTGCCGGGCTGCGATCTTCGGACCGGTTCTCCCGCTCCGATTGCATCAGATCAGGGAGAACCTATGCAGATCAGGAATATTCTCCGGCTCGTTGTTCTTGCACGAACACTAAACCACTACTGGCGAAGCGCGTCGATTCAATTTCTTTGTTGACCAGCTCGATTAATACTGACGCAATATCGAATGGGAAGTTCGAGGCCGAAGGGATTTTGTGAGCTGCCTTGGAGCCTCGTAGTCGGATCGAACGCATGAAACCTTGGACGTCGCCTGCCATCCCGGGCGCAGCGCGCGCGATGTCCGTGCCATGATCGATCCGCTGTATGCGACCTCCGGGTTCGTGGTCGGTCTCCTCGTCGGCATGACCGGGGTCGGTGGCGGGTCGTTGATGACTCCAATTCTGATCCTGCTCTTTGGAGTTCATCCGGCGACGGCCGTAGGCACGGATCTCTTGTATGCCGCGGCGACGAAGACCGGAGGCGTGCTGATCCACGGCATCTCGCGCAGCATCGACTGGGCGATCGTAAAACGCTTGGCATCCGGCAGCCTGCCCGCGACCGTCGCCACGCTTTTTCTGCTGTCGGTCATGGATTTGAAAAGCCAGACGACCGACAGCCTGATCACGATCGTCCTTTGCTTTGCGTTGATCGCGACGGCCGGCATATTGGCGTTGCGCGATCTGATCGTCCGGTCGCTTCGCTCTTCGCTGAGCGAGATCGAGCCTCGCACCGCCAAAACCTGGACCCCCGTGGTTGGAGCTTTCGTGGGGCTCGTCGTCTCGATTTCATCGGTTGGTGCCGGTGCCATCGGCTTCATGGCGCTCGTCATCCTCTATCCACGCCTTGCGCTCTCGAAGATCGTCGGTTCCGACATCGCTCACGCAGTGCCTCTTACCCTCGTGGCGGGGCTGGGACATTGGCTGATCGGCACAGTCGATTGGCCGATCATGGGCTCGCTGCTCGCGGGCTCGCTACCAGGCATCTTTCTGGGCAGCTATTTCGCGATCCGCATGCCTGAAACCGCGTTGCGGTTCATTTTGGCCGGGACCTTGTTTCTGGTCGCGGGACGGCTCGCCTACCAGCACCTCAGCCAATACTCGATCGTGACCGCGTTCACGAGACGTGCGCTTCACTGACGCCTCTCAGACCGCGTCCTTGGGCCGAGAAGCCGTGACGCTCGGTCTCCCGTCACCCGGTCCGAGCCATGCTCCTCGACAACATGAACGAGTTCAGGAATCCTATGAAAATGAATTAAGAGGCTGCGGAACGAGGCTGCGGAACGACACCATGTGGAAATCTTACTTTCTCGGCGCGGCACTCGCATGGGGAGTTCTGGTCGCTGGCGCCAATGGTGAGACGCTTAAGCTCCCCGACAACCTCGTCGGCTTCGGCAGCCATGATGGCGAGAGCTATTTTGCCGAGAGCGATGCGCGGGAGGCCTACTTTCCGCTCGCGAGCAATTTTCTGACGCAGAAAACGCAAGCCTATTGCGGGGTGGCGAGCATCGTCATGGTTCTGAACGCACTGAACCTCCCGGCCCCTTCGGTACCTGAATACGAGCCTTATCGGACGTTCACCCAGGAAAACGTGCTCACGCCGCAGACCGACGCGGTTCTGCCGCGCGACGTCCTTGCGCGGCAAGGCATGACGCTCGATCAGATCGGCGCGATCCTGCTCACCCAGCCGGTGAAGGTCGAGGTCCATCATGCGGCGGAAAGCTCGGCCGACGAATTTCGTTCGCTCGCACGGTCCTATCTCGGCGAGCCCGGCCATTTCGTGCTGATCAACTATCTGCGCCGGACGCTCGGACAAGAGAGTGGCGGCCATATCTCGCCGCTGGGGGCGTACGACGGCAAGACGGACCGTTTTCTCATTCTCGACGTCGCCCGCTACAAATATCCACCCGTCTGGGTCAAGACTTCCGACATCTTCGAGGCCATGAACACCAAGGACGCCGACAACGCCGATAAAACGCGCGGCTTCGTCCTGGTCACGGCCGCGACGCTTCACTGAGAACGGCCACCGTAAACCCAGACCCGGCGCGATCGCATCGCGCCTCGGCGCGTGAGACCTTGCCTCGCGAGCCGAATTCGCGCACTCGTGACACGATCTCCCGGCCGCGGAAAGAAACACGCCATGAGCTTGCCGACGTTCGAAACGCAGTCGATGCTCAAAGGGCTTCGCCGCTGGGTCGAAATCGAATCGCCGACCGATGTCCCCGAAGCGGTGAACCGCATGATGGACGCAGCCGAGAGCGCTTATCGCGAGGCCGGGGCTCGCCTCGAGCGGGTGCCGGGGCGCGATGGTCGAGGCGATCACCTCATCGCGCGTTCACCCTGGGGAGAGGGCGAGGCAGGCGTGCTCATCCTGAGCCACCTCGACACCGTGCACCCGATCGGCTTTCTCGAACGGCTACCTTTCCGCATCGAAGGCGACACAGCTTTCGGCCCCGGCATTTGCGACATGAAAGGCGGCGTCTACATCGCCCATGAAGCGTTCGCGCGTTTCCTGCGCGGCCGCAGATCGCCCTTGCCGATCACGCATCTCATCGTCTCCGATGAGGAGACGGGAAGCACGACCTCGCGCCATCTCATCGAGCAGGAAGGACGACGCGCCAAATTCGTGCTCGTGACCGAGGCCTGCCGCGACGGCGGCAAGGTGGTCACGGCGCGCAAGGGCGTGGGCCAGTTCGAGATGCATATTCGGGGGATCGCTTCGCACTCCGGCTCGCGCCCGCAGGACGGGCGCAGTGCCGTTCGCGAACTCGCGCAGCAGATCCTCGAGCTCGAAGCCTTGAACGACGTGAAGACGGGCGTGAGCGTCACGGTCGGCGTGGTGCGCGGCGGCACGCGCCCGAACGTCATCCCGGAAGAGGCCTATGCCGAGATCGACATGCGCTTGCCCACGCTCGCGCTTGCCGAAGAGTTGATCCCGAAGGTGCTCTGCGCGAAAGCGCACCGCGAAGGCGTGAAGGTGAGGGTCACGGGCGGCCTCAACCGCCCGCCCTACGAAAAGACGGCGAAGATCGCAGCGCTTTTCGCGCATGCGCGCAAGCTCGCGGCCGAGATCGGCATCGACCTTCAGGACGTCTCGACCGGCGGCGGCTCGGACGGCAATTTCACCGCGCCCTTTGTCGCGACCCTCGACGGCCTCGGCGTCGAGGGTCAGGGCGCGCATACGGATCAGGAACAGATCTTGATCTCCTCGCTCTCGCCGCGCGCGATGCTTCTCTTCAGGCTTCTGGAGACGTTGAGCTAAGGTTGGGAACGCAAAGCTCACGCGATGACCGCGCGTCTCGAGATGCGTGCCAAAACAGGGAAAGGCTTCCATGCTGAACGGGTTGACGGACCAAGAGCAACAGGTGAAAAACTGGCTCGCGACGCAGGGCGACGCCATGATCGAGCTCCTTGCCGAGCTGGTGAACACGGATTCGGGTAGCTACGACAAGCAAGGGGTCGACGCGGCGGGCGAGGTGCTCAAGCGCTATTTCGTCACGCAGGGCCTCGCTCTCGAGACCATCCCTCAGCCGCAATACGGGGACCAAATCCGCGCGACGCTCGATCATCCGACGAGCAATGATCGGCGTCCGATCATTCTGATGGGTCATCGCGACACTGTGTTTCCCAAAGGCGAGCCGAAAAGGCGGCCCTTCCGCATCGAAAACGGGCGGGGCTACGGTCCCGGCGTTTGCGACATGAAGGCGGGGCTCGTGATGAACGCCTTCGTGCTCGCCGCGCTCAAGCGCTTCGGCGGGCATCCCGGGCCGGTCATCGCGCTTGTCACCAGCGATGAGGAGATCGCCTCGCCGAGCTCGCGTCCCGTGATCGAGGCCGAGGCACGCGCGGCGCGCGCCGTGTTCAACGCAGAACCGAGCCGCGTCGGGCGCAAAATCACGAGCGGACGCAAGGGCGGCGTCTTTTCCCGTTGCGAAGTCACCGGGAAAGCCGCCCATTCGGGTGCGAACTTCAAGGACGGCGTCTCGGCGATCGAAGAGCTCGCGCGAAAGATCCCTCGGTTTCACAAGCTCACCGATCTTGCGCCCGGCACCACGGTCAATGTCGGCTTGATCGGTGGCGGACAGACCGTCAACACCGTCGCGCCGAGCGCCTGGTGCGAGATCGACTTGCGCTACGTCAAAACGAAAGATCGCGACCAGGCGGTCGCCGCGATTCGAGAGATTGCCGAGACCTGCTCGGTGGCGGGAGCGAAATCGAGCTTCACCATCAAGGGCGAGTTCCTCCCGCTCGAGCAGACGCCCGAGGCGAAGGCCTTGTTCGACCTCTATGAGGCCGCCGCTTCCGTGGCCGGTTTTTCGGTGAGCGCGGAGTTCACCGGAGGCTGCGCAGACTCAGGGTATACCGCGGCGCAAGGTTGCCCCACCTTGTGCTCCGTCGGGCCGGTCGGCGGAAAGGCGCATACGCCCGACGAATTCCTCGAGATCGACACCATGGTCCCTTGCGCCCAAGCGCTCGCGCTCAGCGTCATGCGGCTCAAGGAAGGCGTGCTGCCGCCCGGATGAGCGCGCACCGTCCCCTGACTTTATCGGAAGGACCGATGCGAGAGACGGGCTGCACCGGGGCAGGACACCTATGAGCTGGCGTGCGAGCGTGCTCACGCTCTACCCGGAGATGTTCCCCGGCCCGCTCGGTCACTCGCTTGCGGGCGAGGCTTTGCGACAAGGCATCTGGTCGCTCGAGACCGCGAACCTGCGCGAGCACGGCATCGGCCGGCATCGGCGTGTCGACGATACGCCCGCGGGGGGCGGTCCCGGCATGGTGATCCGCTGCGATGTGGCAGGGGCTGCAATCGACGCCTTTTGGGGACCGCGCGACGAACGCCCGCGGCTCGTGATGAGCCCGCGCGGCGCGCCGGCCACGCAAGGCTTGGTACGCAAGCTCGCCGCGGGCTCCGGCATCGCCATTCTCTGCGGACGCTTCGAGGGGATCGACGAGCGCCTCATCGAGGCTCGGGGACTTACCGAGATTTCGCTCGGCGACATCGTGCTCGCCGGCGGGGAGATCGCCGCAATGGCGCTTCTGGAGGCCTGCGTGCGGCTCCTGCCCCGCGTGATGGGGAAAGAACATTCGGGCGCCGAGGAGAGCTTCGAAGACGGGCTTTTGGAATATCCGCAATTCACGCGCCCGCGAGAATGGGAAGGACGCTGCGTTCCCGAAGCTTTGCTCTCGGGCGATCATGCGCGAATCGCGGCCTGGAGACGGGCCGAAGCCGAGCGCCTCACGCGCGAGCGCCGCCCGGACCTCTGGGCATCGCGCCGGGGGCGGAAGCCTTGCCGCTGAGTACATCAAGATTATGAGTATATCCGAGGGAGAGTGGCATGCGTGTCGCCAGATGGGGCAATAGCCTTGCTGTTCGCATCCCCGCGGTCGTGGTCGAAGCGCTTGACCTCAAGGAAGGCGACGATGTCGAGATTCACGCCGCCTCTTCGCGCCTTTTTGGTATCGCACGCAAACGCGACCGCCAACAGCTACTGAAACAGCTTCGCCGCTTTCGACGTCGCCTCCCCGCCGATTTCAAATTCGATCGGGAAGAGGCGAATGCCCGGTGATCTTCGATAGCAAGCAACGTCCTCCTTTATCTCGCGTCGAACGATTCCGCGAAAGCAGCTCAGGCGCAGGCCGCGATTGCCGAGAGCGGCTTCGGCGCTTCACGCCGGATGCGATAGATTATGGTCGCAGGACATGCAGCATGGAATGAACATCGAGGCCTGCGGATTTTCGATCCGTTTCGGCCCGATAACGCAACCGTGCAACAGAATCACCGGATCGTCGCCGAATCCGAGCTGACCCTGCGCGAACGTGGACGCCCCGTGGTCTCGATGACGACCGCACGCTGCATGCCCGAACGCGCCGGCACGAAGACGCGATTGCTCGCAGATGGCTTCGAGACGGCCTTGAGGAGATGCGGGCGTAGCTCGTCCGTGGTCATGTCCATGAGATCGGCGGCGAATTCGATCTGTTGATCGAGAACTTGCGTGAGCCCTTGTGCCGCATAGATGGCGTCTTCGAGCGTGGGCGGCTCATGGCGCACCTTGAAGCTCGGCCGCTTCTTCCCCGTCGCGCGCCCGTCGCGCATCTGTGCTTCGATCACATCCGTTTCGTCCACGCGCATTTCTTCCGCCGGCTTTTTCCTCGTCATGCTCTTGCTCGAGGTGGTCTTCGCGCCCATTTCGTTGATCCCGATTGCTAGACGCGACGAGACATGATTCGCCGCGCCCCGTCGAGTCCGTCAGCGATGCACACGTCCAGAGCGACCCGCTCGCTGCTGTTCAAGAATGGCGGGGAACAGAGCGTGCGGCAAGAGAAATGTTGCGTTGCACAATGTCGCACACCCGCGCTCTCGGAAAACCGGCCCTCTCGAGGCAGAGGACGCGACAAACGGCGCCGTTTGCGCGATTGTCTCTCAAGCCGCGATGAGCCTGCGGCCGTCCTCGCCGGTCACGCGGATCTGGATGATATCGCCCACGCGCCTCGGGCTTGGGCACAACACAGGCGTGAACTGCCCGGTGCGACCGAGCGTGGCGCTTTCCATCAACACAAACCTCGTGGCGCCAGCGAGGCCCTGCCGCGCCTCGCTCGAAAGATGCGCCCGATAGGCGCCCTCCCCTTTGTGGCGCAGCCGGGCCGCGCGCTCCTTCACAACCGCGCGTGGCACGAGGGGCATCCTGGCGGCGGGCGTTCCCGACCGCGCCGAGAACGGAAAGACGTGAAGATGCGTGAGACCACATTCCTCGACGATGTCGAGAGAGCGTGAGAACATATCCTCCGTCTCGGTCGGAAATCCCGCGATGATGTCGGCGCCGAAGACGACGTCAGGTCGCAAGCGCCGTACATCTTCGCAAAAGCCGATCGCGTCGGCGCGCGAATGGCGCCTTTTCATGCGCTTCAAGATCATGTCGTCGCCAGCCTGCAACGACAAATGCAGATGAGGCATCAAGCGCTCATTGTTTGCGAGCGCATCGAGGAGATCGGCATCCGCCTCGACCTGGTCGATCGAGGAAAGGCGAAGCCGCGCGAGCTCGGGCACATGGCGCAGAACGGCCTTCACGAGCGTACCGAGCTTCGGCGAGCCCGGCAGATCCTTGCCGTAGGAGGTGAGATCGACGCCGGTGAGCACGACTTCCGCCGTGCCGTTCTCGACGATTCGCCTGATCTGCGCCACCACCTCCCCCATCGGGACCGAGCGCGAATTGCCGCGACCGTAAGGGATGATGCAAAAGGTGCAACGGTGATCGCAACCGTTCTGCACCTGAACGAAGGCGCGAGCGCGGCCCTCGAAGCCGTCGATCAGATGGTTCGCCGTTTCCCTTGCCGCCATGATGTCGGAAACGCGCAGCTTTTCTGCGGAAGAGACGCCGAAATCCTGCGTGGAGGCGCTCGGAAGAGCTGCCAGATCCCTCCAGCTCTCGGCCCGCATCTTCTCGACATTGCCGAGCACTTGCGAGACTTCGGGCATGGCAGCAAATGCCTGTGGATCGATCTGCGCCGCGCAGCCGGTCACGACAACACGGGCCTGGGGCCGTTCCCGCGCCGCCTTGCGGATGGCCTGGCGCGCCTGCCGCTCGGCTTCCGCCGTCACCGCGCAAGTGTTGACGATGATCGTCTCATCGAGGCCAGCCTCCCCGACGAGCCGGCGGATCGCCTGCGACTCGTAGGCGTTGAGGCGACAGCCGAAGGTGAGGATTTCGATGCTCATGGATCGGCGGTTTCCGGCAGCGCCTCGAAGAGCGAAGGCGCGAAGACGCCCTCATGCTCGAGCGTGACCGGCCCTGTCATCAGCACATGATCATCGCGTTCGCGCCATTCGATACGAAGATCGCCGCCGGGCAAGGTGACGATCGTATTGCGCTCGGCAAGGTCGAGGCGGCACGCCGCGACCGCGGTGGCGCAAGCGGCGGAGCCGCAAGCGCGCGTGAGCCCCGCGCCCCGTTCCCACACGCGCAATCTGAGACGCCGTCGGTCGATCACCTGCGCGACCGAAATATTGGCTCGCTCGGGAAAAAGCGGGTGATTTTCGAGCAAAGGCCCGATCCGCGCAAGATCGATGGCACCCACGTCCTTCACCCAGAAGATCGCGTGAGGGTTGCCCATGTTCACGGCGGACGGCGTATGCAAAAGCGGGGCGTCGATGGGTCCGATCTGCAACTCGATGCGGCGCGTGTCGGCGAATGGCTCGGCGAGCGGTATTTCATTCCAGGCGAAACGAGGCGCGCCCATATCCACGGTGAAGTCTTCGCTGCCGCTGCGTTCGCACGCGATGATGCCGGCCTTCGTCTCGAGCAGCAGGGCTCGGCGCGCATCGTCGCGCAACAGCGCCCAGGCGACACAGCGTGTGCCATTGCCGCAAGCCTGCGCCTGCGAGCCATCCGTGTTGTAAATGCGCATGAAGGCATCTGGGCCTTTTCGCAAGGGATCGTGCAGCACCATCATCTGATCGAAATGGGACCCGCGCTCGGCCGCAATGGCGCGTGCCTCGGCGGGCGTGACGCGATGGGCGGAGCCGCGCAGATCGAGGATGACGATCTCGTTGCCGAGGCCGTTCATCTTGAGAAAGGGGTGATTTGCCAATCCTGACATGAAGATGCCGTTCTCACGGGCAGGTTTGGCGCCAAGGCGACCATTTGCCCTTCTCACACCGCGCCTTCCATAAGCCTGGCGCGTTGTTTTGAACAGCTTTTCGCGCATGGGCCGCCGGTGGGCATCACATGGCAACCTTGCATCGAAACTCTGCCGCCCAGGCGCTATATAGCATAAAGGGGGCACCTGAAGTCGTCGCACCGCCTCGGCTGACGGTCGCGGGAGGAAGGACCGGCGAGGTTTGGCGCGTAAGTACCCTCGCCTTTTGCTCGCAAGCGCGATGACGATCCGAGGTTGACACATGCACCATCACACCACAGCTTTGCCGCGACACTTTCTCGCCGCCGCGCCCTGCCTTTTCTTCATCGCGTTTTCTTTTGCCCTTTTTTTCGGCACAGGGCGAACGTTGGCGCAGACCGCGCCAAAACCGGGCGTCGTCGAGAGCGCTCCTCTCGCTCCGCCGACCACGACCGCGCCGGCGAACCCGCCCGGCGCGACGACGTCCCCCACCCCCTTGCCTTCCGTGCAGCCCGCGCCCGCGACGCCTCAGGCGCAATCTCAACCGCCTGCCGGCTCGCCCTCGGTCAGCGCCGACGCATCGCAAGCGACACTTGGGCCACCCCCTTCCGATCCCAGCACGCCCGATGAGCTCAACATCGCCCCCAAGGCCGAGGCCTTCCTGGTCGGTGAAGCGAGCTGGGACGATGCGCTCACCACCATTCGTGATGGCCAAAAAAAGGTGAAGGAGACGCTCGGCAAGGCAGGAATAAAGATTATCGGGCGCCCCCTGACGCGTTTCGTGAAAACCGGGGACGACAAATTCAGCTATGAGATCGGTTATCCGATCGAGGAACCCACGGGCCAGCCCTCCCTCCCGCCGGACATCAAGCTCGGCACGACACCCTCGGGTGCCGCGATCCGCTTCGTCCACCACGGCTCCTATGACGATATCGACGGCACCTATGAGGCGATCACGGTCGACCTCGACGCCAAGGGAATCGAAGTGAACGACGCTTTTCTGGAGGAATACGTCAACGACGTGAGCGACCCCTCCGATCCGGATCTCGAGGTCTACATCTACGTCTTCAAGAAATGAGGCGCCTGGCCTCGAGCGCGCGTCGCGGGTGAGGTCAGCGCGGCATGAACCCTGTTCGTAGGGCATGGGCCCATTCGTCGCGCCCGTTCCCTTCGGCCCGACGCGCCGCCTCCTCGAAAGGGTAGGTGACCGCGATGAAATCGACGGTGAGGCCGCGCTTGCGGCTTTCCTCCAGAACTGCGTAGCGCGCATGTGGGGTGCCCGCCTCCGATACGTGCGCGGGCGGGCCCGCATCATCATAAGCCGGACTGCCGACACTTCCCGGGTTCAAGATCAAGGCACCGTTCGCAAGCCTCACGAGATCGGCGCGGTGGCTGTGGCCGCAGAGCACGATCTTTGCTTCTGCCGAACCGAGCCTGGTGCTGATCCCGTCCACTGTATCTCGCAGGAGACGCCCATGTACGACTTCCTCGATGAGATAGAGGTCATCTCGCGCCGGCGTCCCGTGGCAGGCAAGGACACCCGGCGCGATGAAGCGCGTCATTGGGAGCTCGCCCAAAGCGGCCCGCTGCTCCTTGGTGAGTTCTCGAAGGGCGAAGCGGTCCGAAGGCCCCATTTCCCCCGGCGGGAGCTCTGCGACCTGCCGGTCGTGATTGCCCCGCACCGTGAGCGCGTCGAGCCGCGAAAGCCGCTCCAAGGTCTCGCGCGGCCATAGAGGGCCGCAGGCGCAATCTCCAAGATCCACGATGAGATCGGCGCCGCGACGCTCCAGGTCCGCAAGAACCGCCTCGAGTGCCGGGAGGTTCCCGTGAACGTCGGCAATGATCGCGATGCGCATGCGACTTTCTACTTCGTTTCTCGTTATCGAAGTCTCGTGGCCAGTTTTGCAGGTTGAACTCGACGTGGCATCATGAATCATCGAGCGAAGAAGTCGAACCCGACATCGGGTGCGCTACGCCATTGAAAAACGCCCACGCAAGCGGCAGAACATCTTACAAACGGTCATCCTTGCGCCATCATCCACCATCGGGATAGTTCATGACGAAATGGGTTTACGGCTTCGGCGACGGAAAGGCCGAGGGAGACGCCAATATGCGCGATCTCCTCGGGGGCAAAGGCGCCAACCTCGCGGAAATGTCGAACCTCGGCCTTCCGGTGCCGCCCGGCTTCACCATCACGACCGAAGTGTGCACCTATTTCTACGCCCATGGACGTCAATATCCGCAAGACCTCGAAGCCGAGATCGACGCCGCCTTGGCGCATGTGGGCAAGCTTACCGGGCGCGCTTTCGGCGACGCGGATCGACCCCTCCTCGTCTCGGTGCGCTCGGGTGCGCGCGCCTCGATGCCCGGGATGATGGACACGATCCTGAACCTCGGGCTCAATGACAAAGCCGTCGAGGCACTGGCGCGCGAAGCAGGCGATGCGCGCTTTGCCTATGACAGCTACCGGCGCTTCATTCAGATGTATTCGGCCGTGGTGCTCGGCCTCGAGCACCACCTATTCGAGGATGCGCTCGAAGAGCTGAAGTCGAGCCGAGGCCACGTCCAGGACACCGATCTCACGGCGCAAGATTGGAAGGGGCTGGCGAAGAGCTATCTTTCGCTCGTGGAACGGGAGAGCGGCAAGGCCTTTCCGCAAGACCCGCGCCGACAGCTCTGGGGTGCAATCGGGGCGGTGTTCGGCTCCTGGATGAACGCGCGAGCCATCAAATATCGTGAGCTGCACGCAATCCCGGAGAGCTGGGGCACCGCCGTCAACGTGCAGGCCATGGTGTTCGGCAATATGGGCGAAACCTCCGCGACCGGAGTCGCCTTCACGCGCAACCCCTCGACGGGCGAGGCCAGGCTTTACGGCGAGTTCCTGATCAACGCCCAGGGCGAGGACGTGGTCGCGGGCATCCGCACGCCGCAAAACCTCACGGAAGCGGCACGCGAAGAGGCGAGGACGGATAAGCCTTCGTTAGAGAGAGCGATGCCGTCTGCTTTCGCCGAATTCAAGCGCATCAGCGAGGTGCTCGAGCAGCATTATCGCGACATGCAGGACATGGAGTTCACGATTGAGCGCGGCAAGCTCTGGATGCTGCAGACACGCAACGGCAAGCGCACCACGAGGGCAGCCCTGAAGGTCGCCGTCGATATGACGAATGAAGGGCTGATCTCACGGAAGGAGGCCGTGCAGCGCATCGATCCGATGTCGCTCGACCAGCTCCTCCATCCGACCATCGATCCGAACGCGGAACGCAAATTGCTCGGCACCGGGCTTCCGGCTTCGCCGGGAGCCGCGTCCGGCGAAATCGTGCTCACCTCCGAAGAAGCCGAGAATGCCAAAGCGGGGGGCCGCAAGGTGATCTTGGTGCGTGTCGAAACGAGCCCCGAGGACATCCACGGGATGCATGCGGCCGAAGGCATTCTGACGGCACGGGGCGGCATGACCTCTCACGCCGCGGTCGTGGCGCGCGGCATGGGAAAACCCTGCGTCTCGGGTTTCGGAGCTCTCCGGATCGATCCGGCGAAGAGCACGCTGAGCGTCGGCAAATCGGTCCTGAAGGCAGGGGACGTGATCACGATCGACGGCTCGACCGGACAGGTGCTGCAAGGCAAGATCGCGATGCTCGAGCCGGAGCTCTCGGGCGATTTCGCGGAGCTGATGAGCTGGGCCGACGAGGCACGCCGCCTCAAGGTCAGAGCCAATGCCGACACGCCTCTCGACGCGCAGACGGCGCGCCGCTTCGGCGCGGAGGGAATAGGCCTTTGTCGCACCGAGCACATGTTTTTCGACGAGGGTCGTATCGTGGCGGTGCGCGAGATGATCCTCGCCGACGACGAGAAGGGACGGCGTGGCGCGCTCGCCAAGCTCCTGCCGATGCAACGGGGCGATTTCGTCGAACTTTTCACGATCATGTCGGGGCTTCCCGTCACCATCCGCCTCCTCGATCCGCCGCTGCATGAATTCCTGCCGCATACGGATGAGGAGATGAAGGAGGTGGCCGCGGCGCTCGGCAGCTCCGTCGAGAAGCTCCGCCGGCGCGCCCAGGAGCTCAGTGAGTTCAACCCGATGCTCGGCTTTCGAGGGTGCCGCTTGGCTATCGCCTATCCCGAGATCGCCGAAATGCAGGCACGCGCCATCTTCGAGGCTGCGGTCGAGGCCGCGGCGAAGACGGACGCGCCCGTGAGGCCCGAGATCATGGTGCCGCTGGTCATGACGCGGATGGAGTTCGACCTTGTGAAGGCGCGCATCGATGCCATGGCAAACGCCGTCGCGGCCGAGCGCAAGGCCAAGCTGTCCTACGACGTCGGAACGATGATCGAGTTGCCGCGCGCCGCGCTCCTTTCGGGTGAGATCGCGCAAAGCGCCGAGTTTTTCTCCTTCGGAACCAACGATCTCACCCAGACGACGCTCGGCATCTCGCGCGACGATGCCGGCTCTTTCCTCGGCACCTACACGGCCAAGGGAATCCTTCCTGCCGACCCCTTCGTGACGCTCGATCAGGATGGTGTCGGTGAGCTCGTCCGCCTTGCGGCCGCCCGGGGGCGCGAGGCTCGCCCCGGCATCAAACTCGGCATCTGCGGAGAACATGGGGGAGACCCTGCCTCGGTGGCCTTTTGCGAGCGCACCGGGCTCGATTACGTTTCGTGCTCACCCTATCGCTTGCCGATCGCGCGCCTCGCCGCGGCCCAGGCCGCTCTCGGCGCGATCGCTACGACGGAAGGGTAATGGAGCGTCAGCGCGAGGTCTTCCGCTCCTCTTGGCGCAGCTTTTCCAACTCGTCCTTCAACTGCAATTTCCGGCGTTTCAACTCGGCGAGCTCAAGATCGTCGATGCTGGGATGTTGTCTGGCTTCCGAAATCTTGTCCTTCAACGACCGGTATTTGCGTTCGATCTGGTCGAGGTGGGGAGTCACTGTCATCGGCACCTCCATGTGTACCCGATAACAAGGAGGGTGACACAGCTTCCGTTCCCAGGGAAGGGGTGAAAGGTTAACCGAGGCGCCATCCACAACTGTGAGCGACGGCTCGAGCAGGAACCCGCTCCCCCTTTCGCGACCCCTTGCCTTAAAGGGGGCCGCTGCGAGCGCCATAGTCGAGACACGCCGGTTGGGCGTTTTCGTGCTAATATGCGTCGTTCGCGGCCAAAGTACGCGGGCGCCGCCGCTTTTGTGTCGTCGCTCGCCCAGGGGTTGTCGCTGCTGGCGCGAGGGATGGTTTCTTGCCGGCCCGCTCGGGGGCGCCATCGCGCGCGCTGGGCTGGCCCGACGGAGGATGCCTCGCCGGCGGCGGCAATGGCGAAACGACACGGGCGGCGCGATCCTTCGACGGCCTGAAGCCCCTGGCTGGGCTACGGACGGCGGGCGCGAGGAGGTGGTGACGGATGGCAGAGGGCGCCGACAGTGCCAACCGGGAACAGCTCGAGGGCGAATTGGCCCGTTTGCGACAGGAGCACCGAGATCTCGACGCGGCGATCGAAGCCTTGCAGCGTTCCGCCGTCCACGATCAGTTGCAGCTCGCCAGGCTGAAGAAACGCAAGCTTGCCTTGCGCGACCGGATCGGCCAGATCAACGACGCACTCACCCCAGACATCATCGCCTGAGCGTGAGCGCCGCCCTTCTCGCTGTCATGCTGGTCCCGGCAACCCATGTCACTTCGAGCGTTCCAGGACAACGGCTCTTTGTAGCCAACCGCGCCGGCCGTGCGGTTACGTAAGGCAGACGAAGAAGGACGCCTAATTCCGCGGCCGGCAGGCCGAAAAGGTCAGGACCGATGCCCAAGCCCACCCCTCCCGTCGCGATCCTCATGGGCAGCCAGTCCGATTGGGAGACGATGCGCCATTGCGCCGAGACATTGGACGAGCTCGAGATCGCCCATGAAGCGCGCATCGTGTCGGCGCATCGCACGCCCGAGCGGCTCTACGACTTCGCGAAATCCGCAAGGCAGCGGGGCTTCAAGGTCATCATCGCGGGCGCGGGCGGCGCGGCCCACCTGCCGGGCATGACCGCTTCGCTCACCCGGCTCCCCGTGCTTGGAGTGCCGGTGGAATCAAAAGCGCTTTCAGGCCTCGACAGCCTCTGCTCGATCGTGCAGATGCCTGGCGGAATCCCGGTCGGCACGCTTGCCATCGGCAAGCCCGGCGCCATCAACGCCGCTTTGTTTGCGGCCGCCATCCTGGCGCTTTCCGACCCGAAGCTTGACCGGCGTCTCGAGGCGTTTCGCCTTTCGCGCACGCGCGCGGTCGCCGAGCGCCCGAGCCTCAAGGCATGACGCGGGCCAAAACGGCCGGGCGGCTCGAGCCCGGCGCGACGATCGGCATCCTGGGCGGAGGTCAACTGGGCCGCATGATCGCGCTGGCGGCAGCCGATTTCGGCCTCAAGACCGTGGTCTATGAGCCGGAAATCTCCGGGCCGGCTGCGCAAGTGACGAACCAGCACATGGCCGGCGCCTACGGCGATGAAGCGCGGCTTTCAGCTTTCGCGGCTCGCGTCGACGTGATCACCTACGAATTCGAGAACGTGCCGGCGGAAACGGTCGCTTTTCTCGCCGAGTTGAAACCCGTCCGTCCTGGCGGGCGCCTCCTCGCGGTGGCGCAGGATCGTTGGCTCGAAAAGTCGTTTTTTGCGGAGCGCGGCATTGCGACTGCTCCTTCCGCGCGCGTCGACACGCTGGGTGACCTGGAAAAGGCGGTCAAGACGATCGGCCCGCGCTCGATCCTGAAGACGCGCCGCTTCGGTTATGATGGCAAGGGCCAAGTTCGGATCGAGAAAAGAGCGGAGCTCGCCTCGGCTTGGCGCGAGATCGGCGAAGCTCCGGCGATTCTCGAAGGCTTCGTCCCCTTCCGTCGCGAGGTCTCGGTGGTCGCCGCGCGCGGAATCGATGGCGCGTTCAGCGCTTTCGACCTTTGCGAGAACGAGCATCGCGACCACATCCTGGCGCGTACCACGGTGCCTGCTCGGGTCGATCCGCGCACGGCGCAGGAGGCGATCGAGATCGCGCGGCGCACCGCGGAAGCCCTGGACGTGATCGGCGTGTTCGCGGTCGAGATGTTCGTGTGCGAAACGCACGGATGTGAGGCGCTCCTCGTGAACGAGATCGCGCCCCGCGTCCACAACACGGGTCATTGGACGATCGAGGGCGCGGAGACTTCGCAATTTGCCCAGCATGTGAGAGCGATTTGCGGTTGGCCGCTCGGCGCGACGCGAAGGGAAGCCGCGCGCGTCGAGATGGAAAATCTCATCGGCGCGGGAGCGCAGGAGTGGGCGCGCCTCGTCGAGGAGAAAGGCGCGTATCTTCATCTTTACGGCAAGGATGTCGCGGCACCCGGTCGCAAGATGGGCCATGTGACGCGGCTTTTCGGAAACGAGAAAGACACGCAAGACCGCCGGCGAGCTCGGCAAAAGGCGCGGCCGGCAGCTTTCGTCACCGATGCCCCGACGAACGATCGCTGACCGGGCTTCCGGTGGCGAGCGGACGCGATCGCCTTGCGACGCTCATGCTCGCCGAACTCGAGCACCCCGCCCGCCCACGCTCGCCAATCTGAATAAGGATCAAAAAACGGAGTGCCGACCACGGTCCGAGGTGAAACGCTTACGATTTGTCGATTCGGAGCCGAACCATGCCCTTCGCATCAAAGCTTGTCGCGATCGTCGTCTTCACCGGCGCGCTCGCGCCCCTCGAGCTTTATGCCCAAGCCGAGACGCAGGTCGATCCCTCTTGGAAAAAAGCCGCCGCGGATGGGGCACGACTCACCGGCAAGGAGCGCCTCGGCGAAAAGTGGAAGGACGAGCAGCGAGTCGACAATTGCAAGGTGCCGAAAGAGAAGCGAGGAGACAGGCCGCGCACGGACAGTTGCGCGCGGACGCCGAGCCGGTGACCCTCGAGATCAACCGCGATAATCGCCGAGCTTGGGCCGCCCGGGGCGAGAGGAGCCGTCTTTTATCCGCACCTGTTTCTTATTTCCGGTCCGCCACCGAGAAGCCTTGCCAGAACGGGTCGCGATCATCGACGACGATGGTGTTTTGCCCGGTCACGCGCGCCCATCCCTCGATGGACGGGATGATGGCATCGAGCTCCCCCACCTTGGTGCGCCCCTCGATGCGCCCCGTGAACGTCGAGTTGATGATGCTTTCATGCACGAACTCGTCACCTTCGGTGAGCTTGCCCAACGCCGCGAGCTGCGCCATGCGCGCCGAGGTTCCCGTCCCGCAAGGCGAGCGATCGATGGCCTTGTCGCCGTAGAAGACGGCGTTTCGCGCGCTTGCACCCTTGGTCTTGGGCTCTCCAGTCCACATCACATGGGTGAGCTTGTCGATCGCGGGGTTCTCCGGATGGACGATCCTGTGGCGCGCATTGAAGGCAGAGCGAAGCTTCGGGCTCAAGCGAATGATGTCGGAGGGCTCGATCGCATCGAGCCCCGCGTAATTCGCCTGCTCTTCGACGATGGCGTAGAAATTGCCGCCATAAGCGACATCGACCGTAAGCTTGCCGATGCCCTCGACATCGACCTCGTAGCCGCGCCCGCGCAGGAAGGACGGCACATTCCTGATGCGCACGCTCTCAACATAAGGGCCGTTTTGCACATAGCGGGCTTCGACAAGCCCCGCCGGCGTGTCGAGCCGCAGCACGCCAGGTGTTTTTGGCGTGACGAGTCCGTTCTCGATGATCGTCGTCACCGTGCCGATCGTCCCATGGCCGCACATGGGCAGGCACCCCGACGTCTCGATGAACAGGATGGCAACGTCGCAATCCTGCCTGAGCGGCGGGTAGAGGATGGAACCCGACATGATGTCGTGCCCGCGCGGCTCGAACATCAAGGCATTCCTGATCCAATCGTGATTGGCGAGGAAATCCTGGCGGCGCTCGAACATCGTCGCGCCCTCGAGACGAGGGATCGAGCCGCCGGTCACCACCCGGACGGGATTTCCGCAAGTATGGCCATCGATGCAGAAAAAGGTCGCGCGCATGGCGCCGGGCTTTACAGGCAGGCGCCGGCGCTGTCACGCAAGGAGGACCTGCTTTTCGGAATGGTCGAGCCTCGCAAATGAGTGGTTGCATCGGACGGGGTTCTGGAAAATGAGAAGGAGAGCGCGTCTCCACTCCCTGCGCTCGTGAGCTTTCCCTCGCTTGAAAAGGTGCACCGATGAAGTCCCGCGCCGCCATCGCCTTCGAGGCCGGCAAGCCTCTCACGATCGGAACCGTCGAGCTCGACGGCCCGAAACCCGGCGAGGTCCTCGTCGAGATTGCAGCGACCGGCATCTGCCATACCGATGCCTATACGCTCTCGGGCGCCGATCCGGAGGGGCTGTTTCCCGCGATACTCGGCCATGAAGGCGCCGGCATCGTGCGCGAGGTCGGTGCGGGCGTGACGACGCTGAAGCCCGGCGACCATGTCATCCCGCTCTACACACCCGAATGCCGCCAGTGCAAAACCTGTCTCTCGCGACGCTCGAATCTGTGCACCGCGATCCGCGCGACGCAAGGCAAGGGCGTGATGCCCGACGGCACGAGCCGCTTTCGCTGCGACGGCGATCCCGTCCTCCATTACATGGGCTGTTCGACTTTCGCGAACTTCACAGTGCTGCCGGAGATCGCGCTCGCAAAGGTGCGCGAGGACGCGCCCTTCGACAAGATCTGCTATATCGGCTGCGGCGTCACCACGGGCATCGGCGCGGTGATCTACACGGCAAAGGTATGGCCCGGCGCCAATGTGGTCGTGTTCGGCCTCGGTGGCATCGGCCTCAACGTGATCCAGGGCGCCCGCATGGTGGGTGCCGACAAGATCATCGGCGTCGACCTCAATCCGGGAAAGCGCCCGATGGCCGAAAAGTTCGGCATGACGCATTTCGTCAATCCCGACGAGGTCGGCCGCGACAAGGTGGTGCAGGCGCTCGTCGATCTCACCGGCGGAGGTGCCGATTTCTCATTCGAATGCATCGGCAATGTACACACGATGCGCCAGGCGCTCGAATGCTGCCATCGAGGCTGGGGGGAATCGATCATCATCGGCGTCGCCGCCTCAGGCCAGGAGATCGCCACGCGGCCCTTCCAGCTCGTCACCGGCCGCGTGTGGAAGGGAACCGCCTTCGGCGGCGCGAGAGGGCGCACCGACGTGCCGAAGATCGTCGACTGGTATATGGAGGGCAAGATCAATATCGACGATCTCATCACCCACACCCTGAGGCTCGACGAGATCAACACCGCCTTCGACCTCATGCATGAAGGCAAGTCGATCCGCTCGGTCGTGGTCTACTGAAGGCAAGCGGCGGACGTTCGTCGGCAAGGCCATCACGACCCTTGCGCGTAGAAAGTGAAGGCGTGGGTGCGCGCACCGAGTGCGCGCATGACGAAGTGGGAGCGTCTCTTTTTGTGCAAAACAAAGGTGTGGGCGCTCGCGCCCATGCCGCGGCGCGACGCTCAGGCCGCGCGGCTCAGGCCCACCTCCGGCAATTTCGGCCGCTTCGCCATGGCCTCTCGCATGAGGCGCTCGACCTCGGCCTTCTCCTCGCCCTCGAGCGGCAAACGCGGTGGGCGCGTGACTGGCGAGCCGCGCCCGGCGATGTGCTCGCAAAGCTTGATGCATTGCACGAGATCGGAGCGCGCATCGAGGTGCAGGAGCGGCATAAACCAATCGTAGAGCGGCATCACCTCGTTGAGGCGACCCGCGGCGGCTAGGCGAAAGAGCGTCTCGCCTTCGCGCGGAAAGACGTTCGAGAGGCCCGAGACCCAGCCTTGCGCACCGAGTGCCACGCTTTCGACCACCACATCGTCGAGACCGCAGAACGGGATGAAGCGGTCGCCGGTCATGTTGCGCAGATCGACGAAGCGAAACGTGTCGCCTGAGGACTCCTTGTAGGAGACGATGGTGTCGACATCGGCAAGCGAGGCGAGCATCTTCGGCGTCACGTCCTGCTTATAGATCGGCGGGTTGTTGTAGATCATGATCGGCAGGTCGGTCGCCTTCGCGACGGTGCGGAAATGTGCCAAGGTTTCGCGCGGTTTCGCCGAATAGACCATGGCCGGAAGCACCATGAGCCCATCGATCCGAAGCCGCTGAGCTTCCTTTGCCACCTCGCACGCAAAGGCTGTCGTATATTCGGCAACGCCCGCGATCACGGGAACCCGGCTCCCGGCCGCGTCCTTGAGAGCCTCCATCACTTTGAGCTTCTCGTCGCGCGTGAGCGAATTGTTCTCACCGACCGTGCCGACCGCGATGAGGCCCGAGACGCCCTCGGCCACAAGCGCAGCCGCGACCTTGCGCGTCGCCTCGATATCGAGCGAGAAATCGGCACGAAATTGCGTCGTGACGGCCGGAAAGACACCGGCCCAAGCGGGTTTCTTTGCCATCATCATCTCTCCGTTGAGGGGCCACCGGGCTCAAGAAATCGTGAAGCGGTGCCCGAACTCTTGCGCCTTTCCGGCGCGTCTCGCAACCCTCGCGACGCTTCCGGAGAGAATTGCAAAATCGCACCATCGGCGCCATTTTGGCGTGATCCGAAATAGGTAACGGTATGCTCCAAAGCCAGAGACGGCCAGGCAGGCAGAAAGGGCCGCGGATTGTCGCAAACAATGAGGCCCAGGCCCGGCCTGTTGTGACCAACAACGCGGAGAAGAAACGGCAAGGAACACTTGCTGAATTCCTTCTGGCGTCGCCTCTCCGCAACATGAAGATTCAGCTTAAGCGCCGTCGAGACCGACCTCGCGACGTTGCACTCTAAAGCCACGCCCGCCCTCACGGCGCCGTCCTGATCCCCTCCTTCTCGGCGCGCTCGACGAGAAGCCTCGCGTCGTCGGGCAAGAGATAGCGCTTGGCGACGAGGCCGTCGGCCGCCTTTTTGAGGGCCACGACATAGACATCCTTCGTCGGGTAGCGCTCCTCGATCGAGAGCCGCGGATCGCCGTTGGCCAAGCGCTCGGTGCGCGTCGCGGCGAACGGGATGAAGCTTCCTTGCAGATTGCACAAGCCGTTCTCGAAGCGATCCTTGCGCCCGAGATTCCAGCCCGTGTAGGTGCCGATCGGCACTTGCGAGAACACCGATTCGATGCCGGCGATGTCGTTGCCATCGGCATCGACCTGCATCTCAAGGACGCCGTAGCTTCCCGGGAGGACGAGCGGCGGCTCGCGCGTGATGATGCCGCTCGAATCGGCTGCCCGGTAAAGCGGACCGAAATCGAGCACGTGCAGCGTGTCGTAGAGGCGTGCGGTCGAGGCGGCTGACCGCTCGACCCCGCCGTAACGATTGGCCGGGATCGGGGGGAAGCGCACCTGATCGGGCGCGACGAGCGTGCCGTCGGCGATGCGCGGCACGGCGCTTTCGGGCGGGGCGACATCGTCGAGCACCCAATCGGTGAGCGCGCTCATCAAGGCGCGCATCGTCCACAATTGCGGGTTCGGGTTCGGCTGCTGCTGGCAGTTGCCGAAAGGCGCTTGTGTCGCGAGTGGCAAAGCCGCCGGCCCGTGCTGCGTGCTCCCCATGATGAAGGTGCGCACATTGGCGGGATCGGGCACATCGCGCAGGCCGAGCGGGTCGGTCAGCCCGAGGGATTGACGCCCCTCCCACATCTCGAGCGAGGTCGCGACATGGAAGATGCGCGGGCAAGTGTCCGTCGCCGAGCAGCGGTCGAGGATGCCTTGCGTGCGCAGCGTCAACGGGTCGGTCTCGCGCGCATAGGTGAAAGGAAAGTCATAGGCGGGATACACGTGGTCGGTCTGCTCGCCCCAGGCGCGCACGGGTTGGCCGAAGCGGACGTTGAGCGGCATGAGCCCGCCCCCGATATGCGGATAAGCACCATCGAAGACGCGTTTGCCGCTCTCGTCGCGATTGAAGCCGAGCGCGAGGAAGCTGCGGATCATGCGGCCGGATTGCGAGGTTCCTTCGATGATGGCGACGTTATCGGGCCGGTATAGGGGGTTCGCGGTGCCGGCATCGTCCTTGGCGATGGTTCGCAGAAATGCGCCGACATCGCGCGTCGCGGCGAAACCGAGGCCGCCGATCGTCGGGTCCTTGGCGCGATAGATCAGCTCATAGAGGTGGCCGGCCTGAAAGCCGGCCTTGAGGCATACATGCTTCTCATCCGGGACGGCGGGCTTGCCCTGTTCGCAGACGGCGAAGCTCCACTCGTTTTCGGGAATACGCACGCGCGGGTCCTGCTCGCGCGCCCGCACCGTCAATGTCGGGCGAAACCCGTCAACATAAGCCTCGCGGTTGTCGAGGCTCGCGGTCGGATAGCTGTCATAGCTTCCCGTCGGAAAGGCCTGGATTTGCTGGCTGAGCCCGATGGGCAGGCTCGCTGCCTCGACCGGCGTGATCATCTCCGAGCGGACGATGCCGGTCACGGGTGAGCCGTCATGGTTGCGCGCGATCACAGGCGGCATGCCGATCCGGTTCATGCCGGGCAGCACATCCATTTCCCAGCCGAACCACACCATCGTGTAGCCAGAGCGCAGGAGCCAGCCATCGCCGGGGGAAGTGAGGGCGTTGGGGTCAGCGGCGCCTCCGGTAACGCCTTCGTCGAAGGCCCCGAGCGCGAGCTTGTTGCCGCGATTATTCACCTCGAAAAAGAGGACATGGTTGCCGCGCGCCATGTCGGCGGGCTTCAGGATTTCGATCGGGGTCTTGTATTCGACCATGCCGCGCGCGTTGCGCGGCGCGAGGTTGATGTCTTGGATGATGGCGTTCGCGGGATCGGCCGGGTCAAGCTCGCCCACTACGTGTCCGGTGAGAAGCTGATAAGGGCCGGACTTGCCGAAGGAGCCGCCGCCGAAGGCCCAATCGGTTTTCTCGATCTCGATACGCGTGACGCGCGCCTCGGCGAGGCTCACCACCGAAACAGCCGCCATGACGCATCCGATGAGCGCGAGCTTGAGCCAAGCTTTCATGCGATCCCCCCTTGTCTTCGGGTCTTAAGATTCGTGAAGCGCCCGATTTTGGATTCAAGCGCCGTTGAGCGAGGAAAGGCTTTGTTTCTGGCGCCCTTCGGCATCGAAATTCTCTGGTGCAAGGAAGCACTCGAACGCTCTCTTGCGCGCCGGCCATTCGCCGTCCACGATCGAGAACCATGCCGTGTCGCGATTGCGCCCCTTGACGATCAGATGCTGCCGGAACAGGCCTTCGAAGACGAAGCCGAAGCGCTTCGCCGCGCGGCGTGAGGGCTCGTTGGCGTTGTCGCATTTCCATTCGAAGCGGCGATAGCCGAGGTCGTCGAAGACGTGCTTCGCTTCGAGGAAAACGGCCTCGGTCGCGAGGGGCGTCTTCTGCAGGGCTGGCGCGTAAAAGATGTGGCCGGTCTCGATGCAGCCATTCGGCTGATCGATGCGCATCAGCGTGACGCAGCCGAGCGCGCGGCCGGTCTTATTGTCCACGACCGCATAATAGAGGGGATCAGCGAGCGCCTGACGCTCCTTGAGCCAAGTGCGGAACGAGGTTTGGTCTTGCCACGGGCCGTAGGGCAGATAATGCCACATCGGGTCAGCGCCCTCGACGGCGCGCCAAAGGCTCTCTCCATGCTTCGCCTCATCGAGCGGTTCGAGCCGCCCGAAGCGGCCTTGCAGCACGCGCCGCTCCGGGAGGCCGCGAGCAGGTTTGGGGGAAGGCTTCGCTTTGGGATCGGTCACTGTCGCCGCTCCTTGGAATCCTTGCTGAAGAAGCCGTTGAGGTCGACCGGCGGCACGTTCGTCGCGAACCCCGAAAACGAGCCCTCGTTCGCGATCGTTTCCGCGGCGCGCGCAAATCCCGACCAGGCGGCCCGCGCCAGCGCGCCGCCGACGCTGATGCGCCGCACGCCAAGCGCTGCGAGATCGGAGACGGTGAGGTCGCTCGGCCAGCCGATGAGCACGTTCACGGGCTTTGGCGCCACGGCCTTCACGATCGCCGAAATGTCCTCGCCCGTGCGCACGCCCGGTGCGTAGAGCACATCCGCTCCCGCTTCCGCATAGGCCTCGAGACGAGAGATCGCCTCCTTTAGCGGCTGATCATGCCCGGTGAGGAAGCATTCGGCCCTTCCGACAAGCAGGGCACCTTTGCCATGCGCATCCACCGCGCGGCGCGCGGCGCGCATGCGCTCGACCGCGTGGGATAAATCGTGGAGCGGTTTTACCTTGTCGGCCGTCGAATCCTCGATCGACACCGCCGCCACGCCGGTCTCGAGGCAGCGCGTCACGTTGCGCGCCACGCCCTCCGCGTCATGCGCGAAGCCGCCTTCGAAATCGGCATTCACGGGAAGCTCCGTCGCCTCGACGATCACGCGGATATGCGCGAGCGCCTGATCGACGTGAAGCCCATTGTCCGGGAAGCCGAGGCTCCAGGCCGCGCCCGAGCTCGTCGTCGCGAGCGCCTTGAAGCCGAGCCCACGAAGCCAACGCGCCGAGCCGATGTCCCAAGGGTTCGGAATGACGAAGCAGCCGCTATGGTGGAGGCGCCGAAATTCAGCGATCTTTTCCGGGTTGGTCATCGATATCTCCCGTCACGGCGAGCAGCGAGATAGCGAGTAGCGAAATAGCGGGTAGCGAGTGGTGAGAGGGTGATGGTGAGCTCCCTATCCATCATCGACTCTACTCGCTACTCGCCATTGGCTGCTCGCCCCCTTAGTGGTTATCCCGGGGCAACCCCTTGGTTTCCGCGATGCGCTGATATTTGACGGCGGGTTTGAGCACCATGCCTTGCGCCATCTGGTCCACCATGCCGCGTTGGATTTCCTGCCACGGCGTCTGATGGGCGGGGTAATGGTAACCGCCATGGCCCTGGAGCGCCGCGCGTCTTTTGTCGATCTCGGCCTTGGAAATGAGAATGTCGGCGGTGCCTTTCTTGAGGTCGATGCGCACGCGGTCCCCCGTGCGCAAAATCGCAAGACCTCCGCCCGCGGCCGCCTCGGGTGATGCGTTGAGGATCGAGGGGGAGCCCGATGTTCCCGATTGGCGCCCATCACCGATGCAGGGGAGCGAATTCACCCCATCCTTGATGAGATAGGCGGGCGGACGCATGTTCACGACCTCCGCCGCGCCGGGATAGCCGATCGGCCCGACGCCGCGAATGAAGAGGAGGCAATGCGCGTCGATCTTCAGCTTCGGATCGTCGATGCGCGCATGATAGTCCTCCGGCCCGTCGAAGACGATCGCGCGGCCCTCGAAAGCTTCGCGATCCTTCGGATTGGAGAGATACCGGTCGCGGAACTCCTTTGAGATCACGCTTGTCTTCATGATGGCGGAGTCGAAGAGATTTCCCTTGAGCACGATGAAGCCCGCATCCTTGACGAGCGGCTTGTTGAAGGGGCGGATCACGTCCTCGTCGGTCGAGGCTCGTCCGCGGCAATTTTCCCCGAGGCCCCTGCCGTTCACCGTGAGCGCATCCTCGTGAATGAGCCCTTGGCGCATGAGTTCGTCGACCACGGCCGGCACGCCGCCGGCGCGGTGATACTCCTCGCCGAGATAGAAACCGGCGGGCTGCATATTGACGAGGAGCGGCACCTTGTGCCCGACCCTCTCCCAATCCTCGACATCGAGTTTCACGCCGATGTGACGGGCGATGGCGTTGAGATGGATCGGGGCATTGGTCGAGCCCCCGATCGCCGAATTGACCACGATGGCGTTCTCGAAGGCCTCGCGCGTCAGGATAGCGGAGGGTTTGAGGTCCTCGCGAACCATGTCGACGATGCGTTTTCCCGTCCGATAGGCGATCTGGCCCCGCTCGCGATAAGGCGCCGGAATGGCCGCGCAACCGGGCAGTGACATCCCGAGCGCCTCGGCGAGCGAATTCATGGTCGAGGCCGTGCCCATGGTGTTGCAATGGCCGGCCGAGGGGGCCGAATCGGCAACCGCCTCGAGCATCTCGTTGAAGTCGATCTTGCCCGCGGCGAAATCCTGGCGTGCTTGCCAAAGGATCGTGCCCGAGCCGGCGCGGGTGCCGTGATGCCAGCCGTTCAGCATCGGGCCGCCCGACAACACGATGGCCGGAATGTTCACCGTGGCGGCCGCCATGATGCAGGCAGGTGTCGTCTTGTCGCAACCCGTGGTCAGCACGACGCCGTCGATCGGATAGCCGAAGAGCACCTCCACGAGCCCGAGATAGGCGAGGTTCCGGTCGAGAGCCGCCGTCGGCCGCTTTCCGGTCTCCTGAATCGGGTGGACCGGGAATTCGATCGCGACCCCGCCTGCTTCCCGGATGCCCTCGCGCACGCGCTTGGCGAGCTCGAGATGGTGTCGATTGCAGGGAGAGAGATCGGATCCCGTCTGCGCGATGCCGATGATCGGCTTGCCGCCACGCAGCTCCTCGAGCGTAAGCCCGTAATTAAGATAGCGCTCGAGGTAGATCGCCGTCATGTCCGGATGCGCGGAGTTGTCGAACCAATCCTGCGAACGAAGCCGCCGGCCCTGCGCCATGCCCTTTGCCGGCGCTTTGGTGGTGCGCGTGGCGCGCCCCCGCAGCGGGCGGCGCACCGTGCCACGCCCCCTTCCATTGGCCATCTTGCGTCCCGCCATGTTTCGCGTCCTCGCCTTTTTTAGCTCGTGGATTGAGATCGAGCGTATCGGCCGCGATCCCTGCCCGCATATCGCGCGATTTTTTCGCGTAAATCAATTCGTGGCAGGCATTCTCGACAGGCATGCGCCTGACCGTTTTTGGGAGGTTCACTGCAGGCCAACCCCAAGCTTGCTGTTCAAGCCCCGACATTTTTGGCATAGGGGAGCCGAAGGTGGAGGGCTGGGCACGGCGCCACCCGCCGGCCTTCTTGGATGCGCGATAATCGGGGAATGCCATGTTGCACACAATTGCCGCTTTCGACCGCCTGGGCGAAGAAAATGCCTTTGCGGTGCTCGCCCGCGCCACCGCGCTCGCGAGTCAAGGACGCGACATCATCAATCTCGGGATCGGCCAGCCTGATTTTCCCACGCCGCCTCATATCGTCGAAGCAGCCATAAAAGCTCTGCGCGACGGTCATCACGGATATACGCCGGCCACCGGCATCTTGCCGCTACGCGAGGCCGTGGCGCGGGACCTTCATCGGCGCTTCTGCGTCGAGGTCTCGCCCGAGCGGGTGATGATCCTGCCGGGCGGAAAGGTCACGATGTTCATGGCGATCTTGATGTTCGGCGAGCCCGGCGTTGAAATCCTCTACCCCGATCCGGGCTTTCCGATCTACCGCTCGATGATCGAGTTCACGGGAGCGACGCCGATCCCAGTGCCGATCCGGGAGGCGAATGGGTTTGCCTTTTCGGCGCAAGAGACGCTTTCGCTGATCACGCCGAGAACGCGCCTTCTCATCCTCAACTCACCCGCCAATCCAACGGGCGGCGTGACGCCCAAAGCCGAGATCGACGCGCTCGTTTCCGGGCTCGAGCGTTATCCCGATGTCGCAGTCATGTCCGACGAGATCTACGCCTCGATGACCTATGACGGCGAGGCTCATGTCTCGCTGCTGAGCTATCCCTCGATCCGCGAGCGGCTCATCCATCTCGATGGCGCCTCGAAGAGCTACGCGATGACCGGCTGGCGCTTGGGCTGGTCCGTCTGGCCGCAAAAGCTCTACGATCTCGCGCGCAAGCTCGCCGTCAACGCTCATTCCTGCGTCAATGCCGCCACGCAATGGGCGGGCATTGCGGCACTCGAGGGGCCGCAGGATTGCGTCGCGCAAATGGTCGCCGAATTCGACAACCGCCGGCATGTGGTGGTCGAGGGGTTGAACCGGCTTCCCGGTATCTCGTGCATCAAGCCGAAAGGCGCCTTCTACGCCTTCCCGAACATCACGCGCAGCGGTTGGAAGGCGAAGCCCCTCGCCTCGGCTCTTCTCGAGGAAGCCGGCGTCGCGGTGATCGGCGGCCCTGATTTCGGCGTGCATGGCGAGGGGTATTTGCGCCTCTCTTATGCGAACTCCACCGAGAACATCGAGCGTGCGATCCAGCGGATGGGCGAGTTCCTCGCCCACCGCAAGGCCGCGTAACCGGCGCCAAGGGGCTTCACCGATGGCTTTCAGAATTTGTCGAGCCGCCTCGACAGCGCTCGCCTCGCTCCTCCTTTGCGTTGCGATCGGCGCGGCGAAGGCGCAATCGCCACGACCCTCTCTCGCCAAATGCGATCCCGCAAAACTTCCCGTCGCCGGCTTTGACGAGTGCCTGCGCAAAGCCGAGGCCGAAACGAGCAAGGGAGTCGAGGACACGCTCGCGAAGGTGAAAGCGGCGATCGACGCGCGCGCGGATCTCTCCGGCCAGCAACGCAATCTGCTCAAGCGGGAGATCAGCAATTCCAACGATCTGTGGGCGCGATATCGGAATGATTTGTGCCAAAACATCGTGCCGATGCTCGCGGGCCCGAAAGCGAAGCTCTTCGAGGAGAACCTCGGGTGCCTTGTGGACACGAATACGGCGCGCCAAGCCGAGCTCGAAGCCTTGATCTTGCGGAAGTAGCAACCGGCGGTGCCGAAAAGGCACTCGAGCTCAAGTTTGGTGAACCGGCGTTCGATGCGAAACTTTCTCGCCGGTGCCCGTGAAGGTCGCGGCGCCCGCGCCAGTGTCGCAAGTTGAGAAAGCAAGGCCAAGATCACAATTTCGTGATAAATGATCCCTCTCATAGGGTTTGGCTGCTGCGCGCCGGGAAATCGACGCCGTCGCCAATTGCATTCGGGAGGGATCGTCATGTCAGGAAAGAAGTCCGTTTTTCCGTCTCGCCGAGATGCCGTGTTGATCACGAGCGCCGCCTTGGCGGCCACGACGGTCATCGGCAGAAAGCAGGCTCGAGGTGACATCATGTCCATCAAACCCACGCCGGAGGATGTGTTCATCGTCGTCGACGTCCAGAATGATTTCCTGCCCGGCGGCGCGCTTGCCGTGAAGAATGGCGATCAGGTGATCCAGCCGATCAATGCGCTCGCACGCAAGTTCGGCAATGTGGTGCAGACGCAGGATTGGCACACCAAAGGACATGTTTCTTTCGCCTCGGCCCATTCAGGCATGAAGCCCTTCGAAGTGACGAAGCTCGCCTATGGCGATCAGGTGCTTTGGCCCGATCACTGCGTGCAGGGTTCGCAAGGGGCGGCCTTTTCGGACAGGCTCGATCTGCCGATGGTGCAGCTCGTCATTCGCAAGGGTTATCACCCGAATGTCGACAGTTACTCGGCCTTCGTCGAGGCCGATCACGCAACGAAAACGGGACTTGCCGGCTATTTGCGAGAACGCGGCATCACGCGCTGCTTCGTCGCGGGGCTCGCCACGGATTTCTGCGTCGCCTGGACAGCCATGGACGCGACAAAGGCCGGTTTTGACACCTACGTAATCGAAGACGCGAGCCGAGGCATCGACACGCTCGGCTCTCTCGCGGCCGCGACCCGCAACATGGACGCGGCCGGTGTGAAGCGCATCCAATCGCAGGCAATCCTTGGGGCCTAGCTCGAGTGCGGCAAGGCGATCGTCGCCTTGCCCTTGCTAGCGCACTTCGACGTCCATCCAGCTTTCGAAACAGTGGTTGTTCGCGAGCGACATGACACCGATCGTTGCGCGGCAACCAATGCCGCGCTCCGGCCCGAAGACTTCGGCGAAAAGGTCCGTCAATCCGCTCGAGATGAGATTCGGGGAAGTGAAGCCAGGTGCGCAGACGACAAAGTTGAGCGTTCTCACGAGGCCCACGACGTTCTCGAGATCGCCCACGGCCTGCTTGATCCCGGCAAGACAATTGATTCCCGTCTGGCGCGCGGCCGCATAAGCCTGCTCGACCGTGACCTCGGCGCCGACCCTTCCCGGGTACAGCGCGCTTCCGTCGGGCAGGTCCGGAACATGGCCGGACAGGACGAGCAGATTTCCCACTCGATGGAAGGGTTTCATCTTCCCGTAATTCTGCCCGTAATATTTTTGTGCCGTTCCATGCTCGGGCAGGCCGGCAGCTCCTGCCAGGTTGGGTAGCGCGATTCCCATCTGCTCGAGCTTGCGTTCGACTTCCATCGAGGCTCTCCATTCTGTCGATCAGAACGCGAATACTTGGCTCGAAGCAAAATACATGACGAGAGCGGAACGCAAAAATCGATACCGCGTCCTCGCAGGCAAAAATGCACCCGAAGGTTCGAAAGAAACTCGATCGGGAACACCTTCCCGTGACAGCGCGTCTAGCGGCGATCGGTTTTCTGCGCGTCCCTGACGACTGCGGCGACTTGCAAAATCCTCAGCGGCGCGGGGCCGCGATGCATAAGAGCATCCCGGAGATCACCGCGACCATCCCGACCGCCTCGGTGAGCGAAGCTTTCTCGCCGAGCCAAAGGAGATCGACGATCGCGGTCACGACCGGGGTGAGCGGCACGAAGAGCGCGGCTTGCATCGGGCCGAGCAGGGCGACCGCACGCGCATAAAGGTAAAGCGCCACGACGCCGACGAGCACGCCTTGGAAGAGCGCTTGCAGGAGGCTTGCCCACAAGGAGGCATCCCCCAAATGCAGCGGCAAGAAGAAGGCCCAGAGCGGCACGCTGATCAGCGAAAGGATGGAAATGGCAGCGGCGGCGTTGAGCGAGCTCGCCTTCCAGCGATTGGCGGCAAAGCCGAAGCCCGCCCACATGCAGCCCGAAAGAGCGAAGAGAAGATCGCCCCGCCAAGCTTCTTCGCGCGCCGGCGCTCCCGCGAACGCCTCGAATGAGAAGAGGAACAGGCCGGCCAGCGTGAGCGCGAGCGCGCCGAGCTCTCCCCAGGCAGGGCGTTCGCGCATGACGAACAGCGAAAGCAGCATCGCCGTGATCGGGGTGAGACCAGGTCCGATCACCGCGCTATGGAAGGCGGGCGCGAAAGCCACGCCGCCGACGAGCGCGAGGCTGAACGGCGCGCCGGCGAGGATCGCGAGAAGGGCGGCCCGCGGAAAGCCGAGCTGGCCGACGGGAAAACGCGGTGCGCTTGCGGCCAGCGGCAAAAGCACGAGCCCTGCGGCGAGAAAGCGAAGCACCGTGACATCGGCCGCGGTCAGCCCGTCAGCCACGGAAATCTTCGAGACGATCGGTTGGATGCCCCAGATCACGGCGCAGAGCGCGCCATAGCCGAGGCCTTTCCAGGAGCGAGGGCCCCTGATCGCGGACGATGCCGAGGGCCGCGCCGCAACCTCGCGGCGCCCCGAAGGGCGGGATGTTGAGAGGTTCATGACGCTCCTTGCTACTCGGCGGCGGCTTGCGACTTGCCCGTCTGTTTGCCGAGGGGCGTCACGCGAAGCTGGGTGATGCGGTTGCGGTGCTTGCGCATCACTTCGAATCGGTAGCCGTGGAAGGTGAAAGCCTGGCCGGGATCCGGAATGGTCTGCGCCTCGTGGATGACGAGGCCCGCGACCGTTGTCGCATCCTCGTCGGGCAATCGCCAATCCATGGCCCGATTCACATCGCGCACCGGCACCGAACCTTCCACGATGATTGCGCCATTGGGTTGAGGTCGCACACCATGAAGCTGCACATCGTGCTCGTCGGAGATGTCGCCTACGATCTCCTCGAGAATGTCTTCGAGCGTGACGAGGCCCATCACCTCCCCATATTCGTCGACCACGAGCGCCACATGCGCCTTGCGTGCCCGAAACGCCTTCAGCTGGTCGGCAAGGCTCGTCGTGTCGGGCACGAACCAAGGCTCGGTCGCGATCTTCGTAAAATCGAGCTGCGTGGGATCGCCATGCGCGGCCGCGAGCGCGCGCAGCACATCCTTGGCGTGCAGGATGCCGACGATGTTCTCCGGGCTATCTCGCCAGATCGGCAGGCGCGTATTGTTGGAGGCAAGAACCTCCTGCAAGATCTCGGGCGCGGAGAGGCCGACATTGACGCTGTGCATATTGGTGCGATGAACCATCACGTCCGAGACCTCGAGCTCGGAGAGATCGAGGAGGCCGCCGAACATGTCGGCCTCGTCCTTCACCACCGCGCCTTCTTCCTCGAGCAGGTCCACGGCGCCCCTGAGCTCCTCGGTCGCGGAGAGGATCGGCTGGTTCTCCTCGATCCGCACCCCGAAAAGGCGAAGCAGGGCACGAATGAAGGTCTCGATGGCGCTGAGGATGGGTCCGAGAAGCGCCACCGTGATCGCCACCGCGCGCGCCAAGAGAAGCGCGGTGCGGTCGGGCTTCGCCACGGCGATGGTCTTGGGCAGAACCTCCGCGAAGACGACCACGAGCACGCTCATCGTGGCTGTCGCGTAAAGCACGCCGGCATCGCCGAACAAGGCGACGAAGATCGTTGTCGTCAGCGCCGAGGCGCCGATATTGACGATGTTGTTGCCGATGAGCATCGCGCCGATCAGGCGCTCGCGCGACGCGAGAAGCCGATTGACCAGCCTTGCCGCCGAATTCCCTTGACGTTCGAGCGCCGTCATGCGGGCGCGCGAAGTCGCGGTGAGCGATGTTTCGCCGGCGGCGAAGAAGGCCGAGAGCACGAGCGAAAAAGTGATGACGAGCACCACCCAGAGGTCGAACACGCCCTCGCTCAACATTGCGAAGCCTCAGCCATTGGAACGCAGCTCCGCGGCGAGAAAATCGCGCAAGCGCGAAAGCTCGATGCCGCGCTGGATGAAGCTCTTGCCGATGCCACGCGCGAGAATGAAGGTCGGGGTGCCGTCCTTCACCTTCTTGTCTTGCGCCATCGCGGCGAGCAGAGCGTCGAGCGAGCCCGTGCCCCCGCGAACATGGGCGAGTCGCGACGGAAGACCGGCCGCGGCAAGATGCGCTTCGACGCGTCGCGGAGCCTCAGGATCGGCGAGGCCGAGCGCGGTCGAAAAACGAAACGCCATGGCGCAACCGATCGCCACGGCCTCACCATGCACCAGGCGGGCGCCGTCATATCCGGTAACCGTCTCAAGCGCGTGGCCGAAGGTGTGACCGAGGTTGAGGAGCGCCCTTTCACCCGTCTCCGTTTCGTCGAGCGCCACGATCGCCGCCTTGGCCCGGCAGCATTCGGCGATCGCCTCGGCCCGTGCCACACCGCCAGAAAAGATCTCGGCACGCTTCGCTTCGAGCCACTCGAAGAATTGCGGACGGTCGATAAGTGCGTATTTCACGACCTCCGCGTAGCCAGCGCGAAACTCCCGCGCCGGCAAGCTATCGAGCGCTCCCATGTCGGCAAGCACGAGCGTGGGTTGATGAAAGGCGCCGATCAAATTCTTGCCAAGCGAAGAATTGATGCCCGTTTTTCCGCCGACCGAGGAATCGACTTGCGCCAGAAGCGTCGTCGGCATCTGCACAAGGGCGACGCCGCGTCTGACGGTCGCGGCGGCGAAACCCGCAAGGTCACCGACGACCCCGCCGCCCAGTGCGATGACGAGATCGTCACGCCCGATCCTTGCCGCAAGGATCGCCTCGCAAACCTGTTCGTAAACCGAAAACGACTTCGAGCGTTCGCCGGGCTTGATGCCGATAACGGCGGAACGGATGCCGCACGCGCCGAGCGCCGCCGAGACCTTGTTTGCATAAAGCGGGCCTGTGTTCTCGTCGACTACGATCGCGGCCGCCTTGGCCTTGGAGACCTGGGCAATGAGGGTGCCTGACCTCTCGAGAAGACCTTCGCCGATGACAATCTCGTAAGCGCGTGTCCCGAGCTCGACCTTCACGGAAAGGTCAGGCGGCGCCGACGCCGATTCCCCCCTCCGATTTATCTGCGCCGTAAAACCCTCTACCCCCTGCTCGTTCATGGTGAAGCCCCCGCCGAAGGATGCTTGCGCAAATGCCCCAGGAGAGAGGCGATGAGCGCGCCCACCACCTCCTCATGCGGGCGTTCGCTCGAGTCCACGATGAGGTCGGCGCGGGCATACACGGGTTCTCGCAAAGCAAGAAGGCGCGCCACCTGCGCGGCGGGATCGGCCGTGCGAAGCAAGGGGCGATTATTCCGCCGCGCGATACGCTGCATCAGCGTCGCCGTGTCCGCGCGAAGCCAGACGGAGATGCCCGCCTCGGCTATGGCATCGCGGGTGCGGGCGTCCATGAAAGCTCCGCCTCCGGTCGCGAGCACGCAAGGGCCTTCGCCGAGAAGTCGCGCAATCACCCGCCGCTCGCCTTCGCGAAAATAAGCCTCGCCATGCCGATCGAAAATTTCGGTGATCGTCATGCCGGCTGCCGTCTCGATTTCGGCATCCGAATCGACGAAAGGCAAACCGAGCCGCGCCGCGAGGCGCTTGCCGATCGAGGTCTTGCCAGACCCCATCATGCCGACAAGCGCAATCACGCGCCGGCCGAACTCGGCCCCGAGAAGCGCGCCATCAGCGGCTGCCGCATTCGCGCTTTCGCTCGAAGCGCCGCGCCTCGTCACGTCGTTGATGTCGCTCTCGCTCGTCAATCCTCATCTCCCGACCCGCTGCGGCGCGAGCTGCGGGCAGGCGGTGCTTACCCGATCTATTCTAACAAAGCTCCACAAACCTGTCACAGCATCGGTTGTCGCCGAAAGGCGATGGCTTTAGACGAAATTTTGTTCCATTTCCTTGTTTTCTCACCTGTTCCTTCCGCAAACTTCTTTTCATTTTTGCGGATGATGCGCGAGCGCTTATGATCATGGACACCGCTCGCGAGCGGTGGGGCGGGAAGATCGATGCCGACACTTTTCAAGCTCATCGGTATTCTGGTGATGCTCGGCTGCCTGGTGATCGGCGGCATGCTTGCGCTTGTGGCGTTCGTGCGGCCAGAGCATCGCACCATCACGGTCACCGTGCCCTTGCCGAAGCCGAAATCATGAGCGCGCTCATCGACTTCCTCGCCATGTTGTCGGCCGAGCGCGGCAGCGCCAAGAACTCCCTTGTTGCTTATGAACGCGACATCGAGGATTACCTTGTTTTCCTGAACGGCCGAGGCGCCGATGAGATGAGCGCGACGAGCGCGGACATCCGAGCCTTCCTGGCCCGGCTCACCGAACGTGGCTTCAAGCCGTCCTCGAGCGCGAGGCGGCTGTCGGTGCTACGCCAATTCCATGGCTTCCTCAGGACCGAGGGCATGCGAAGCGACGATCCCTCCGCAATGATCTCGGGACCGAAGCTCGGTCGCGCCCTGCCCAAGACGCTTTCCGTCGCCGAAGTCGATCGGCTTTTGGCTGGCGCGACCGAAGGCATCACGGACGCGCAGAGGCCGTACGGTGAACGATTGCGTGCCGCGCGCCTTTCCTGCCTTCTCGAGCTCCTCTACGCGACGGGCCTGCGGGTCTCCGAGCTCGTCGGCTTGCCGCGTTCGGCGGCAGCGGCGCAAGAAGCGCTGATCGTCAAGGGCAAGGGCGGAAAGGAGCGGCTAGTGCCGCTCAATGGCGCGGCGAAACAAGCGATGGCAGCCTATTTGGCGCTTGCCGATGAAATTCGCGAAGCGGCCGTGACGGGAATTTCGGGCAAAAAGCCGAGGCGGACGCCAGCCGAACCGGAAGCATCGCAACGGTGCGGGAAACGCGCCTCGCCGGCAAAGGCTGCACGCGAAAGGGCGAACCGCTACCTCTTCCCGGCAGACAGCGCCTCCGGCCATCTTCCCCGCCAGGTTTTCGCGCGCGAACTGAAGGCACTCGCCGCGAGACTTGGAATCGAAGCGCGGCGCGTCAGCCCTCATGTGCTGCGCCATGCCTTCGCGAGCCACCTGCTGCAGAACGGCGCGGATTTGCGCGTCGTGCAGGTGCTCTTGGGCCATTCCGACATCGCGACCACTCAAATCTACACGCATCTACTCGATGAGCGCGTCATCTCGATGGTGCGCGACCTGCATCCTCTGGGGGATGTCGACGAAAAACAGGGTGAGACTTCATGACGCTTGCCACGAACGGCGCAAACTCCGCCCAGATCGAGCATTGGAACGGGCCGGCCGGCGAGACCTGGGTGCGGCTGCAAGCGCGGCTCGATGCACAATTGGCGCCGCTCGGGCGCCTCGCGATGGATCGTGCCGCGATTCGCCCCGGCGAGGCCGTTCTCGATGTGGGATGCGGCACGGGCGAGACGACGCTCGAGCTCTCTCGACGCGTTGGTGAAAGCGGCAAAGTCCTCGGCGTCGATGTCTCGCGTCCGATGCTTTCGCTTGCCCGTCAGCGGCTCGAAGCGGCTGGCCTTTCCCAAACCCGCTTCGAGGAGGGCGACGCACAAAGCCATGACTTTGCGCGAGGCGGTTTCGACCTCGTCTTTTCCCGGTTCGGCGTCATGTTTTTTGCCGATCCGGTGGCGGCGTTCAGGAATCTGCGCGCCGCGCTCACAAAGAAAGGACGCCTGGTCTTCGTCACTTGGCGGCCGGCCGCTGAAAACCCCTGGGTGTCCGTGCCGATGACGGCCGCTTTCCAGCACATACCCCAGCCGCCTCCGCCTCCACCCGGCGGACCTGGCGAATTCTCTTTCGCGCAGCGTGATCGGGTGTACCAGATTCTCACGGGAGCGGGCTACAAGGACATCACCATCGAGCCTGAGGACCGGCTCATCGGTGGTGCGAACCTGGACGTGACGGTCGATACCACGCTAGCGATGGGGCCGGTCGCCGCCGCCTTGAGAGAGGCCGATCCGGCAAAGCGTGAGCCGGTTGCCTGCGCGGTCCGTCAGGCTTTCACACCTTATGACGGAAGCGAAGGCGTGCGGCTTGGCGCGGGTGTGTGGGTCGTGCGGGCGAAGAGGGGATAGTGAGACAAGGTGAAAGGTGAAAGGTGAAAGGTAAATGCCGAAGCTTCGGGGCCATCTTCTCACTTTTCACTTCTCACTGCTCACTCTCGTTGTTCGCTACCCTCTCCGCAACAAGAACACCGCCTGTTGGCCGAAAATGTTCCAGAACCACCAAGGCGCGTCGACGCGCACAGGATGCCCCGCCTGATCGAGGGCCACCGCTTTCTCGACCCGCGCATTCACCAATTGAGTAAGGGCGACGAAGTCGCGGATCGTGCAAAAATGGATGTTGGGCGTGTCGTACCAGGCTTGGTTGAGCGTCTCGGTCACCGGCATGCGACCGCGAAAAGCAAGATGCGTCCTGATGCGCCAATGGCCGAAATTCGGGAAGGAAACGATAGCGCGCCTTCCGATGCGCAACATGTGCTCGAGCACCGTTTTCGGCGCGAAGGTCGCCTGCAAGGTTTGCGACAAGATCACGTAATCGAATGCATCATCCGGATAGGCGACGAGGTCGGTGTCCGCGTCGCCCTGAATGACGTGCAGCCCCTTCGCCACGCATTCATTGACGCCGGCCTGCGACAATTCGATGCCCCGCCCGTCGACGCTCCGCCGCTCCGAAAGCAGCTCTAGGAGCGCGCCGTCGCCGCAGCCGACGTCGAGCACGCGCGAGCCCGGCTGGACCATCTCGGCGACCGTGAGAAGATCGACGCGCGTCGAGGCGACTTCATTGAGAGAAAGAACGGCCATGTTCATCGCCCAGAACCGGCCTTGCTCGACGAGCGCGCGGGGCGCGCCTCCTCGATCCGATCCTCCGCCCGTTCCTGTGGCAAGCCGCTCACCATCCCTTCCGAGATTAAGCGAGCTGGACCCAAGCCGCGCGCACGCGCCGCCGCGTCAATGAAGCCGCCGGTGGTGGCGAAAAGCTCAGGCACGTCGAGCAGGAAGGCGTCATGGCCTTTGTCGGTCGCAATCTCGACGAAGGACACCGAGCCACCCGCCGCATTCAGCGCATGCACGGTCGCGCGCGAATCCGCCGTCGGAAACAGCCAATCGGAAGTGAAGGAGACGACGCAAAAGCGGGTGGACGAACCCTGGAAGGCGCGCGCGAGAACGCCGCCATAATCGGCCGCGAGATCGAAATAATCCATGGCGCGCGTGACGTAGAGGTAGGAGTTCGCGTCAAAACGCTCGACGAAACTCATGCCCTGATGGCGCAAATAGCTTTCGACCTGAAAGTCCGCGTCGAAGGAGAATGTGGGTGCCTCGCGGTCCTGCAGGTTGCGCCCGAACTTTCGATGGAGCGCCTTCTCCGAAAGATATGTGATGTGGGCGGCCATGCGCGCCACGCCAAGCCCCTTGCTGGGACGCGTGCCCTCCTCGGCATAGCGTCCCTTTCGCCAATCGGGGTCGGCCATCACGGCTTGCCGGCCGACCTCGTGGAAGGCGATGTTTTGTGCCGTATGCTTGGCCGCGGTGGCGATCGGCAAGGCGCAAAAGACGCGCTCCGGATAGCTCGCGGCCCATTGCAAGACTTGCATGCCGCCCATGGAGCCGCCGAGCACGCAAAACAAGCTGTCGATCCCGAGCCGATCCAGGAGCTTTGCCTGGGCGCGCACCATGTCGCGGATCGTGACCATCGGAAAATCGAGACCCCATGGCCTCCCGGTCTCGGGGTTGATCGAGGCAGGGCCGGTGGTCCCCATGCAGGCGCCGAGCACATTGGTGCAAATGACGAAGAAGCGGTTCGTGTCGATCGGCCTTCCGGGACCGACCATGGTGGTCCACCAGCCTTGCGCGCCGGTGACGGGATGACGATTGGCGAGATGTTGGTCGGCGGTGAGCGCATGGCAGACGAGAACGGCATTCGCTTTGCGCGCATCGAGCTCGCCATAGGTCTGGTAGGCGATCTGGAAGGGTGAAAGCTCGACCCCGCAATCGAGCCGCAACGGATCCGCGGGGCCGAAGCGCGCGACAAGGCTCGAGGGATTGTCGACCTCGCTGAGACGAAGCGGGGATTTGAGCGCACGGGTCGTCATGAGCGAAGCTCGCATCTCCTTGCATGACGTGCAAGTGGCAACCGGACGATTCGTTCGATATTCCGAACGAACGGTGATGTAAACAAAAATGGGGTCGGCGGGGTTCTCATCGGGATTCCTGTTGGAACGTGATGAGAATGGCCACGATTGCAATCATTGCCGCCGGAAAGAAAAGCGGACGCGAAGTGACCGACATGGCGAATTCCGCGAGAATCGCGCCGATTCCATAACAGCTCCAGATCACCACGAGCAGCGCGGGTCCCGTTTTCGCCACGGCAGCCTGGGCTTGCGGTCGCGCGACCATCCAGGCCGTAGCGAATTCGGCGAGGCGCGCCATGGTGGTCGTCACCACGACGGTCGAGGCGACAACCGATCGAAACCGCGTGACAGTGACGGCCTGCACGCCCATCGCCGTGGCGATGAGGACGATCGAGAGCGTGGCGCTCGGCTCCATGAAGGCGGCCGCGAGAATCAACGCGACCTCAGCCGAAAGCGGGAGGACCTTGCGCTCGCGAAAGAGCCGCAACAAGAAGCTCGCGAGCACCACCCCCACGCAGAAGGCACCGAGAGTCATGCCGCGCTGCGAGGCGACGTCCCAGTGGCCGCCCGCGAGAGCGAGCGCGGCGAGCACCGTGTTTCCCGTCATGTTCGCGGCAAACACGCCGCTGTTCACATAGCCGACCGCGTCGGCGAATCCGGCGGCTGCGCAGAGAAGACCCGCGATGCCGATATCATCCGCGAAGGCGAACCCCGTCTTGCCCGCAAGGTCACGCAGTCTTTGCCGCCCAATCGACCTCATCTCGAGCCTCCTTCGCCGGGAGGAGCGATAATGCACGAACCGCTTCCCAGGGAAGGCGTTTCGTTCGGCTAAACCGCGGGCATGGCTGTCCCGCGCGGCGCATGCTTGTAGTTGCCATCCCGACATGATCAAGCCGTGCGGATGTCCCCTATCGTAATCGCCGCATTCATTTCCGAGCTCGGCTTGGCTTCGGATTTTTCGACGTGAGCACGGCGCTCGCTGGCGCGATGTCTCGCCTCTACGACAAGCCCTATCTGCTCATCGGCCTTTCGACGCTCATGTGGGGCGGCAACGTGATCGCCGGGCGTCTGGCCGTCGGCGAGATCTCGCCGATGTCGGTCACCTGCATTCGATGGTTCATCGTCTGCTTTATCTTCAGCCTCATTCTGCGGCGGCAGCTCGCGGCGGAATGGCCGAGCGTGAGGCCGTATTGGCGAAAGCTCGCCCTTCTCGGCGGCGTTGGTTTCACCCTCTTCAACGCGTTCTTCTATGCCGGCGCACAATACACGAGCGCGGTGAACATGGCGGTCCTGCAGGGCACATTTCCGGCCCTCGTGATCCTCGGCATGGCGCTCCTTTTCGGCACTGCCATCACGACGTTGCAGGCCTTTGGGGTGCTCGCGACATTTTGCGGCGTCGGCATCATCGCGAGCAAGGGCGAGCTTTCGACCTTGTTGAACCTCACCTTCAACCGTGGCGACGGGCTGCTCTTGCTGGCCACGATCATTTTTGCGGGATACACGATCGGGCTGCGCGACCGTCCGAGGGCCTCGGGCCTCGTGGTCTTTGCCGTGCTCGCCACGGCGGCCTTCGTCACCTCGGTTCCGTTTCTCGCGACGGAAATCCTCATGGGTGCGAGCTATTGGCCGAGCTTCAAGGGAATCTGCGTGCTGACCTACGTTGCCATCGGGCCCTCTCTTCTCGCGCAAATTTTTTATCTCAGAGGCGTCGAGCTCATTGGACCGAGCCGCACGGGCGTCTTCTACAATCTCGTGCCGGTATTCGGCGCACTTCTCGCGATCGTGATTCTCGGCGAGCCCTTCCATCTCTACCACGCGCTTGCCTTCATTCTCGTCCTTGGCGGAATTTGGCTCGCAGAGCACAAGTCATTGCTCGCGGCAGCAAGATAACGCAGAAGTGCGGCTCCAGATGAAGGCGAGAAGCGAAGACGTGAGAAGATGAGGAACCCCCTCCCTTTTCCCTTTTCCCTTTTCCCTTTTCCCTTTTCCCTTTTCCCTCTTCACTCTTCCTTGTTTGTTCACTTCTTGACGTGAAAACGCGATGAACGATCTCCCTGACCTTTTCCCGGGCTTCGAGGCGCGCAGCGTCGAAGTGAGCATGGGACACATCTTCGCCAGGATCGCGGGCGACGGGCCCGCGCTCGTTCTCCTGCACGGCTTTCCGCAAACCCATGCCTGCTGGCACCGGGTCGCACCCGCGCTCACCAAGACGCACCGCGTGATCTTGCTCGACATGCGCGGATATGGAAGCTCGTCCGCGCCGCCGAGCCGAGACGGCGAAGCTTACGCGAAGCGCGCGCTCGCGGCCGATGTCATCGAGGCCGCGGAACGCCTTGGGCATGCACATTTCGCTTTTGCCGGCCACGATCGGGGCGCGCGCGTCGGCTATCGGTTGGCGCTCGACCATCCCGAACGCATCGAGCGTCTCGCGCTTCTCGACATCGTCCCAACCTTCAAGGCCTGGCAGGACATCCGCGCGGGGCGCCAGCAGGCAAGGCACTGGGATTTCCTGGCAAGGCCCGAGCCGGAGCCCGAAATCGAGATCGCGCGTGACCCGATCGCGTATGTGGACGGGCTCCTTGCCACGTGGAACCGGCAAAAATCACTTGCCGTCTTCGACCCGGGCGCCTTGGCGCATTATCACGCGAGTGCGAGCGAGCCCGATCGGGTGCACGCCTTTTGCGAGGATTATCGTGCCGGCGCCACGCTCGACGTCGAGGCGGACGAAGCGGACCTCGAGGCGGGGCGCAAGATCACCTGTCCGGTTCTCCTGCTGACCGGCGAGTATTATCTCCCGGGGGGCGAGGCGGCCGTGCTTGCCGCGTGGCGGGAGAGCTTTGCTCCGCAGGCTGTCTGCGCGAGCGCCCCTTGCGGCCATTTCCTCGCGGAAGAAGCGCCGGAGGCGACCGTGGCGGCCCTCACGCGCTTTCTTTCAGGGACGGGATGACAGCCAAACCGAGAAAGCGGGCCGGGAGGAAACAGCCGAGCATCGCGCTTGCGCTTGGCGCAGGCGGAGCACGCGGCCTTGCCCATATTGCGATGCTCGAGGCCTTTGACGAAATGCGCCTTCGACCTTCCGTGATCGCCGGCACCTCGATTGGAGCGATCGTCGGTGCGGCTTACGCGGCAGGCGTTCCGGCCACGCGCCTTCGTGCGCATGCGCTCCTGGCGCTGCGCAATCGCACCAAGGTCTTCAGCGCCATCTTCGAGGCCCGCGTCGGGCGTTTCGGCGACCTCTTCGCGCGCGGCAACCCGATGCTGCTTGACGGCGAGCGTCTCCTTGACCGCTTCTGGCCGCAGGAGGTGCCCGACACTTTCGAGGATCTCGCCATTCCTTTCGTGGCCATCGCCACGGATTACTATGGGCGCGGCGCGGTTCCCTTCTCCTCAGGTTCGCTCGTCAGCGCCGTCGCCGCTTCCATGGCTTTGCCAGGTCTGGTAAGGCCGGTCGGCATCGGCGGACGCCTCCTCATCGACGGAGGCGCCGCGAACCCGCTGCCTTGCGACATTGTCAGCGGCAAGGCGGACATCGTGGTCGCAATCGACGTGACCGCCCCACCGTCGCTTGAAGAGGTCCGCGCTCCCGACGCCTTCTCCACGCTTTTCGCCGCGGCTCAGATCATGCAGGTGGAGATTGCGAAGTCGAGGATGAAGGCGCGTCCGCCCGACATCCTGGTGAAGCCTGCCGTCGATGGCTTCGGCGCGCTCGAGTTCTTCAAGGCCGGTCGCATTCTCGAAACGGCAGAGCCGGCAAAAGAGAAGCTGAAGGAAGAGTTGGCGAATCTAATTGGGTAGTTTATCTGACTCCAAACTATCACCAATTAATTTTCTGACTTCTCTAATTTTACTTTCAACTTCCGCAACTGTATCGTTATCAAGTGAATTAACCCGAATACACAAAACCTTCCTCAGCTCTCCATCGCTGTCCTGGCTAACAAAACGTGCCAACCGCGAGGGACCCACTTTTATCTTTTCGACGCCGTCGGTAGCAAAGACATCCGAGATCCCGTGTAGGTGCTCGGGCCTAAGATCTTCGAATTTTATTTCGGTCATGCATTTTTCTCACTTGGAGGTGAAGGCCCTAATTCTCTTATGCTTTCTTTGCTGTCTTCTGTCCCAAAAGGAAGGTAATCGAACCTGTAAACAACGCCGAGAGCGTCGTCTGAGCCCATCGCTTGGTGTCCGCGGAGGCTGAGGGATCAAAAATTCCTTCATAGGCACACAGGCCACCAACAAGGGCGATTCCAGCGAGAACGCCAAACAAAAGCACATAGCCCTTCACGATTTCGAACCGGTGCTGCGCACTCTCCCTCTGTAATCGACCGACGCGTGCGTCCGGGCTCTCCTCGGGATCAATATTAATCGACGCTCTTGTGAGAAGCGTGCTTATGTCGATTTGCTCAGGCATGACTCGATTCCGATAAGCCTCAAAGCAAGCCGACAATTTCCGTTTCCAGTTTCGATGGATCTGACGTCAACCCAATGTGCTTGCCTCTGCGCTTTGCGTCATGCGCAACCTTCATGAGAGCCAATGCCTGCCGAATGACCTCGGTCCGATTGCTTCCCGTTTCATCAGCGATGCCATTCAAAAGTTTGCTGAGTTCAGGCGAAACCTGGAGATTCATCCGTTCCTTCTTTTCATGTGCCATGCCAATCCTCCATTATCCGCATGCGCATAATATGCGCATAATATGCGCATAAAATGCGCAGATTACAACACGGGCTTCATCCAAAAAACTTCCCTTTTTGCTCAATTATTTAGTGGGCTGCCGGGTTAAAACCGATTGTGTTGCAAGAGCTTACCCTGAACCATTCAGCTAGTCGCGTCGCGCATTAAAGAAGCCCTTGAGCAAATCAATCGCCTCGCCCTCCCTGATCCCACCATAGATCTCCGGGCGATGATGGCAGGTCGGTTGCGCGAAGATGCGTGGGCCGTGCTCGACGCCACCCATCTTCGGATCGGGCGCGCCGAAATAAAGGCGACGCAAGCGCGCGAATGAGATCGCCGTCGCGCACATCGCGCAAGGCTCGAGCGTCACATAGATGTCGCAGGCGGCGAGCCGCTCCGAGCCGAGTTGCGCGCAAGCCGCGCGAATGACGAGCATCTCCGCGTGAGCGGTGGGATCTTTCGTCTCGAGCGTACGATTGCCTGAAGCGGCGACGACCTCGCCGCCATGCAGGATCACGGCGCCGACCGGAACCTCACCGCGCTTCGCGGCCGAGCGAGCCTCCTCGAGCGCGAGTGCCATCGGGTGGGGGCGAGAGGAGGGAATAATCGTCGAGGACATCAGCGTCCGGACCTTGCGCCTTGTGCCGGGGAAAGACGGCGCTTTTCGCCGTTGTATTGCCCGACGGCTCTGATAAGCGAGGTTCATGTCCGACGACAATCAGGAAAGTGGCGCGAACGCAGGATCTCCCGCCGAGCGCGAGGCGCGCGACGAGGGCTCGCTGGCGGCACGCGAGGGCGGTGAGCGCATTTCCAAGGTGATCTCGCGCGCCGGCATAGCCTCGCGTCGCGATGTCGAGCGCATGATCGGGGAGGGCCGCATCATGCTCAATGGCGAGACCGTGACGACACCCGTGCTTCTCGTGAACGCCAGCGATCGCATTCTCGTGGATGGCGCTCCGCTGCCCGCCAAAGAGCACACGCGCCTTTTCCTCTACCACAAGCCGCCCGGACTGGTGACGACCGAGAGGGACCCTGAAGGGCGCCGCACGGTGTTCGAGGCCTTGCCCGATGATCTGCCACGCGTCGTCTCGGTCGGTCGGCTCGATCTCAACACCGAAGGCTTGCTGCTCCTCACCAATGACGGAGGTCTGGCGCGCCTTCTGGCTCATCCGAAGACGGGCTGGCTACGGCGCTATCGGGTGCGCGCCTTCGGCGAGATCACGCAAGACCAGCTCGACGGCCTCAAGGACGGCATCGAGATCGACGGCATGCGGTACGGCTCGATCGAGGCAAAGGTCGATCGCGAACAGGGCTCGAATATGTGGCTCACGCTCGGCTTGCGGGAGGGCAAGAATCGGGAGGTGAAGCGCGTTCTCGAGCATTTTGGGCTCAAGGTGAATCGCCTGATTCGCATCTCCTTCGGTCCGTTCCAGCTCGGCGAGATCGAGCCTGGTGCGGTCGAGGAGGTGCGCACCCGCACCTTGAAAGATCAACTCGGGCCCGAGCTTGCGCGCGAGGGAAAGCTCGATTGGGGTGGACAACGACAAGAGCCGAGACGCCCGCAGCGCGGGTTCCACGAGAGAGTGCGTTCCGATGACCGGCATCGCGCGCCTCACGAGCGCGGCTTCTCGGAAAAGCATCCCGAGAAGGCGGGTGCCGATGAATTACGCGCCTTGCGTCAGGCCGAGGCCGTCGCGCAACGCCGGCGGAGCAGCGCGCATCGCCATAGCTGGCGCGATGCGGAAAGCTGGGCGGTGCGCGGCGCGCGAAAGAAGGACGCGCCCGGAGCCGGGCACCTTTCCCGCCCGCATGGCGGCGGCGCTGCGTCGAAGCCGGATGACCGCCGCCATTTTCGCGGCGGCCGCATCGCTGATCGCAAGGGTCGAAGCATCCTTGTCGAGCGCGTCGCGCAGGACCCGGCGGGGGCGCCGCGCAAAGCCCCGGGAGGGGGGAAAGAAAGAGCAAGCGAGACAAGGCGCGCCGGCACACGCGAAGGAGTGTGGCAGAAGCGTTCGCCGAAAGCCGGTGGTGGCTTCAGGCCATTGGCTGCGGCGCCACGCGGCGTCGACGTCCTGCGGCGCAAGACGCGACGTGAGCAGGGCTTGGCGGGTCCGCCGCGCGGCGAAACTCGCGAGGGCCAAGCTGGCAAGGGAAACCGGATCGAGCGCTGGAAACGCGATCACGACCCCCGCTCGCCCCGCGAGCAGCAAAGCGGGGCGCGCCCGGATTGGCGCCGAGGCAACCGCGAGGGGAAGGAGCGACAAGGGCTCCGACAGACGGACGAGAAATTCAGACCCCGCGACGAGCGTGACTTCCGCGCAAAGCCCGGCGATGGTCGCTCCTCGAGGGTCAACCGGCCCTCGAAATTCCGCAAGCCCGACGCCGAGGCCCGGGAGAGGGTCGGCCCGAGCGGGGAAGCAGGAGCCACTGGCAGCAGGCGCGGCGGCGATTTCAAGCCGCGTGGGTTTGGGGCGCATCGTGGACGCCCAGGAGGTTTCCGTGGAGGGCCGCCCAAGGGGAGCCGACCCAACCGGCCACCTCGCAAACCTCCTCGCTGACACGTTGCGGAGAAGCCATCCCCGATGAGGATCGTCGCAGGCCGCTTTGGCGGCCGCGCCATCGCCGCCCCTTCGACCGGCGCGATCCGGCCGACATCCGATCGCTTGCGGGAGACGATCTTCAACATCCTCGCGCATGGCCATGGCGATCCCGTCACGGGAGCGCGCGTCCTCGACCTTTTTGCCGGCACGGGCGCGATGGGGCTCGAGGCACTCTCGCGCGGCGCGAGCTTCTGCCTCTTCGTCGATCAAGGCGCCGAAGCACGAAGCTTGATGCGCTCCTCGATCGAGAAGCTTGGATGCGCGGGCGAAACGCGCATCTTTCGGCGCGACGCGACGAAGCTCGGTGCCGTAAAACCGCTTGCACCCTTTTCGCTGGTCTTTTGCGATCCCCCTTACGGACGCGGTCTTGCCGCGCCGGCGCTCGCGTCGGCGCTCGCCGGCGGCTGGATCGCACCGAACGCGACGATCGTCGTCGAGGAGCGCGCGGATTGCGCCTTCACGTTCCCCTCAGGCATCACCGAGACTGAAAGACGCACGCAAGGCGACACCATGATCGCTTTCGCGCAAGCGTCGGGTGGGCCGCCACTCGCCTCCCATTTCTGAGATCCTCGAACTGAGGCGTAGCGAGGCGGCACCCTTTGGCGGCACCGCCACACGACGCCGTTCACGCCGCGAGTTGGCGCAACACATACGCGAGAATGCCGCCGTTCTTGAAGTATTCGAGCTCGTCGAGCGTGTCGATGCGACAGATGAGCGGCACCTTTGTGATCTTACCGTCCGTCCCGGCGATCTCGGCCGTGAGCATCTGGCGCGGCTTCAATCCGTCCGACAGGCCCTTGATGGTCACCATCTCGTCGCCCTTGATACCAAGCGATTGCCAGGAGGTTCCATCCTCGAAGACGAGCGGCAGAACTCCCATGCCGACGAGATTCGAGCGGTGAATGCGCTCGAAACTCTGCACGATAACGGCCCTCACACCGAGAAGCTTCGTCCCTTTCGCTGCCCAGTCGCGCGATGAGCCCGTGCCATATTCCTTGCCGGCGAAGACGACGAGCGGCACGTTCTCCTTCTGGTAGCGCATCGCCGCGTCGTAGATGAACATGCGCTCGCCCGAGGGATGGTGGATCGTGTAGCCGCCCTCGACGACATTGCCGGCGGCGTCCTTCACCATCTGGTTCTTGATGCGGATATTGGCGAAAGTGCCACGCATCATGACCTCGTGATTGCCGCGGCGCGTCCCGTATTGGTTGAAATCGATCGGGCGCACCTGATGCTCGATGAGATATTCGCCGGCCGGGCTCTTCTCGCGGATGGAGCCCGCAGGCGAGATGTGGTCGGTCGTGATCGAATCGAGGAACTCCCCAAGGATACGCGCCCCGACAATGTCGGTGATCGGTTCAGGCTGCTTTTTCATCCCTTCGAAATAGGGCGGGTTCTGAACATAGGTGGAGCCCATGTCCCAGGCGTAAGTGAGGCCGCTTGCAACCCTGACCTTCTTCCAATTGGCATCGCCATCAAAAACGCTCGCATATTTCGTCTTGAACATCTTCTTGGTGATGTTCTTTTCGACGAATGCGCCAACCTCGCGGCTCGAGGGCCAGATGTCCTTCAAATACACCGGCTTGCCCTTTTGGTCGTGGCCGAGAGGGTCCCGGGAGAGGTCGACCTGCAGCGATCCAGCGAGCGCATACGCCACGACAAGCGGCGGCGAGGCGAGATAGTTGGCGCGCGTATCCGGGTTCACGCGCCCCTCGAAGTTGCGGTTCCCCGAAAGCACGGCGGCGGCGACGATGTCGTTGTCGTTGATCGCGTTCGTGATCTCCTCCGCCAGCGGTCCCGAATTGCCGATGCAAGTGGTGCAACCGAAGCCGACGAGGTTGAAACCGAGCTTGTCGAGATCCTTCTGCAGCCCGGATTCGGCAAGATACTCACCCACGACCTGCGAACCCGGCGCGATCGATGTCTTCACCCAAGGCTTCGTCGCAAGACCTTTAGCGACGGCATTGCGCGCCAAAAGCCCGGCGGCAATCATCACGCTCGGATTGGAGGTGTTGGTGCATGAGGTGATCGCGGCGATCACGACATCCCCATGACCGAGATCGAAGTTCCGGCCCTCCACCTTGAAGCGCTTGTCGAGGCCGCTCGTCGCTTTGAACTCGTTTTGCATCGCCGAGGCAAAGCCCGCCTTCGCGCCGTCGAGCGTCACCCGATCCTGCGGTCGCTTCGGCCCGGCGATCGAGGGCACGACCTCGCCGAGGTCCAGCGAGAGCGTGTCGCTGAAGAAGGGGTCGGGCGTCGATTTCGTCCGGAACATGCCTTGAGCGCGCGCATAGGCCTCGACCAGTTCGATGCGCGCATTCTTGCGGCCCGAAGTGTCGAGATAGCGCAACGTCTGGGTGTCGATGGGGAAGAAGCCACAGGTGGCGCCGTATTCCGGAGCCATGTTGGCGATGGTGGCGCGATCGGCGACCGTCATCGCCCCGAGTCCCGAGCCGTAGAACTCGACGAATTTGCCGACCACGCCCTTCTTGCGCAACATTTGCGTCACGGTGAGCACGAGATCGGTCGCGGTCACGCCCTCCCTGAGTTCGCCGATGAGCTTCATCCCGACGACCTCCGGCAAAAGCATCGAGAGCGGCTGGCCGAGCATCGCCGCCTCGGCCTCGATGCCCCCGACACCCCAGCCGAGAACCGTAAGTCCATTCACCATGGTGGTGTGGCTATCGGTGCCGACCAGCGTATCGGGATAAGCGACCTCGACCTTCTCCTCCTTGCCCTTCTTGGACTTGAGCTTCTCCTTTCGGGTCCACACGGTCTGAGAGAGGTATTCGAGGTTCACCTGATGGCAAATGCCGGTGCCCGGCGGCACGACCGAGAAATTCTCGAAGGCCTGTTGCCCCCATTTGAGGAAACGATACCGTTCCTGATTCTGCTCATATTCGCGCTTCACGTTTTGACCGAGCGCGCGCGCATTGCCGAAGAAGTCGACGACGACGGAATGGTCGATGACGAGATCGACCGGCACCAACGGGTTGATCTTCGTCGGATCGCCGCCGAGATTCTCCATTGCGTTGCGCATGGCTGCGAGATCGACGACGGCCGGAACGCCGGTAAAATCCTGCATGAGCACGCGCGCGGGACGAAAGGCGATCTCATGCTCTTTCTTGCCGCGGTTTTGCGCCCAGGCGGCGGTGGCCTCGATGTCGGCTTTCTTCACCGAGCGGCCGTCTTCATGGCGCAAGAGGTTCTCGAGAACGATCTTCATTGAGAAGGGCAGGTCCGAAATGCCGGAAAGCCCGTTCTTCTCGGCTTCGATCAGCGAAAAATAAGAGTAAGAGTGGTCGCCGACTTTCAGCGCCTTGCGGCAATTGAAGCTGTCGAGTGATTGAGTCATGGAAACATCCTTCGGGGTTGGGCGCGTTGTCGAAACGCCGGTGCCAATGGCCTTTCGCGCGTGAGCGCGCGCCGCTCCGGGAGCGCCCGGACCCCGCGCTGGATAAGGAGATGAACTCCCGGCGCGCGGCGCAGCCTTGGGAACTGGTATAGGGCATTTCCGGAAGCCCCGCTACGTGCGCGGAGGCTTACGAGATGAAATGAAGCGGCTCGGCTTTTAGCCCTCGAGCGCCGGCCAGCGCGTCAAGAACCCCTGCGAACCCTCGAGCAAGGCGCCAAGCCGCAAGACCTCCGTTTCAGCCCGGAATTTCCCGACGATCTGAAGCCCAATCGGCAATCCCTTTTCCCCGAAGCCGCAATTGATGCTCATCGCCGGATGCCCGGTCATGTTGAAGGGCATCGTCAAGGGAAACCAGTTCGCGCGAAGATCGTGGAACTCGGTGCCGTCGATCGTGATCCTGCCGAAGAGATCCTGCTCGAGCGGAAGTGCGGTGCGCGAGAGTGTCGGGGTCACGAGGAAATCATGCTCGCTCAGCAGGGACTGAACGTAGCGGAACAGAGCCGTTCGCGCGAACATGGCCTCCTGATGGGCGACGCCGGTCACCTGGGATGCCGAGGCGAGTTGTCGAACGAGAGAGGGGCTCATTTTTTGCGCATCGCGCGACGCCATGGACCCGAAACGGGCGAGCCAGGTCGTGTGGTTGATCGCGCGCCACATCGGCTCGATATCGAAGCGCTGCCCATCTGTTTCCTCGAGCTCGGCACCGAGATCGCGCAGGCAAGCGAGTGCCGCCCTGAACGCGGCCGCGACTTCGGCCGCGATCGGTCGGCCCGGAGGGGTTGCGCAGAACAGGATCCGTTTGCCGCGAAGATCGCCTTCGGGGTTGGCAGCCGCGAGGTAATCACTCACAGGCAGCCCGCAGGACCATGGATCGCTCTCGTGCGGCCCGGCCATGACCTGCAACATGAGGGCGGTGTCGGCGACCGTGCGCGTCATCGGCGTGACATAGGTGTAATTGCCGAAGGCGTCAGCCGCCTGGCTGTGCGGGATGACGCCATTGGTCTGCTTGAGTCCGACGACGCCGTTGCAAGCGGCTGGGATTCGCGTGGAGCCGCCCCCATCGGTTGCGACCGCAAGCGGCGCGATGCCGGCCGCGACCGCGACCGCGGCGCCGCCGCTCGAGCCGCCGCTCGTATGTGCCGCGCTCCAGGCGTTGCGCGTGCGGCCGAAGAGCGGCGCGTCGGTGAGGCTTTTCGCGCCGAATTCGGGTGTGGTCGTCTTGCCGATGAGGATGGCGCCCGCGGCGCGCAACCTCGCAACGGCGACCGCATCGGCGGCCGGAACATTGTCCTCGTAGAGCTTCGAACCGAAGGTTGTGCGCACTCCTTGCGTGTTCACGATGTCCTTCACGGTGAAGGGGACGCCATGAAGCGGCCCGTGCGTCTCGCCGGCAACAAGCGCGCGCTCGGCAATCTGCGCTTCCCGCAGCGCCCGATCGCGGCAGATGGTGATGAAACAATTGAGCAGGGGCTGCAGCCGCTCCGCCCGCTCGAGCACGGCGCGTGTCACCTCGACGGGCGAAAGCTCGCGCCGCGCCATGCGTTCGCGAAGCTCGGTGGCCGGCAGGAAGCAGAGTTCCTCCCCGGCACTTCCCGCTTGCGCACTCACTTGCGCACCGGCCTCGCTCATCAAGGAGCGGTCGCCAAGAGCGGCCACAGCGAAGCGACAAGCAGCAGCGCCATGGTAACGTTGAAACGGCGCCGCCAGATCGGATCGCGAAGGAGCCGCCGCAAGCTTGCGCCGAAAAGCGCCCAGACGCCGACCGAGGGCACGTTGATGAGCCCGCACACCCCGGTGACGATGACGAGGTCGCGAACGAGATTGTTGGGCGCCACATAGGTCGCGACCGCCGTCACCACGATGACCCAGGCCTTCGGGTTGACCCATTGGAAAGCCACCGCGCCGAGGAAGCTCATCGGGCGATTCTTTGAGGAGCTCGCGGCTGAAGGCGTTTCGCCCTCGGCCACCTCCTCGCTCGGGGGCGCCGCGCGCGCGATTTGCCAGGCGAGCCACAGCATGTAGAGTCCCCCGATGATCTTCAAGGCGACGAAAGCGCCCGGAAGGTCGCGCAGCAATTCACCCATGCCGAACCCGGCGGCGAGCATCAAGACCACATAGCCGGTCGAGATGCCGAACATGTGGGGCAGCGTTCGCCTGACGCCGAAATTCAGCCCCGAGGCGAGAAGCATCATGTTGTTCGGCCCGGGCGTGATCGAGGTGACGAAGCCGAACGTGGCGGCAGCCGAGAGGATCGCTGGCGACATCGGGGCTGGTGCCTCACATACCCTCGGGACCACGGCTCATTGCCGCGATACCGGTGCGGGAGACCTCCACGAGACCGACCACCGTCATCATGGCGATGAAGCGATCGATCTCGTCAGTCGCGCCGGTAAGCTCGAACACGAAAGAGGTCAGCGTCGCATCGAGCGTGCGCGCGCCGAAGGCGGCGGCGAGACGCAAGGCTTCGACACGATGCTCGCCCTTGCCGGCCACCTTCACGAGGGCGAGCTCGCGCTCGATTGCTTCACCTTCGGTGGTGAGATCGCGCACCCCATGCACGGGGACGAGCCTTTCGAGCTGGCTCTTGATCTGCTCGATCACATGCGTCGTTCCCGAGGTGACGATGGTAATGCGCGAGACATGGGCCGCGTGCTCGGTCTCGGAAACCGTGAGGCTTTCGATGTTGTAGCCGCGGCCCGAAAACATCCCCGAGATGCGCGCCAGCACGCCGGGCTCGTTGTCGACGGTGACCGCGAGCGTGTGGCGCGCGGTCGGCTCGACTTTGGGCGCCGCCGGGTAATGAGAGGTGCTTGTATCGGGCATTGGGTTGCTCTCGTGTCAGCTTCGGCTCTCCGGAGGCGCATCGGCCTTGTGCGGACGATGGCGCCGTTGGACGGCATTCATTTGTTAAAGGGACGGCGTGAGGAACTCACACCAGCGCCTTGCCTTTCTCGTCGATGACGTTGCCGATGTCCTCGGCCGTTTCGCCGAGCAGCATTTCGTTGTGCGCCTTGCCGGAAGGAATCATGGGGAAACAGTTTTCCTCCTTCGACACGACGCAATCGAGGATCACGGGGCCCGGCGTCGAGATCATCTCCGCAATCGCGGCGTCGAGCTTTGCCGGATCCGAGCAGCGCATACCGTGGGCGCCGTAAGCCTGTGCCAACTTGACGAAATCGGGCAATGCCGCGGTGTAGCTTTCCGCATAGCGCCCGCCATGCAGGAGCTCCTGCCATTGGCGCACCATGCCCATGTACTCGTTGTTCAGGATGAAGACCTTCACGGGCGCGCGATGCTGGATCGCAGTCGACATCTCCTGCATGTTCATCAGGACGGAAGCCTCGCCGGCGATGTCGATGACGAGCGCCTTCGGATGGGCGAGCTGAACGCCGATCGCGGCTGGCAGGCCATAGCCCATCGTGCCAAGACCGCCGGAGGTCATCCATCGGTTCGGTTCCTGGAAATGAAAGAATTGCGCCGCCCACATTTGATGCTGGCCGACCTCGGTCGTGATGTAATGGTCGCGGTCCTTGACGGCGGCATAAAGCCTTTGGACCGCGTATTGCGGTTTGATGACCTCGCTCGAATTGCGGTAGCTGAAACATTTCTTGGCGCGCCACCCCTCGATGGTACGCCACCAGCCGGCAAGCGCGCTCCTGTCCGCGCGTGCCGCCGTCTCTCTCCAGAGACGGACCATGTCTTCGAGCACGTAGCCGCAATCACCGAGAATGCCGATCTCGACCTTGACGTTCTTGTTGATCGAGGACGGGTCGATATCGATGTGGATCTTGCGCGAATTCGGTGAGAACGCGTCAAGCCGCCCCGTGATCCGGTCATCAAAGCGCGCGCCCACGCAGATCATCACGTCGCAATCATGCATGGCGAGATTGGCTTCGTAGGACCCGTGCATGCCGAGCATGCCCAGCCATTGCTTGTCGGAAGCCGGGAAGGCGCCGAGCCCCATGAGGGTCGAGGTGATCGGGAATCCCGTCAAATGGACGAGCTCGCGCAGCAGCGTCGCGGCATGGCGGCCTGAATTGATGATGCCGCCGCCCGTGTAGAAGACGGGTCTTCGCGCCTGCGCCATGAGGGCGAGCGCCGCCTTGATCTTGCCGAGATCGCCCTTGAGGCGCGGCCGATAGGTCTTGTGCTGATTGTCGCGTGGTCGCGCGTAGAGGCCACGCGCGAATTGCACGTCTTTGGGGACGTCGACCACCACGGGCCCCGGCCGGCCGGTGCGCGCCACATGAAACGCTTCATGGAGCACGCGCGGCAGGTCGACGATGCTCTTCACGAGGTAATTGTGCTTGGTGCAATGGCGCGTGATGCCGACCGTGTCGCATTCCTGGAAGGCGTCCGAGCCGATGAGATGCGTCGGCACTTGGCCGGTGATGCACACGAGCGGGACCGAATCGAGCAAGGCGTCCGTGAGTCCCGTCACCACGTTCGTGGCGCCGGGCCCGGAAGTGACGAGGAGGCAGCCGACCTTGCCGGTCGAACGCGCATAGCCTTCGGCCGCATGAGCCGCGCCCTGCTCGTGGCGCACCAGGATGTGGCGCAGTTCTTCTTGATGGAAAAGCGCATCATAGATCGGCAGCACCGCTCCGCCCGGATAGCCGAAGACATGCTCGACACCCTGGTCTTTCAATGCGCGCACCACCATCTCGGCGCCTGTCATCTCCTCCTGCATGTCCCTTCTCCGTCATTCGAGCGTCGCCCCCGCCGGTGCGGTGCGAAATTTCGGCAATAAAAAAGGCCCGCTTCGGGGCCTACATACGCGCTGGCTCTCGGGCCGGTCTTCGAGGACCGTCCGTTACCAGCGCCACCTTACGAGAATGAGTTTCGACACGTCGCAATTCTCCCAGCGATTGCGCAAGAACTTAGCCGAGGGGAGAAGGATGAGTCAAGGCAGTTAGGGCGCGCTTCATCTGGAGACTAAGCGATCTAAGCGCGATCTTTCCCCGAGCGGCAGTCCCCCTTCTCGAGTTCGCGTCTCCCGCCCGGCTCTTGCGGCGACCGACGAGGCGAATAGATTTTCTATTCCTTGATTTCCAGTAAATTGGATGATATTTCTTTCATGATGGAATTGAAGACGGCCGATATCGAAGGACGTATCGCATCGCGCCTGAGGGAGCTGCGAGCGAGGCAAGAGCTTACGCTCGACGAATTGTCCCGGCGCTCGGGCGTCAGCCGGTCGATGATCTCGCTTATCGAACGCGCCGAGAGCAGCCCGACCGCGAACGTGCTCGACAAGCTTTCCGCTAGTCTCGGCGTGACGCTCGCTTCCCTGTTTGCGCCGCAGGAGCGAGGCAACGCGCCGCCGGTCGCGCGACGCAAGGATCAGGCCGAGTGGCGCGACCCCGAGACCGGATACATAAGGCGCAATCTTTCCCCTCCCGGATTTCCTTCTCCGCTCGAGCTCGTGGAGGTGCTGCTGCCAGCCGGTGCGCGCGTCGCTTATGACAGCGGCTTTCGAGAACCGCATGTCGATCAGCAGGTCTTCGTGCTCGAAGGCGCGGTCGAGGTGACGGTCGGCGAGACGCTCCATCGCCTCGATGCGGGCGATTGCCTTGCGATGCAGCTCGACCGGCCGGTTTCTTTCCGCAACCGGGGCCCCAAACCCTCGCGCCATCTCGTGGCGCTTACGACGAGAAAGGGTTCCGTCATGACGTTGCCCACAGCACGAGGAAAGTGATTTGACCGGAAGCTCTGTCTCGATCCGCTCACTTTGCGCGGAGGAAGCGCATGCGCAAAACCGTGCGCTCTGCAGCGTGCTGATGGATTGCGTCGAAGGTGGTGCCTCCGTCGGTTTCATGGCGCCTTTGTCGCAGGCAAGAGCCCAGGCGTTCTGGACCCTTGTCGCCGACGATGTGGCGGCCGGCAAGCGCATGCTTTTCATTGCCGAGAACAGCGCGACAAAGGACATGCTCGGCACGGTGCATCTCGTGCTCGCCCAGCCCGACAATCAGGCTCATCGTGCCGACATCTCGAAGATGCTCGTGCTGCGCAAGGCCAGGCGCCGAGGCATCGGCGCCTTGCTGATGCAGGCTGCCGAGGAGGCGGCGCGCCAGCGTGGCAAAACCCTCCTGGTGCTCGACACCGTGACCGGCGGCGATGCGGAACGTCTTTACGCACGCCTCGGCTGGAAGAAAGTCGGGATCATTCCCGATTTTGCCTTGTGGCCGGATGGAAGACCGTGCGCGACGACATTCTTCTATAAGCAGCTCGCATGAGTGCGGCGCAAAGGAGTGCGGGGCGCAGGCACCCCGCTGCACCGTCGCATCCCGCAAGCGAGCTTGCGGCCGGATGGGGAGCAGGCCTTGGCTTATGGCATCGATAGCATCGCGGTTGGCGCCGCGCTTCTGAGCGCTTTCCTGCATGCGGCCTGGAACGCCGCCGTGAAAACTTCGTCCGATCCGCAAAGCGCCATGGCGGCGCAAGTGGTGGGCTCAGGCCTCATTTCCCTGCCCTTGCTGATGCTCGTGCCGCTGCCATCGTCGACGTCTCTACCCTGGCTTTGCGGCGCGGCGAGCCTGAACCTCGTCGTGCTCATCGCGCTTTTGCGCGGCTATGCGCATGGCGGAGGCTTCGGATTCGTCTACCCGCTGGCGCGCGCGACATCGCCCTTGCTGGTGCTTTTGCTCGCGAGCCTCTTGCAAGGCGAGGCGGTTGGTGTCGCGGGGATCGCCGGCATCGCTCTCGTCTCGTTCGGCATTGCTCTCTTCGCGCTCAGCGAAGGGCGCCGCCAGCCGAAAGCTTTGGCCTATGCGCTCCTCGCGGGCGCCGCTTCGGCGGCCTACGCGGTGTGCGACGCGAACGGCGCGAGGCACTCGTCCTCAGTCCTCGGCTATGGGCTCACCGCGTCGATCGTAAACGCTTGCGTCTTCGGCACGCTCCACATCGTACGACATCCCGTACCGTTGCGGCAGGCGGTGCGGTCGCATCTCGGCGTCGCAACCCTTGGGACCAGCGCCGCCCTTCTTTCGTATGTCCTCATTCTCTGGGTCTATACGCGCGCACCCATCGCCATCGGCGCGGCGCTGCGCGACACGAGCGTCGTCTTCGCGGCGCTGATCGCCGCTGGGCTCGGGGAAGGCTTGAGCCCGCGCCGCGCGGGTGCAATCGCGCTCGCCGCGGCGGGTGCCTGCCTCATTCGCTTTGCATAAGGGCCGGCGGTCAGCCGAGCGGAGCGCCGAGCTCCTCGGCCGGCCGCACGCTCTGGAACTTCGCAAGAAGCAGGAGATCATAGACCGCCTTTAGCGCGCCTCCGATCACGAGCGGCCAGCCGAAGGCCGAAACGCTCATGAGGTAACCGGCGAGCAAAGGGCTCAGCGCCGAGGCGAAGCTTCGCGGCACAGCCGTCAGGCTTGCCGCTGCCGGTCGCTCCTGCGGCGTCACCACGGACATGACATAAGAAGTGCGCGTCGGCACATCCATCTGGGACAAGGCGCTGCGCGCCAGCAACAAGCCGATCGCGGTCGCAAGATTGGGGGCGAAGGGCAACAGCATCAAGAAGATGTTCGCCGGCAAGTGCGTGAACACCATGGTGTTGACGAGGCCGAAACGTTCCGAGATCGGCACCGCGAGCAGAAACGAGATCGCCGAGAATATGCTGCTCCAGAACAAGATGGACGCGGCAGTAGTGACCGAGAGATCGAAGGTCTGGTAGAGCCAGAGCGCGAGAAGCGACTGAACGAAGAAGCCGCTGCCGAAGGAGTCCAGGCTGAACAGTGCGGCGAGGCCGTAGACGATGCGCCGTGATCGCAGCAGCGGCGCGGGTTGCGCTTCGTGCGTTGCTTCGACAGCTTGCGTCAGCGGTTGGTAAACGAAGAGCGCCAGAAGACCGAGAACCCCATAAATCGCAAACATCGCCTTCGTGCCGGCAAGATGGCTCCATCCCCATGCCTGCGCCGCAAGGTCGGGCATGGACGCGGCGACGACACCGATGCCACCGGCGAGAGTTCCGACGAGACTGTAGCGCGCGAAGAGAGCGGTGCGCCGCGTGGGCTCGATCGCCTGGGCGAGTATCGTTTGCTCGAGCGGAAGAAAGAGGCTGACGTCTCCGGAGCTCGGATTGATCGTGCCGACGAAGGCAATGATGAAAAGCGGCCAGAATTGCGTCGTGAGCGCAAACCCAACCCCCGTCGCCGCCATCAACAGGCAGGCGGCAAGTAAAAGCCGCCGACGCTTATGGCGATTGGCGAAGAAGCCGGCCCAAATCGTGAGAAATGCGGAGCCGACTAGCGTCGCGGTTATGAGCGAGCCGATCGAAAGGACGCTGAAACCGAGTTCGAGAAGGTAGATGGGCAAGAGCACCGAGACGAAGCCGTCCGCAAAGGCGCGCACGGCTCTTGCGGCAAGGATGCGGAAGACATCGCTCGTGATTCCGGGCAGAAATAGGCGCCACCAATCATCACCGATGCTTCTCGCCGGCCGCTCGCCTGTAACAGGGCTACCTGAATTCTGACGCATCGTGTTTCTTCCCCCGCCGCCGACGCGTCATTCTCACACGCTGGAGCAATGGTCATCTGAAGAATTTGCGATGCGTGTATACAGCCCGACAAAGTCGGCTGCACGCCGGGGCTGATTTCACGCGAACGGATGGGTAAGCCCGATCCACCCCGAAGCCGCCATATAGGCTGCGACGAGCAGCATGAGCGCGGCCGAGGCGTAAGGGGCGCGGCGCACGAACGAATCGAAGCCGGACCAGCGCTTGCGGATTTTATGCAGGCTGAGCGAGGCGATCACACCGACCGCAACCATGGTGATCGCAAGCCCAAGACTGAAGCACGCCACGAGCGCGACCCCGAGCGTGAGTTCTTTGACTTGCAGGCAAAGCAGCAGCACGGTGATGGCTGCCGGGCAGGGAATAAGGCCGCCTGTGAGGCCAAAGAGCAAAATCTGGCCCGCCCCGACGCTACCGCCCTGAAACCGACGGCTGATCTCGTCGGCATGCTCGCGCTCATGCGCGTCCATGAAAGCGCCGCTGTCGGCAACATGAAGCCCGCCTTGCCGGCTCGAGACGTCTGCTTGATGGTGGTGATCGCCGTGAGCATGAGCGTGACCATGGCCATGGTGATGCCGGCCATGATCGTGGTGGCCGTGATCGTTGTGGCCATGGTGGTGATGGTCATGATTATGATCATGGCTTTCGTGGCGGTGGCCCGCTTGCGCCGAGATCAGGTCGCGCCGCGTGCGTCCGAACATCCAAAACGCAATGGCGACGATGATGACGGCCGAGACGAGCTGAAGGTAAGGCTCGATCGCCTCGGCATTGAGGTTGCGCCCGAGATAATACTGCCCGCCGAGCGCCACCACCCACACGACTGCCGTGTGCGACAGCGCTGCGGAAAGGCCAAGCAGCACAGCCTGGCCGACCGTGCCGCGGATCGCGATGATGAACGCTGCCATCATCGTCTTGGAGTGGCCGGGCTCGAGGCCGTGCAACGCGCCGAGCACAATTGCGGTCGGCACGAAAAGCCACGCATGGGCCGCGCCCTGCTGGAGAAGGTCGGGAAGAGAGGGCATCGGGCGCCTTCACAGATATTTCGACAAGGTCTTGAATTCGCGCAGCGCCGCATCGACGCTCAAGCCGCCCTCGCCGAGCGCATCACCGATGCAATGCTCCATATGGTCGTGGATGAGCGTGCGCTTCGAGGTTCGGATGATGCTCTCGACGGCCTGAAGCTGCTGGGCGAGTTCGGTGCAGGAGCGCCCATCCGCGAACATGGCAAGCACGGATGCGAGCTGGCCATGCGCCTGCTTCAGGCGCTTGACGATCTCAGGGTGCGAAATATGCCTCATGCCCCCCTATACCCCAGGGGGTAGGGGAGGTCAATCGGAGCGCCTGGGCGATTTATAAGCGGCGTCTCGGCATAGGGGGCGCCGGATAACGCCCCAAACGCGAGTTCCAATAAGCCCAGGAGCGCGGATCGATGATCCCTGGAGGCGAATGGTCGAGGGCGTCTCGTAGATCGTCATCTGTCAGGTAAGTGCGCAATAGCTTCATGTCTTCATGCGTGGCGCGGGCGAAGGCATAGGCAGCAAAGCGGAAAGTGTTTTGCAGAGCCTTCTCGGGTTCCTCGAACCAGACGAGACGGCGCGCGAGAGACAAGGTGTCGGCCGTGATCGGAATTGCCTTCACGATCCCGCCCTTCCTCCGCGGTTCGGCTTTGACCCGGAAACCAGGATCGATGAGACGTGGTCGAGGTCGACCAACCGTGCGGCGCGCGCAAGCCGATGTTTCATGTCGTCGGGCAGATCGGCCAAATTGCCGTCCTCGAAGTAAGACAGGGCCTTGAGCGTGCTCTGAGGGTTGAAGCCCGCCCCGTAAATAGCAAGCCCGCTTGCCAATGCGGTCTCGAGATCGACGCGGCCATCGGTCAGCAGCGCATCGATGTCGACGTAATCTTTCGCTTCGGCGCGCACTTGCACAACCGAGGCTTTCATCCCCGCAAGATCAAGAAGCGAGGCGACCTGCAATCTGTTGTCCGGAGCCACCAGCGGTGGCTGCAATCGGGGTAGGCGAGGCAATCCAAAAAACGAAAACTTGATCGGTCCGCCGCGATCGACGATGCAGCTCAGCGTGTTGGGCTCACGCTGGATGACTTTCGCGCCGGCAAGGAACGGAATGTCGAGCAGAAGATCGGTGGAATCGAGGGGACGGTCTCCAAAGAAGTCGAAATACACGGAGGCCCGATGACCGAGGTGGAGCGCGATCGCAGTGCCGCCGTAAAGGACGAACTGCGCCGGAACTTCGCAAAGTTCACTCCAAACTCGTCGCTGGGGCTCTGGAAGGATATCGAGGCGAGGTGAAAAAGAGCTGGTGGTCATGCTCCAGAAATATCATTTTCGAATGTCCGGCACCAAGAATTTCGGCTCCCGCATTGGCCGTTCGACAACCCAGCTCCTATTGCGCAGATGAATTGTGCTCAGCACGAGGGAGCCCTTCAGCTCATCAATGCCAGAAACGTCGTGATTACGAGCGCGGCAGCGAGCGACATGTTGATGAGGCGCGAGGTCGCAGGGTCCCGTAGAAAGCGCGAGAGCGCAGCGCCGGCGAAAAGCCAGGCGAGGTGGATGATCACGATCATGAGAGAGAGCAGCACAAGCTTCACGGCAGCGTCGAGGCCGTGGTTCTGCGCGAAGATCGTGGTGCCCGCGAACACGGCCCCGATCGCGAGATAAGCCTTCGGATTGGCGATGGCGAGAAGGAAGCCTCCCGCGAATGAGGGGGCGGCCGTTCGCGCCGAGCGCGCCTCGAGCGGCGGGGCCGTCGCGATCTTGTAGGCGAGGTACAGAATATACACGGCCGCGATCGCGCCGATGAGGCGCGCTCCGTGAGGGATCGCGAGCACGAGAGCGACGACGCCGGCCGCGACCATCACGAGCACCGCGACCGTACCCGTGACGAGGCCCGCGGCGTAAAGTAGCGAGCGCCGCACGCCGAATGCAGCCCCCACGGCAGTGACGCTGATCGTCGAAGGTCCGGGGCTTCCCATGACAACGATGGAGGCGAGGATCAGCGCCAGAAGCGGCCGCCAAAGCTCAGGGTTGGGCGCGAGGCCGTTCTCCATCGAACTCTTCCAAAAAGGTGCCGGTGACAGACTCTACAAGCTTGCGCGCGAGCGGGATTGAACGATCGTGCAAGGACCGGTCTCGCCTCCCCTCACGCGCCGTTCCCGTATTTCGCCCCGAGATAGCGCAAATAAGGTCCCGCCTCGAGCGCGCGTCCGGTGGCGCGCGTGAGAAGCTCGTCACGGGTGAAGCGCTTGCCGTGACGCCAGACGTTCTCCTTGAGCCAGAGGCAAAGCGGCGCCGTATCGCCTTTGGCGAGACCGAAGGCGACGCCCTCGCCCTTCTGTTGCGCGGTCTCGAAAAGCTGCGCCGCCATCACATTGCCCAGGGTGTAGGTGCAAAACGATCCCATGGCGCCGGATGCCCAATGCACGTCCTGCAGGCAGCCTTCGCGATCGTTGGGCACGCTCACGCCGAGATGGCGCTTCATTGCCTCGTTCCAGGCGCCCGGGACATCGGCGACCTCGAGGTCGCCCTTGAGCAGCGCGGCCTCGAGCTCGACGCGCAGCATGATGTGGAAATCGTAAGTGAGCTCGTCCGCCTCGGTGCGGATGAGCCCGGGCGCGACGGCATTCACGGCACGATGAAAGGCATCGGCCTCGATGCCGTCGAGACCACCGAGCAGTTCCTTCATCCGGCCGAAATGCGCCCGCCAGAAATCGCGGCTGCGGCCGATGTGGTTTTCCTGGAGGCGCGATTGGGATTCATGCGTTCCGAGGCTCGCTCCGCCGCCGGCGTGAAGCCCGACGAGATCGGTCGTCAAGGCCGTGCGGGTGAAGCCCGGATCGACATTCTGCTCGTAAAGCCCGTGACCTGTCTCGTGCATCGCGCCGAAGAGCGAATTGGCGAAGCTGCGCTCGCCGAGCCGCATAGTGATGCGCACATCCTCGCGCGTGAAGGAGATGGCGAAGGGGTGAACCGTCTTGTCGAGCCGGCCGTGCTCGTAGTCGTAGCCGAGCACCTCGGTGAGCATGCGCGCCGCGGCCTTCACTTTCTCCTCCGGACAGGGCTCGTCGAGGAAGTCGCGCGCCGGGCGCGGACGGGCGAGCGCCGCATCGAGTATCGGCTTGAGGCCGCGCTTCAGCTCATCGAAGAGGGAGCTCAAATCGGCGATCGTATCGCCGGGTTCGTAAAGCCCGACCAGAACATCGTAGGGGTGCGTGCTCCAGCCGACCGCGTCCGCGTAATCGCGAGACACCGCAACAATCTCGGCGAGCGCCGGCGCGAAGCTGGCGAAGTCGTCGTTCGCCCTCGCATCGATCCAGATCGCGGTGCCGATGGCGCGCGCCTTCGTCTTGCGCTCGATGAGCTCGGCCGGAACGCGCCGGTGCAGCGCGATCGCCTCTTCGACCCGGAGCACGGCCCGCCGCCAGGCGTCGTCATCCGCCAGGCTCTCGACCTCGCGGCGCGCCCCATCGAGCGCCTGTCGCGTCTCATTCGAAAGCAGGAGATCGCGCGCCATGAGCGAAAGCGTCGCGAGCTGGCCCGCCCGCACCACGGCCCCTCCTTTGGGCAGCATGGTTCGGCTGTCCCACACCAGCACGGAAGCCGCGCAAAGCACGTCGTTGATCTTGCCGATCGCGGCGTTGAGGCGTGAAAGGCTCATGAGATTTCCTGGTCGCTGGTTGCGTTTTCGACATAGCACAGGCGATTGAGGCGCCAAGCCGGTCACGTCGGACGTGGCGGAGGGGAGCGACGGCGCATAATCGTAAGGAATGCGAATTTTCGCCGTTCGTCGGCCCGTCGACCCCGTATCGGGCCTCTTGCCATGGACACCCCGCGTAATAGGCTTTACTCGTCACAATAAAATGGTGGCGAGCGCGCTCGCACCGCTCATCGAGCCGCGGCACGCGCGGAATAACGTAAGTCCGGCAACGGGCTTTTGGGACGAAACGAGAGTTGGAGGATGAGATGAAACTGACGCGTCGCGGGTTTTCAGGAGCGCTCGCCGCAAGCCTCGCCGCGCCGGCTTTCATCAGCCGCGCCGGTGCACAAGGAACAACGCTCAAGCTTGGCATGTGCGCTCCGGTGACCGGACCCGCCGCGGAGCAGGGCCGCTACGCCCAGACAGGTGCGAAGATCGCGCTCGATGCCGTGAACAAGGCGGGCGGCGTGCTCGGCAAGCAGGTCGAGCTCATCATCGAGGACGACCAGACCACCAACCCCGGGATCGTGCTCGCCTTCTCCAAGCTCGCCGCGCAAGAGGACATCGTGGCTTTCCTGGGCTCGATCCGCTCGACGCAGGTGCATGCCATGGCGCCGGACGTGCTGAAGCTCGGCAAGCCGGTGATGATCGGGGGCACCGACCCTGCCCTCACGCATATGGGCAATCAATGGCTTTTCCGCTTTCGGCCGAATGACTCCTATTCCGGCCGCGTGCTCGCCGACTACGGCGTGAACACGCTCGGCAAGAAGAAATGGGCGATCGTGCACTCGACGGATGCCTTCGGCACCGCCGGCGGCAAGGCCCTCACGGAGGCTCTCGGCAAGATCGGCGCCACGGTCGCGCTCGATCAAGGCTACGCCAATCAGAGCCAAGACTTCACCCCGGTCGTGCTCGCCGTGAAGCAGTCGGGCGCCGATATCCTGGGCTCCTACTTCACCTTCGAGAACGATCTCGGCATCTTCGCCCGCCAGCTTCGCCAGCTCGGCGTTAACGTCCCTTACGTGGGTTCTCCTTCGATCGTGAACGTCTCGGCGCTGAAGCTCGCCGGACCCGCGCTTTACGGCACGTTCGGCGTCGCCGATTACGCCGAGGATTCGAGCGAGGCCGCCAAGGCATATGGCAAGCTTTACCGCGAGGCCGCGAAGCTTCCGCCTGACAACCAGTCCGCCTGGACCTATGACGCGATCACCATCCTGTGCGCGGCGATCAACAAGGCAGGCAAGACCGATCCGCAGGCGATCCGGGAAGCGATTCTCGCGACCAAAGGCCACGCCGGGGCGGAAGGCACCTACAACTTCGACGCCAATGGCGATGGGCTGCACGGCTACAATGTCGTGAAGAACGACAAGGGCAACATCCTGTTCGACAAGCACATCGATTTCAACGACTGAGTTTTATCCGAGCGTCTGGCAGGGGCTCTTCGGGTAAATGGACCTCATTCTCCAGCTTCTCTTCACCGGCATCGGGATCGGCGCGGTTTACGCGCTCGTGGCGCTCGGCTTCGTGTTGATCTTCCGCGCCACGAACGTCGTGAATTTTGCCCAGGGCGAGTTCTCGATGGTCGCCGCCTTCGTGATGGTGGTGCTCTCGGTCGACCTCGGCTGGCCATACTGGGTGTCCTTCCTCCTGTCGCTTTGCGCCATGGCGCTCGTGGGGGCGGTTTTCAACCTCGGCGTCTATTATCCCTTGCGCCACCGAAGCTTCCTGCCTGTCATCATCGCGACGATCGGCGCCTCGATCTTCCTCGCGAATTCCGTGCTCGCGCTTTACGGGCCTCAACCGCAGGTTTTGCAAGGCTGGTTCGACACGCCCGGAATCCAGCTTGGCCCGGTCTATCTCGACAGCCAATACCTCTTGATCATCGCGGTCACCATCGTGCTCGTCGCCTTCCAATACTGGTTCTTCGAGCACACGCTGCTGGGCAAGAAGCTGCAAGCCACCTCGCAAGACAAGGAGATGGCCTCCCTCCTCGGCATCCCGGTATCGGCGATGATCATGCTGACCTTCGTCTATTCGGCGCTGCTCGGCGGCATCGCCGGCATCCTGGTCGCGCCCATCCTCTTCGTTTCGATCCAGATGGGAGCGACGATCGCGCTCAAGGCTTTCGCGGCGACCATCATCGGCGGCTTCGGCGATGTCGCCGGCGCCATCATCGGCGGTCTCGCGCTCGGCGTCATCGAGACCTTCGGGGCCGCCTATGTGTCCGTTCCGTATAAGGACGGCTTCGCCTTCCTGGTCCTCGTGCTCTTTCTCATCTTCCGTCCGCAAGGCCTATTCGGCGAACGCGTCGCGGAGAAAGCATGAGCGCGACGGCACAAGCGGCAAAGCCCGTTGCGGCGCGCCGGTTCCGCGGCCCCTTTGCCGGCGCCCTCGCCTACGCCGCGATTGCCGCGCTCGCAGCCGTTGCGGCGGTCTACACGCCTTTCGACGATTACATCCTCCACATCCTGGTCGAGACCGCGACCTATGCCATCGCGGTCTTCGGCCTCACGGTCGTGCTTGGCTTGTGCGGCCAGATCAATCTCGCGCAAGCCGCCTTCTTCGGCCTTGGCGCCTACGCGGTCGGGCTCGGCACCGCCGATCTTCATGTGAGCTTCTGGCTCGCGCTCGTCGCGGGAGCGGGCGTCGCGCTCGTGATGGGCGCTCTTCTCGGCATGTCGACCTTGCGGCTCGGCGGTCACTATCTCGCAATGGTGACGATCAGCTTCCAGCAGATCCTCACCCTCGTGATGATCAACTGGATCCCGGTCACGCATGGGCCCGACGGAATCGGCAATATTGCCAGACCGGCGCTCTTCGCGTCGGGCCATGGCTTCCTCGGGCTTTGCGTGATCGCACTCGCGCTCGTCGGGTATGTTGTCTGGCATTTGCCGGAGACGAAGCTCGGCCGCTCGATGCGCGCCGTGCGCGACAACGAGCTTGCGGCCTCGGTCTCCGGCATCGACGTTTACCGCGTCAAGGTCGCCGCCTTCGCGCTCTGCGCGCTTCTCGGCGGGCTCGGGGGGGGCCTTTTTGCCGGCGGCTTCTCTTATGTAAGCCCTGACCAGTTCTCCTTCGCCGAATCGATCGTCTTTCTCACGATGGCGCTCCTGGGGGGCGTCGCCTCGCCCATCGGCGCGCTCATCGGCACAGCCCTCCTGATCGTGCTCCCGGAAACCTTGCGCTTTCTAAAAAGCGTACCGGGGCTTTATCTCGCGATCTACGGGCTTGCGGTGATCCTCATCATCCGCTTCATGCCGGATGGCATCTGGGGCTTTGCGCAAACCTATCTGCGTCGCCTGATGAGGCCTGCGCCCTTCGCTCAGGCAGCCCCGGACCTCGTTCTCGTCCCGGCAAAGATCGAAGCTCCATCAGCGCTCGAGGTCGAGGGCTTGTCGAAACATTTCGGCGGGCTCAAGGCCGTCGATGGTGTTTCCTTTTCGGTGCAACGCGGCAGTGTGCACGCGCTCATCGGCCCGAACGGCTCAGGAAAAACAACCACGCTCAACGTGCTTTCCGGCCTCTACGCGCCGACCGCCGGCAAAATCGCGCTCGACGCCCACGACATCACGGGTTTGCCGCCCCATGCGCGCACCGCTGCCGGCCTCGGCCGCACGTTTCAGAACATTCGCCTCTTTCGTTCGATGAGCGCGCTCGAGAACGTCGTGATTGGGGCGGAGCGCAAGGGTAATGAGATTCCACCCGGCGATTTGCCACGAGGCCATGCGGCGCTCGTCGAGCGGGCGCGCGCGGCGCTCGGCTTTGTCGGCCTCGAGGGGCGGTCGCGCGACCCGATCACGAGCTTCTCCTACGGCCACCAGCGCCTCATCGAGATCGCTCGCGCGCTGGCCGGAAACCCGACCTTGCTTCTCCTCGACGAACCGGCGGCCGGGTTGAACTCGACCGAGAAGCTCGAGCTTCGCGGGCTTCTCAAGCGCATCGCCGCGAAAGGCCTCACCATCCTCATCATCGATCACGACATGGCGCTGGTGAGCGATGTCGCCTCGCACATCACCGTCTTGAATTTCGGCCGGCGCATCGCCGACGGCGTCGCGGCCGAAGTGCTGCGCAACCCGGACGTGATCGCCGCCTACCTTGGAGCCGAGCCCGATGTCGCTCATCGCGCTTGAGGCGCTCACCGTCCGTTACGGCGAGATCGAGGCCGTGCACGGCATCTCGCTCGCTGTCGAGCCTGGCGAGGTGGTCACCCTGCTCGGTGCGAACGGGGCCGGCAAATCGACGACCTTGCGCGCCATCTCGGGCCTCGCAGAGCCGGCCTCCGGCGACATTCTCTTCGAAGGGCGCTCGATCGCCGGGCTCGGCCCCGAGGCGATCGTCAAGCTCGGCATTGCTCATGTGCCGGAAGGGCGGCGCGTGTTCCCCGGCTTGACGGCGCGAGAGAACATCATGCTCGGCGCCGCAAATCGCGGCCGAATGGCGCGGCGCGCCATCGCGGAGGAAGCCGACGAAATGTTCGAGCTCTTTTCGGACATCAAGCCCTTCGCGGACGCGCTCGGCTGGACCCTCTCGGGCGGACAGCAGCAGATGGTAGCCGTGGCACGAGGGCTGATGGCGAAGCCGCGCCTCCTGCTTCTCGACGAGCCCTCGCTCGGCCTGGCTCCGGTCATCGTGCAGAAGGTCTTCTCGATCATCGCCGAGATCCGTCGGCGCGGCACCACCGTGCTGCTCGTGGAACAGAACGCGCGTATGGCGCTCTCGGTCGCCGATCGCGGTTACGTGCTCGAGACTGGCCGCCTCGCCCTCTCCGGAAAACCCGAGGAGCTTTGGCGCAACGATGATGTGCGTGACGCTTACCTCGGCGGCAAGGCCGCGAAGGCGGTGTGAGGGAGGACCCCCGCTTCATGCCCGTGCGTCGGGCCGGGCATCCACGCGTTCGGATATTGCAAGAAAAGGCGTGGACGGCGAGGCAGCGTACCGCTCACGGAATCTCGTAAACCGACATCTCGTCCACAATGCCGCGCAGCGCGGCGCGCCGTAGCGTCGGCGTGAGCCCGTTGGTGCGCAAAAGCGCGGCCGCTTCCCGGTCCTGGATCACCTGCCCGGTCGCCACGATGGCGCGCGTCGCCGCGAGCCCTTGCACGCGCGCCGCGATATTCACCGTCTGCCCGAAGTAGTCCTGGCGGTCGTTGAGCGTCACGGCGAGGCACGGCCCCTCGTGGATGCCCATCTTCAGGAGCAAGCTCTCCTGCCGGCGTTGCTCGCCGAGGCCGTTGATCGCCTCGCGCATGCGGATCGCTGCGGCAACGGCGCGATCGGGTGTCGCGAAGGTTGCCATCACGGCATCGCCGATCGTCTTCACCACGGCGCCCCGCTCCGACACGATGATCTCGTTGAGCACACGGAAATGCTCCTTCACGAGATCGAAGGCCACGAGATCGCCGACGCGTTCATAAAGCTCGGTCGAGCCCTTGAGATCGGTGAACAGGAAGGTGAGGCTGATGATCTTCAAACGCTGATCGACGCTCAGCGTATCGGTGTGGAAGATGTCGCGGAAGGTCTGGTTCGTCAAAAGCCGCTTTGCGGTGAGCACCGGTTTACGCTTGCCGAGAAGGTCATGCAGCTTGTCGCCGGCGATCCAAACGCCTGGGAGCACACGCGACTCAGTGCGGTTCTCGAAGGTGAGCCGCAAGGGACCGGGCCGCATCTCCAGGGTGCCGGTCGGCGCGCGCACTCTGTTGAAGACGAGCGAGAGATTCTGGCGCTCGCGCGTCGGCTCCCCTTTCACGTCGAGGAATTGCGCCGCGTGGGTCACCGGCTCGAACACGATGAGGAACTCGGCGGGCAATTGCAGCGAGAGGATGGCTCTTTCGCCCGCCGGCAATTCGATGGCATCGAGCGACACTTCCTCCATCATCTTGGCGAAGTCTTCGGGAAGGTCGATGCCCGAGCTCCAGAAGATCTGGCGATAATATTCCGGCGCCGGGAGATCGTCGGGCGTGTGCGCCGCGATCCTGCGCACGCGCGGGCTCACCGTGAAGGTCACCTCGACCATGTCGTCGAGCGTCGTTTCGTAACCCGCGGCGCAAAGCGCGCAGCTATATTCCGCCTGGTTGAGCGTTTTCAACGTCGTGCTCGCGTCGAGCACGCCGCCGCAGCCGGGGCACATGACGTTCCACGACATCTCGAAAATCCCGAGCCGCGCGGCATGCAGCAAGGCCGCGATGAGCCGCTCCTCGTCGAGTTTTTCCTTCGCGGCGAGATCGAGCGCGTTGATCCGATTGAGCGCATGATCGGGCGCGTCGCGAACCATGCGCTCGATCGTGGCGACAACCTCGGGGTCGGCCGATTGGCGCAAGACCGAAAACAGGGCTTCGGCTTCGCTCATGCGGCAAGATTAACGTAAATCTCGCTGCGCGGAAACCCTAGCCCTCCCCTCCGCTCGTTGCCGCGAAACTATCCCCTCCGCTCATTGCGGCGAAAGCGGCAATTCAGAATTCATAAGCAGTCGCGAAAGGAAATGGATCCCCGCCTTCGGGGGGAGGAGTGGAAGTTTTATGCATGACCCCCCTTCCGCTTTTAGGGGGCACGCGCCGTCGCCTCAACCTCCCCCGCCGAAGACCAATGTGGGGAGCCACAGCGTCAGAACCGGCACATAGGTGATGATGGCGAGCACCAGCAATAGCAGGATGAGGAAAGGCAGGATGCCGCGGATCACCTCGCCGATGGGGGCGCGAGCGATCGTCGACAGCACGAAGAGATTGAGGCCGACCGGCGGGTGGACGAGGCCGATCTCCATATTATGCGTGAAGATGATGGAGAAATGCACCGGGTCGACGCCGAGAGGCTTCAAGGCCGGCGCGAGGATCGGCATCACGAGCAAGAGCGTCGCATTCACCTCGAGGAAGCAACCGAGCAGCAAAAGCAGGACATTGATGGCGAGCAGGAACTCCCAGGTGGCGAAGCCGTGATCGACCGTGAACTTCACGAGTTTCGCCGGCATGCCGGATTCGGCCATCCAATGGCCGAAGGCGAGCGCGGTCGCGATGATGAGCATGATGCTGCCCGCCCCGCGGATGGCCTCGGCGACCACGAAGAGCGTGCGCGTCCAATGAAAGCCACGATAGATGAAGAGCGACACGAGAAGCGAGGTGGCGGCGGCGAGCGCCGCCGCTTCCGTCACCGTCACGAGGCCCCCGTATATCCCGACCATCACGATCGCCGGCACGGCGAGCGCGGGAAGCGCGCGTGCCGTGGCGGCGAGCTTTTGCCTCATCGGTTTTGCCGGCTCGACCGGGAATTTGCGCCGCCGCGCGTCGTAGAGCACCCAGGCGAAGAAGGCCGCCGCCTGCAACAGGCCGGGCAGGATGCCGGCGAGGAAAAGGCGGGGCACCGATTGCTCGGCGACGATGCCATAAAGAATGAGCGGCAGGCTGGGCGGAATGACGATGCCGATCGTGCCTGCCGCGCCGACCACGCCCAGCGCGAAGGAACGCGGATAGCCGCGCTCGATCATTGTCGGGATGAGGATGGTGCCCATCGCCAAGGCCGTGGCGACGCTCGATCCGCAAATCGCGGCAAAGAGCGTGCACGCGACGACGGTGACAAGCCCGAGCGAGCCGCGAATGCCGCCGAGCCAGGCTGTTGCGAGATCGACGAGCGCCTTGGCGATGCCACCGAAGCGCATGAAGGAGGCCGCCATCACGAAAAGCGGCAGCGCCATGAGGGTCGGAGAGTTGAGATCGTCGATGACGAGCTGCGCGACGCCGATGAGCGGCTGATCGGTAAAAAAATAAAGTGCCGCGGCGCAGATGCCGAGCACGAGGAAAATCGGCAGGCCGGCAATCAGGAGGCCGAAGAAGAGGACGAGGAAAAGAAGGCTCAACACGTCGGCATCGAGGAGGCGCGGCTAGAAAGCGCCGGGCGCTCGATGGCCCCCGTGAGCTCTCCCCTCGCCTATCATGCCTTCAGGGGAGGAAGCGCCGACGGTTTCGATCGAGGGGCCATGCAAGATCGTCAAACGCAGGGAGCGGATGAGATAGCGCATCGCCATCAAAGCCGCGCCGGTCGGAAGCGAAAGATAGTAGATCCACATCGGAAACTGCAGATCGGTCGAGGAGTGCTCATCGATGAGGAGTGCCGTGTCCACGATCTGCCAGCCGTACCAGACGAGTCCGGCCGAGAAGCAAAGTCCCAAAAGGCAGTTTCCGGCTTCCACGAAGCGTTGTGCGCGCGCCGGAATCAGGCGAAGCACGAGGTCGGGCCGCACATGGCCGTCAAGGCGCACCAATTGGCTCGCCACGATCATGATCGCCCAGACGATCAGGTAGACCGTGACCTCCTCGCCATAACTGATCGATCGTCCGGGCACGACATAGCGGCCAAGGACTTGCCAAACGCCGATCCCGAGCGCGAGGAGCCCGAGAAGGCCGACGAGAATTTCCTCGACGAGATCCCAAAGCGCGAGGATGCGAGAGGGCGTCCTTCGAGGCGCCGTCTCAGCTTGCATTGCCAACATCATCCATGACGAGCTTCACGAGATCGGGCGAGACCTTGATTTCTTTGGCGAGCGCGTCTTGCTCGAGGAGCATTTTCTGTCGTTCGGCCGCCGTCTGTTGCGGCGTCGGATCGACGAACTTCACCCCATGCTCCTCGAGCGTTTGACGCGCCTTGGCCTGCGCGGCCCCCATGTTGGCGCGGTAATTCGGAATGTTTTGCGCCCATAAATCGGTCATGAGTTTCTGCAGCTCGGGCGAGAGCTTCTCCCAAAAGGTGAGGCTCACCATCGGGATGTATTCGGCCACGAATTGGTGGTCCTCGAAGCCGTATTTGACGCCGGCGTCCCAGAGCTTGGCGCTCGCAAGCGATTCATTCGTCGAGACGAGCGCGTCGAATGTGCCTTGGCTCAGCGCCAAAGGCACGTTCGGCCAGGCGGTCGTGTTCGGCACAGCGCCGACGAAGCGTGCCCGCCAAGCCTGACCGGCGCCACCGGAATTGCGGATTTTCAAGCCCTTGAGATCGGCGGGCGAGGTGATCGGTTTTCCGGCGCTGTACCAATTCTGAAAGCCGAGATCGAGCCAGGGGCCGATCACATGGGAGCGAAGCTTTTGGGCGATATCGGCGTTCACCACCGCGCCTGGCTTGCCGTCGATGATCTTGTGCACCGTCTCGATCGGCTGGCCGTAAAGGATCGGAAGCTGGAGGAAATCGGCATTCGGCACGATACCCGTGATCGTGAAGCTTCCAGGCGCCGCCATCTCGATTTGGCCCTTGATCAAGGCTTTACCCACATCGAGATCAGGAAAGAGCTGTCCGCTCGGGAAGACCTCGCCCTTGATCTGTCCCCCCGAGGCTTCTTCGAGCTTCTTCAAATAATCCGCGATCGAAACATTGCGTCCATGCGAGGGCCCCGTGTCGAGCGAGCAGCGAAGCCTGGCAGGTTCGCCCGCGGCCTTCGCTTGACGGCCAGCGACGGCGAATAACGATACGGCCGCCGTGCCGCCGAGGACGCCTCTGCGAGAAAGCTTGTTCGTCACGGTTTCCTCCCTGTCCTTCCCTTTGGGCGAAAGACCACGAAGCCCTTGATGGCCTCATGCTGATTTCGTTATCCAAGCCGGCAATGCGCGTCTATAGGGCTCGGGTCGCGCGCGCCTCTCGAGGAGAAGGCCGATATGGAAAACCGCAAAGGGCGGACGATCACCGAGAAGATCCTCGGCGCCCATGCGGGACGGGGCGTGAGAGCCGGCGAATTCGCCATCGTTTCCGTCGATCAGCTTCTCGGGACGGATGGCTCGGCCCCGATGGCGATCGATCTCTTCGACGCCATGGGCTTCAAGGCCGTGCATGAAGGCTCGCGCATCGCCTTCTCTTGCGACCATTACGCGCCGGCGACGAGCGCGCGAATCGCGGCCCTCCACGAGAAAATGCGCCGCTTTGCGGAGGCGAACGGCATCGCGCTGTTCAGGGTCGGGGAAGGCATCGGGCATCAGCGCATGATCGAGGATGGGCGCATCCGCCCGGGGACGATCGTCGCGGGCGCGGACAGTCATTGCGTCACCTATGGGGCGCTCAACGCGTTTGGCGTCGGGATCGGCGCGTCGGACCTCGCGGGCGCCATGGCCACGGGCAAGATCTGGCTCAAGGTGCCGCATACGCTGCGGATCGTCTTGACCGGAAAGCTCACGCCGCCCGCGCAAGCCAAGGACATCATCCTCGAGCTTTTGCGCAGGCTTCGGGCCGACGGCGCCGATTACCTCGCGCTCGAATTCTCAGGCGACGGCATCGCGAGCCTCGGCCTGGAAGAGCGCATCGTGATCGCCAACATGGCGACGGAAGCGGGCGCGAAGGCCGCGCTCTTCGCGTTCGATGAAATCACGCGAAGCTTTCTTGGTGAACGCAGCGTTGCTGACTGCTCGCCGGTCGCGCCGGACACGCAAGCGCACTATATCGACACGCTCACGATCGAGCTTGCAAAGATCACGCCGCGTCTCGCTTTGCCGCATCACGTCGATGCGGTCGTGCCGGTCGGTGAAGCCGCCGGGCGACCGGTCGACATGGTCTTCATCGGCACCTGCACGGGCGGACGCGCTTGCGACATCCGCGACGCGCTCGCGGTGATCCGCAAGGCCGGTCGGATCGCGCCCGGCGTCGAGCTCGTGATCACGCCCGCTTCGCGCGCCGAGCTCGAGCTTCTCATCGCCGACGGCTCGCTCGGCGAGCTCACGGCGCTCGGCGCCGTCTTGACCACCCCCGGATGCGGCGCCTGCTGCGGCACGAGCGGGGCCATCCCGCGCGATGGCGCGACAGTGATTTCGACGGGCAACCGCAATTTCAAGGGACGAATGGGCGCGCCAAAAGCCGAGATCTTCCTCGCCTCACCCGCCGCTTGCGGGGCCGCGGCGGCAACTGGCCGCATCAGCGAACCTTCGGCGGTGTCGCCAAACGGGAGAATCGCATGAGCTTCGAGCTTTCCCTGAAAGGTCGGGCGCGTATCTTCGGCGATGACGTCAACACCGATTACATCATCTCGTCGCGCCGCAAGCGCGACGCGAAGGACGAGCAGGAGATGACGCGTTTCCTGTTCGAGGACATCGACCCCGCGATCGCCGCGAGCCTCAAACCCGAGGACATCATCGTGGCCGGAAAGAACTTCGGCTGCGGCTCGGCCATGGAGGTCGCGGTGACGGTGCCGCGCGCGGCGGGCATACGAGCGATCGTCGCGAAAAGCTTCGCTCGCACCTTTTACCGCAACGCCATCAACAACGGGCTCTTGCCGGTGATCGCGGATACTCATGGCATCAAGGAGGGCGAGCCGATCGAAATCACCGTGACGCAGGCAAGTACCTTCGTCGTGCTCGGCGATGGCCGCATCCCGGCGCAAGGCGTGCCCGCGGAACTTGTCTCGATCTTCATCGAAGGTGGACTCGTGTCTTACCTCGCGAAGCATCGGGGCTTCGCGGCGATCGGGTGAAGGGCGCGATGCGGAGGGCGCAGTCTCCGGCGCGAATCCTTCTCCCGCCCTCATTGTCGCCAACGGCGGGCGAAGGTGGCATCACGAAGTGATGCCGGATGAGGGCCGTCGAGCTCAATCCGGCCGAAGACAATGAAATATGCGAAGACGCTCCGATGAGCAATTAGCCTTTGCTAGAGAGCTGAGGCGCATCATCGGCGGAGGGGATATTGTGCTCAACCACATCCGCGCCGCGATGGCCGAGGGCTCTTTCGGATCATAGGTTCTGCGCCATTCACCCCCATCCGCCCTCACTACGTTCGGGCACCTTCCCCGGCGCGAAGAGCGCGGGAGAAGGGGCCCTCTCCTTCTCCCGCTCGACCCCTCTACCCCTCGAACATCATCTGCATGCGGATGCGCCCTGCATTCTCGATGTGGCGGCGCGCCGCCGCTTCGGCGCGCATCGCGTCGCGGTCCTGGA
>JAFBAS010000117.1 GCA_019247605.1 Hyphomicrobiales bacterium
CAGCACATGCTCGCGCGCATGGAGAGCGGCTGCGTCGAGCACATGGGCGAGCACTCGCTCTTCAGACAAGCCGCGCGCTTCGATGAGGGCTACATCCGGCGCCCCGTCGTAAGAGAGCGTGTCCTTCTTTTCCTCGATGCGCAGGATGTTGGCGGCCCGGCGATAGCCGGCGAGCAGGTTCCTGCCGTTCTCGGTGCCGAGAAAGGCGGCAAGCGCTTCGATTCTTCTCACCACCATCAGGAGATCGTCGCGACCCGGAAGGGCGAAGACCGCATCGACGAGATCATGGCGCGCGCCTTTCTCGCGCAGCAGGACCTTGAGGCGATCGGCGAAGAAAGAGAGGAGGTCCTCGACCATGCCTTTGCGCAAAGATCGGCCCAAGACCGCGAAATGGCTCTCGAGCACGGGCGCGAGTGGCAGTCTCAAGCCGTTCTCGAGCACGAGCCGGATCACGCCAAGCGCGGCGCGCCGCAAGGCGAACGGATCTTTTGATCCCGTGGGCTTTTCGTCGATCGCCCAGAAGCCGACGAGTGTGTCGAGCTTGTCGGCAAGCGCGACCGTGATGCTCACGGGCTGGGTGGGCACGCGGTCCGACGGGCCGAGCGGCTTGTAATGCTCTTCGATCGCCGCGGCGACCGAAGGCGGCTCGCCTTGCAATGCCGCGTAATAGCGGCCCATCACGCCTTGCAGCTCCGGGAATTCGCCGACCATCTCGGTGACGAGATCGGCCTTGGCGAGCATTGCGGCGCGCTCGACGAGGCTCGCGTCGGCTCCTACCCTGGCACAGAGCTCTTTCGCCAAAGCGGCGAGGCGAAGGACGCGCTCATATTGCGTGCCGAGTTTTGCGTGAAACACGATGTTTTGCGCCTTCAGCTTGTGGAGGCGCTGATCGAGCGGCTTCTCGGATGTTTCGGCGTAGCCAGGGAGGGCTCTCTGGTCGGTTTCCCAGAAATATTTCGCATCGGAGAGGCGCGCGCGCACGACCCGTTCATTACCCGCGACGATGGCGGCACCCCCGTCGGTGGCTTCGAGATTGGCCGCGAGGATGAAGCGGTGGACGAGGCGGCCCTCGCCATCGCGCAACACGAAGCACTTCTGGTTCGCGCGAATAGTGGCGCGGATCACTTCCTCGGGTATGGACAGATAAGCCTCCTCGAAGGCGCCCATGAGCACCACCGGCCATTCGACCAGACCCGAGACTTCGTCGAGCAAGGCTTCGTCCTCGACGAGCTCGAAACCCGCCGCAAAGCTGAGGTTTCGCGCTTCATGCGCGATGAGGTCACGGCGGCGTCCGGCATCGAGCATCACCTTCGCCTTTTCGAGGCTTGCGACGTAATCGGCGAAGCGACGGACTTTGATCGGCTTTTTTGGTCCCATGACGCGATGGCCGAAGGTCACGTCCCCGGCCGCGATCCCGCCGATCTCGAAAGGGACGATCTGCGGCTCTTCGGTTTCAGGACCGAATGTGCACAGGATGGAACGCAAAGGCCGCACCCACCGCAGCGAATCCGTCGCGCGCGATAGCGGCCCGAAACGCATCGATTTCGGCCAGGGAAAGCTTGCGATGATATGGGGCAAGATCTCGGCGACGGCGTCGATCGTCGCCTGTCCCGGCTTTTCGATGCGAGCGGCGTAGAACTCGCCTTTCTTGTCGTCCTTGACGATATGGGCTTGCGCGACGTCGGTGAGTCCCGCGCTCTTGAGAAAACCGCTGAGCGCGGCTTCCGGCGCGCCGACGCGAGGGCCTCGTCGTTCCTCGGTCTTGTCGGCGCCCTTCACCGGAAGCCCCGCGACGTGAAGCGCAAGGCGCCGCGGCGTCACATGCGCAATTGCGCCTTCGTAGAGAAAGCCGCGCTCCACGAGCGCATCGGTGACCATTCGCTTGAGTTCCTCAGCCGCGCGCCTTTGCATACGGGCCGGGATTTCCTCGCAGAAGAGCTCGAGCAGAAGGTCAGGCATGGGTCGGGCGCAATCTCGAAAAGCGGATGGCTTCATCGTCATGGGCCGAGAACGTGCGGTGGCGCCTGGGGGAGCGCCGAGCCGAGCCTCGCCATCACGATAGCTAGCAAGCTCTAGAGCCATTCCGGCGCGAAAGGAATCAGAAAAGCTCAAGCATGAGGCGGCCCAGAACGACGCAGGCACCTGCTTGTCGGAACCGAGGTGGTGAAGTCCACGGGGTCCCACCGGCGAGGGCGAAACAGCAAGCGCATGGCTTGTACTGACGTTTCAGAACGAATTTCAGGAGAACCGGCCAAACGCCTCAGCTCTCGCCTAGCAAGTCAAATGGCGCAAGCGCACCCGGCATCTGATTGAACTCGGCGGCCTGGTCGTCAAAGCCGGGAAGGTGGACCTACCGGGCGATGATCGCGCCATGATCTACGGCGCGCTGCTCTGGATGGCCGACAAGCTCCAGAGCGATCAAGGCGAACACGCCCGAAGCCTTTGCGCCGCGAAGAAAAGCAGGCGTTCGCGGCTAAGCGCGACGGCATGAAGCTCACTTCGGCTCAGGACCAGCACGACGAGGTATGACCAATGGCGGCCGGCGAGGAGACTTCCCATACCGCGCCGTTCGTCATCGCGCGGCAACGCCGCGGAAGCATAACCTGGATCAGGAGGTCGGTGTTTCGCGCACCTCGCGCAAGGCCCGGCTGAAGAGATGGTTGAAGATACGATCGCGATCTTCCACGTTGGTCATGATGATGCTCTGAAGGCTGCTGTCGCGCTGGTACTGCTTGATCGTCTCTTCAAGAAGTCGGCGCACGAAAGTCGGGCGGGAGACATCCGGCGGATTGTTCCGCAACACCGCCGCCATTTCTTCGTCGAGCGCCTTGCGCTTCACCTGTTCGAGGCGGATGAAATCCTCTTCGGTGAATTGCGTCCCGTGCCGGTCATTGAAGGAACGGACGATCTCCGAAAGCGCCTTGGCTTCATCTTCGGTATAGGGTTTGGCCCCAAATTCACTGATCGCGGTGAGCGGGACGGTC
>JAFBAS010000176.1 GCA_019247605.1 Hyphomicrobiales bacterium
GGGCCCCCGATGACGCCGCTCCTTTGGATTCAAGGCGTTCTCGAGGCGCTTGGCGGCGTGTTGCTTTTACTCGGCATTCTCACGCGTCCCGTGGCCTTCATCCTTTCCGGCAACATGGCCGTGGCTTATTTCATGGCGCATTTCCCGAAATCGTTCTTTCCAGCAATCAATGGCGGGGACGCAGCCGTGCTCTACTGCTTCGTCTTCCTCTTCATTTTCTTTGCTGGCGCGGGCCCCTGGAGCGTCGACCGCATGATGTTCAAGCGCCTATCGGAGGTCGAGTAGCACCGCGCGGTTCGCTGACGCTAAGCTATTCCTTAAGCTCGAACGCGCCGAGGACCGCCCAAGCGAAACGGCGGTGGTGCCGGCATCTCGGCGCGGCGCCGTTCTCTCGTCTGCGCTCCGCGTATGGAGTCCCGCGCATCGTGAGATGAGACGTGACAGGGCTCGCGGGTGGGCCGATAATGACCGGGAACCGTCTGCTCAGAGGGGCTCGGATGGGCGCGACCGCCTTCAAGTCAGATGATGCGCCGATTCTCTGCAACGTCGATTCCGCGGGCATTGGCGTCGTTCAGATCGCTCGACCGGAAAAACGCAACGCGCTTTCGTTGAGCATGTGGCGGGCCTTGGGCGGCGTCTTCCGCGCCAGCTCCGCGAACCCGTCGATTCGCCGCCTGATCCTCACCGGAGCGGGCGGCCATTTCTCCGCAGGGGCGGACATTTCAGAATTCCCGGATGTGCGCGCCGATGCAGAAGCCGCCCGGACCTACGACGAGATTTGCGACGAGGCGACGCGCGCAATCCGGGATTGCGCGAAGCCGGTGATCGCGGCCCTGTCCGGCGTCGCCGTTGGTGGCGGGCTCGGTTTGGCGCTCGCCTGCGATCTTCGGGTCGCCGACGAGACGATCAGGACCGGAATTCCCGCGGGCAAGCTCGGCCTCGTCTACAGCCTCCTCGATTGCCGCTTGCTTGCGCAGCGGATCGGGGTGACGAAAGCCAAGGAGATTCTTTTCACCGCGCGGATTTTCGATTTCGAGGGCGCGATCCGTCTGGGGCTCGTGGATCGCGCCGCGAAGAAGGACGCATTGAGCGCGGCGAAGGAGCTTGCGATGGAGATCGCGGGCAATGCGCCGCTATCGGTCCGCGGCAGCAAGGCCATCTTGAATGCCGTCTCCGACGGCACCGCGACTTTGCGAGAGGCTGAGTTGCAAAAGCTGATCGATGAGGCCTTCGACAGCGCCGACTATGCGGAAGGTGTGCGGGCGTTCGGCGAGCGTCGTCAGCCGCGATTCATCGGCAAGTGAGGGTTGGCTGAGGTTCGGCTTCACGCCATTGCCCCTTCGTCGGATCAGCCTCGCCAGACGCTGATCGCGGCTAGGATGACCGGCAGCATGATGCCGAAGCTCAAAATGAATCTAACCATGGCCGCAGTGCCTTTCCAAGGACGGACCTCTGACGAAGAGGCTCGGATGGGCCGGTGGCGAGCACTGCTTCGAGGAAGAAAAAGTGCTCACACGTGCCAGTTTGGGAAAAGCGCAAGAAGAGAAAGCCGTGATGAGCACGGCAATGGCCAATCCTGAGACGATTTTCTCGGAAAGGGACATCTTCACGCGTTTCCTCCGCTCTCGGTGTCCATTTCGCAAAACGGAGACCAGAGACGGAGGTCTGATGCGCGGATCAGCCGAAACGAAGCTCAGGAGCGGCGGCTTACGGGCAGATGTAGTGGCTTTGATCGGCGGCTTTGAAGCAACCGACCGATTCCGGGAACACTTTCTTGGGCAGCCAGAGAACCGCGTCCGGAAAAAATATGGTGAAAGCGATGGTCACGAAGAAGATCACATAGATCGGCAGCGAAGCCCGCAGGGCGCCGGAAAAACGCACGCCCACGAACTTCGACGCCATCAGGAGCGAAAGCCCATAAGGCGGCGTGATCAAGCCGAAGGCGAGGGTCACGATGAGCACAATGCCCATGTGCACCGGGTTGATGGAAGCGGCGTCGGTGAGCTGGTTCACAACCGGCATGAAGATGATGATCGCAGGGATCGGCTCGATGAAGTCGCCGACGATCGTGAACACCAGGACGAGCAGGAACATGATGAGCTCGGCGTTCGTGCCAGCGACCGCGCCAATCCACCCCGAGACGACGATCGGGCCGCGCAGATAGGCGAGCATCCAGCCGAAGGCAGAAGCGGCCGCGATCGTGAACAACGGAAGCGAGAAGATGAGCCCGGCCGAGACGAAATCGCGCGGCACCTCGCGCAGGTGGCTCGGATTGAGGAATGGAATGACGACGACCAGGATGTAAGCGATGGCGACGACGCCGGCCTCGGTCGGCGTGAACCAGCCCGTGATGATCCCGCCGAGCAGGATGACCGGGATGAGCATCGGCAGCGCGGCAGAACGTGTCGCCCCGACAAGCGTGCCGAAGCTTGCGCGCTTTCGGCGAAAGCCGACCGGGCCGAAGAAATAGCAAAACACCATGAGGCCGACGCCGACCATGATGCCCGGCACGATTCCGGCGAGAAAAAGCCCCGCGATTGAGACGTTGCCGATCGCACCATAGACGACGGCCATGATGCTCGGCGGCACGAGATTGGCGATGGTCGAGGCGGCTGCGATGAGGGCGGCGACGAAGGCCGGACGATAGCCTTCTCGCGACATCGGTATCGCCATGGTGCGGCTCAAGACCGCGACATCGGCCGAGGACGAGCCTGACATGCCCGAGAAGAACATGCTGAACACCGTCGTGACCTGAGCGAGACCGCCGCGAATATGTCCGACGAGCGCTTGCGACAGCTCGGCGATCCGAATCACCACATTGGCCGAGGTCATCAACTCGCCGACGAGGAGGAAGAACGGAATCGCCATTAGCGCTTCCGAGTCGATGCCGTTGAACATCTGCCCAATGATGGATTGCAGCGTAATCGGCGTGAACAGGCATCCGATCATCACGCCCGCAGTGAGCGCGAAGGCGACCGGCACGCCGAGATAGCCGAGCACCAGGAAGAGCCCCGTCATCAAAACAAGAATGAGGCTGTTCGACACGGTCAGACGGCCTCCTTCAAAGGCTCGTCGACCCGAACACCACCTTCACAGAAGCCATGGCGAATGCCGTTGGCGATCTGCTCGAGGCTGAAGAGGGCGATGAGGGCGCCGCAGGCCGGGATGGGCGCGTAAAGATAGGCGATCGGAAGCATCGAGGGCATGCGGAAGCTGCCGAAGCCGGTAAGAAAATTCTGGACACCGAAGATCAAAAGGCAGATGCCGATGGCGAGCACCACGCAACGATTGAAGAGCTCGAAGAAAGAGCGCGTTCGCCCGCGCATGGCTTCGGTGACCGCCGAAAGGTAAAGGTGATCGTTGCGCCGAGTTGCGACCGAAGCTCCGATGAAAACGCCGTAGATGAAGAAGGTCGAGGTCACTTCCTGCGGCCAAAGCAGGGGATGGCCGAGCAGCCGCGCGGTGACGTCGAGAAGCGTCGAGGAGGTGAAGCCGAAGAGGCAAGCCCCGCAAAGCACCATGAGAACGCGTTCGAGCCCGTCGAGCGCGCGCCATTTGAGGTGGCGGGCATCGGCAAGAACGAGGTCCGCACGCTCGCCCATCAGCGTCGTTCCCCCCGCGAAGCGCGGACCGCAGTTCCAAGGCCCTGCCCGGTGACGAAGATCGACAGCTCGCCCCTCATGCCGAGACGATGAGGTCTCAGTGGATCTGGCGGGTGATCTGCAGGATCTTCACCGCGTGCGGGCCGAGCCCCTCGGCGAGCTTGTCCTGCAGCGGCTCGGCCACCTTGATGAAGCTCTCCTTGTCGACATCGGTTACAACCTTGACGCCGAGCTTGCGCAGCTTTTCGAGCGATTTGTGGTCGAGCGCGACGGCTTGTGCCGGCTCCTTTTGGCCGACCTCGGCGGCGGCAGCCTCGACCCAGCTTTTCTGCTCGTCGGAAAGGCTTTTCCAGACCTTGTCGCTCACCCAAAGCACGCTGTTGTTCGCCTCGTGCTCCGTCATCGAAAGCACCGGGGCGACTTCGTAATGCTTGTTGGAATCGTAGACGTTCACGCCATTCTCGGCGAAATTCACGACCCCGGTCTGCAAGGAGGTGTAGACACTGCCGAACGGCATGTGCACGGTCTGCGAGCCGTAGGCCGGGAAAATCGTGTCTTCGGTCGGCGTGGCCTGGACGCGCACCTTTTCGCCATGCAGATCGTCGACTTTGCGCACTTCCTTCTTGCCGTACATGTCGCGAAGCCCAAGCGTCGCGAGCGCGAGCACGTGGCCGTCCTTCACTGTATCGTCGAACATCTCTTTAACGGCCCCGACAAGGCGTGGATCGCCGATGGCCCGGATCAATTGTTCCTCCGAGCGGAAGATGAAATGAAGCGAAAGGACGCCTGATTCGGGCGAAACCGTCGCCGCGTTCGCGGTCGAGGAGATCATGAAATCGATATCGCCGGTGCGAATTTTCTGGAGCATTTGCGGCTCCTGGCCGAGTTGCGCACCGGGGAATTGGTCGATCATCATGCTGCCATGGCTCAACTCGGCGAGCTTGGCCGCGAACAAATCCCCGGCGATCCCGTAGCCCGTCGTGTGCGGCTGATCGTAGCCGAAGCTGTAATGGCGCGATTCCTGGGCGCTGGCGCCAAGGCTGGCCGCAAGCGCAAACAGCGCCAAGGTCAAGGCCGTGATCGTCGCTGTCTTCAAGGGCATTGTTTCCTCTCCCGCGGCGTCATTTGCCGGCTTCTTTGACCGTCGCTGCCGACTTTTTCGAAAGTCTAGCTTTCGTGCGCGGCCCCGTCCACGCGCGATTTGCGCTCAAACCGTTCGACGGGATCATTTTTCTGCGAGTTTAGGCTCATCATCCTCAACCGGCCGTCCTCGACCCCCGCGCGGGACGGCCCTACGCATTTTGTTAAGCAATCCATCGCGAGGCCCGCAAAATCCGCTTGGGCCGGAGCAAAGCTTGGCTATAGGAGGAAAATCGACGCTGTGCCGAAAGGACTTCCTTCATGGATAGATGGCTCAAGGCCGCTCTCGATTACACCCCGCGCTGGCTCGAATACCAGATGCGGGAAAGCGAGCAGCCGGGTTGCGTCATCGCCATCGCGCATCAAGGGCGCATTGTCCTCGAGGATGCCTTTGGCCATGCGGATCTTTCGACGGGGGAGAAGCTGACGCCGCGTCATCGGCTGCGCGTCGCCTCGCATTCGAAAAGCTTCACTGCCGCTGCCGTGATGAAGCTTGTCGAAGAGGGAAAGCTGAGGCTCGATGACCGTGCCGGCAGCCATGTCAAGGGGCTGCATCGTGCCGTCGCCAAGGCGACGATGTCGCAGCTTCTCTCACACAGCGCCGGCCTCACGCGCGACGGCGATGATACGGGCCAGTGGCAGGATCGGCGGCCCTTCCTGAACGAGGATGAATTGCGCGCTGCGCTTGCCGAGCCGCCGGTGATCGACGCGAATACGCGTTTCAAATATTCGAATCACGGCTACGGACTTTTGGGCCTCATCATCGAGGCGGCGAGCGGGGAGGACTACGCCTCGTTCGTGACGCGCGCGATCGTGAAGCCGGCCGGTCTCGAGGAGACGACGCCCGACATGCCTCTCCCGCACGGCGCACTCCTGGCGCGAGGGCATAGCGGAAAGCTTCCGCTTGGGCGCCGCGTCATCATTCCAGGCGAGAATTCGACGCACGCTCTCGCCGCGGCGACCGGCTTCGTCTCGACGGCGCGCGATCTCGTGCGCTTCTTTGGCCAATTGTCCCCGCACGCTAAGAAAAGCGTGCTCGCGCCGGAGAGCAGGCGCGAGATGGTCCGCAAACAATGGCGAGATCCCCAGCTTGCGGTTGAACGCTATTACGGGCTCGGGGTGATGAGCGGCAGGATCGCCGATTGGGAGTGGTTTGGGCATTCAGGCGGGTTCCAGGGTTTCATCACCAGAACGCTGACGCTGCCGGATGAGGACCTCGCCATTTCGGTCCTCACCAATGCGGCCGATGGGATTTCGCATTTCTGGCTCGATGGTGTCGTGCACATCTTGCGCGCCTTCGCGCGCAACGGCGCGCCCGAGCGCAAGCTTGCCTCCTGGAATGGACGTTGGTGGGGGCTTTGGGGCGCAATCGATCTCGTGCCGATGGGCCGCAAGGTGATGGTCGCGACGCCGGCAATGTTCAACCCCTTTCTCGACGCGAGCGAGATCACCGTTCTCGCCAAGGACCGGGCGAAGATCACCCAGGCCATAGGTGGGGGCGCCCATGGGCAAGGCGTGCGCCGCGTCCGCAACAAGGAGGGTGAGGTCTCCGAAGTCTGGTTCGCGGGCAGCAAGCTCTTGCCGGAAGCGGAGGTGGCGCGAGAAATTCGCGAGCGGTATGAAAACGGCGCCGCCCGCGGCCAGCCGCGACGGCTGAAGCTCGCCTCGCGCCGCTGAGAGGGCGGTTTGCGCGTTTTACCGCTGAGCCGCCGTCCCCGCCGCCTTCCGCAGGTTTAGGCGCACCCGCCCGCCTCCCTCTCGATCGCCTCCATATCGGCATCCGAGAAGCCGAGATGATGGCCAATCTCGTGGATCAGCACATGGCTGACGAGGTGACCGAGCGTTTCCTCGTGAGACGCCCAATAATCGAGGAGCGGCCGGCGATAGAGGTGGATGATATTCGGCATGCGCCCAGTCGGTGCGACCGCTTCTTGCTGCGCGAGTCCGATGCCGGTGAACAGGCCCAGGAGATCAAAGTCCGTCTCGCAGCCCATCGCGTCGAGCGTCTCCTCATCGGGGAAATCGGTGACCTTGATGATCACGCCTTTGCAAAGCCGCTGGAAACGCTCCGGCAACTCCGCGTGAGCTTTCTCGGCCAGGCGCTCGATATCCTCCAGCGAAGGCGCGAGCTTTTGCGACCAATCGGTTTCGACCATCATCTTCGCCATTTCGGCCTCACAGAAAGCTTTGCGGATCGATGTCCACGACCAGCCTCGTGCCGCCACGCGGCTTCCCGGCTTGTGCGATCATGGTACGCAGGAAAGCTTGAAGATCGGTGCCGCGCGGCGCCTTGACGAGGATGCGGAAGCGATGCCGCCCGCGGATCACCGCGATCGGGGCCTCGGCCGGGCCGAGCACCGTCGGGGCGTCTTTCGAGAAGGACGCGCCAGAACCTTTCTCCTGCGCGATGTGGCGATGGGCCGTTTGCACGAGCGCTCGCGCGTAAGTGAGAGCTTCTTCCGCTCGCGGGCCGGAGACGATGAGGCTCGCGAGCCTTCCAAAGGGCGGCATTGCGGCCGCGCGCCGCGCCGCGATTTCGCGCTCGTAGAAGAGTTCCGCATCGCCCGAAAGCATGGCCGACATCACCGGGCTCTCCGGATCATATGTCTGGATGAGGGCGCGCCCGGAGGTTTCCCCGCGCCCCGCCCTTCCGGCGACTTGGCTGAGAAGCTGGAAGGTGCGCTCATTTGCGCGTGGATCGCTTCCTGCAAGGCCGATGTCGCCGTCGACGACGCCGACGAGCGCGACGCGCTTGAAATCATGGCCTTTGGCGATGAGCTGCGTGCCGATCACGATATCGGCTTTGCCTTCGGCAATCTCGGCAAATTCGCGCCGCAGCCGCTCGGCGCCGCCCGGCATGTCGCTCGAGAGCACGATGATGCGACTTTCGGGAAAATGAGCCGCGACCTCCTCGGCGAGACGCTCGACGCCGGGCCCGCAAGCCGCGAGCGTGTCGATCGCGCCGCATTCCGGACACGCCCCGGGTCGCTTTTCACGATGGCCGCAATGATGGCAGCGAAGCGAACGTGTGAAGCGGTGCTCCACGAGCCAGGCGGAACATTGCGGGCAGCGGAATCTGTGCCCGCAAGCGCGGCAGAGCGTGAGCGGAGCGTAGCCGCGCCGGTTGAGGAAAAGCAGCGTCTGCTCGCCCGCGGCGAGCACTTCCGCCATCGCACTCACGAGAGCGGGTGAAAGCCAGCGATCCTTCGGGGGCGGCGCGCGGCGCAAATCGATGGCCGAGATGTCGGGAAGTGTTCGCCCCGCGACCCGATTCGGCAAAAGCAGCCGCGCATAACGGCCGCTTTCGGCATTGACGCGGGTCTCGATCGAGGGTGTGGCCGAGACGAGCACCACGGACGCACCCTCGATCCTTGCTCGCACCACCGCCATGTCGCGCGCGTGGTAGACGACACCGTCCTCCTGCTTGTAGCCCTGCTCATGCTCCTCATCGACCACGACGAGGCCGAGGTGCTGGAAGGGCAGCGTCAAGGCCGAGCGCGCACCAATCACGACCCGTGTCTCGCCCGTCGCGAGACCGGCAAGGAGCTGGCCCTTGCGCTTTTGCGACACGCCGGAATGCCATTCGCCGGGACGCGCGCCGAACCTTGTCTCGAAGCGTTGGACGAATTGCGAAGTCAGCGCGATCTCAGGCATGAGGATCAAGGCTTGGCGTCCTTCCCGCAGACATTCCGCCACCCCCTCGAAATAGACTTCCGTCTTGCCTGAGCCCGTCACGCCTTCGAGAAGCGTCACCGAGAATTTGCCCTTTCGTATTTCCTCGCGCACAGCCGCTGACACGGCTTGCTGCGCATCAGAAAGGCGCGGCGTTGTGTGATCGGGGTCGGGAAGAGCTTCCGGTTGCGGCATCACGGCGACGGCTTCGAGCGCGCCCGTATCCACGAGCGCGTCGACGACGGAGGCGCTCACGCCGGCCTCGAGCGCGAGCTCGCGCTTGCCCAGCAAGGCGCCAGGCGCGAGCTTGGCGGCGACGTCGAGCGTGCGCCGGCGCGCCGGTGTCATCCTTTCGGGCACGGCGCCACCCAGTCTCACGCCAATTCGCGGAGCGTCGGACGGCCCGCCGCTCGCGTCGTGAAGGGCCATGCGCAGCACGAGACCGCGAGGTGCGAGCGTCCAGCGCGCCGTCCAATCCACGAATTCGACCAGCGTCTTCGGCAACGCGGGAATGTCGGCCTTGCCGATGAGCGACTTCAGGTTGGGATGCTCGCGTGGGCCTTCCTGGCGCGTGGCCCAGACCACGCCGATCGTCTGGCGAGGGCCGAGCGGCGCGACGACGAGATCGCCTGGCCGAAGCGCCATTCCCGGAGGCGCACGATAGGAATACGCGGTGTCCACCGCTACCGGCATGAGTACGTCGGCGATCATCGCTGCATTATCCGTGCGCCGCGTTTCGGCCTCTCCCGTCACGGGGAGTTGGAACGGCTCACGCATCGCGCAATGGCCTGGAATATTGCCCATCTAGCATGAAACCATCGCAAAGCACCTGCGTTCGCTACGAATGGGACCAGACCGCGAAGCCGGAGGGGAGGTTGCAGAGCGCTCCGTCTCGTCTGACCGGCGCGAATTGGCGGAGCGCGAGGGGAAAGATCCGCGCAGCTGAAGGAGGTGCCGATGTCCGATCTCGAGGGCATCCACAAGCAGGTCATCCGAGCAGCGATGTCTGCCCCCTACCTCCAGCGTGAGGAGGAACATGAGCTCGCGCTCCGCTGGAGCGAAGAGGGCGACGAAGTAGCGCTGCATCAGCTTGTTTCATCGCATATAAGGCTTGTCATCGCCATTGCCAGCCGTTTTCGCCGATATGGCCTGCCGCTCGCCGATATGATCCAGGAGGGCCATGTCGGGCTCCTCGAGGCGGCGGCCCGTTTCGAACCGGAGCGTGGGGTGCGGTTTTCGACCTATGTGACGTGGTGGATCCGGGCGTCCATCCAGGATTACGTATTGCGAAATTGGTCGATCGTTCGAGGCGGCACAAGCTCCGCGCAAAAATCGTTGTTCTTCAACCTGAGGCGGCTCCGCGCGAAGTTGGGGCAAAAAATGGACAAGCTTTCGGCGAGCGAGCTGCACCAGCGCATCGCACAGACGGTTGGCGTCTCCTGCGATGATGTGGAAACCATGGAAGCGAGGCTTTCGGGCTCCGATCTCTCGCTCAATGTCCCCGTCCCGGGCGAAGAGACCGAGAATGCTTCCGATCGGCAGGATTTTCTCGTGGACCGCAACCCCTTGCCCGACGAGATCGTGGCCGAAACGATCGACTCCGGCCGTCGCGCCCATTGGCTGCATCATGCCATGACAATGCTCTCGGAACGCGAAAGGCTCATCATCGAGGCTCGGCGCTTGCATGATGACGACCTCGTCACGCTCGAAACGGTGGGACGGCGTCTCGGCATATCCAAGGAGCGCGTGCGGCAAATTGAGAATCGTGCGCTCGACAAGCTCAAGAAAGCGCTGCAATCGAACCGAGGAGACATGCTCGTCGCCGCTTGAGGCTCGAGCAGCTCGCCGACGCTTCCAGTCGCTCTCGTTAGTGCTATGGTCGCGGATCGCAGCAGCGAAGCGAGCCGCCATGAACGAGCAGATCCGACAGCCCCGCGCCATCCGCCTCCACGCCGACGATAACGTCGTGGTGGCGGTCGACCAAGTGCCTGCTGGCGCGCTCGTGCAAGGGGTGGGTGCGATCGAGCGGGTCCCGCGCGGTCACAAGATGGCAAGCGCGACCATCGCGACGGGCGCGCCGGTGCGCAAATTCGGCCAGATCATCGGCTTTGCCTCGAAACCGATCGCGCCCGGCGAATGGGTGCATGAGCACAACGTCGAGATGCACGATTTCGCGCGCGATTACCGTTTCGCCGAAGCCGCTCCCCGGATCGACATCCTGCCCGAAGACGAGCGGGCCACGTTCGAGGGCTTTCGCCGCAAGGATGGCAAAGTCGGGACCCGAAATTACATCGGCATTCTGACTTCGGTGAATTGCTCGGCCTCAGTTGCCCGCTTCATGGCCGAGGCGGTCGAGCGCTCGGGGGCCCTTGCCGAATACCCCACAGTCGACGGCGTCATCGCGCTCGTGCACGGCGGGGGCTGCGCGCTCGATGTGAAGGGAGAAGGCTACGACATCCTCAAGCGCACGCAATGGGGTTACGCCACGAACCCCAACATTGCCGGCGTGGTGATGGTCGGGCTCGGCTGTGAGGGCTTCCAGATCGGCCGCTGGAAGGACGCTTACGGCATCGTGGAAAGCGACACCTTCCGCTCCTTTACGATTCAAGGCACGGGGGGAACACGCAAGACCGTGGCCGCCGGCGTGGAGGCGATCAAAGCGATGCTCCCCATCGCGGCGAAGGCCAAACGCGAGACCATTCTCGCCTCCCAGCTCGTGCTCGCGCTGCAATGCGGCGGCTCTGACGGATATTCGGGCGTGACGGCGAATGCCGCTCTCGGCGCCGCGGTGGATATTCTCGTTCGTCAAGGTGGCACCGCGATCCTCTCGGAAACGCCGGAGATCTATGGCGCCGAGCATCTGCTGACGCGGCGTGCCAGCACGCGCGCGGTCGGCGAAAAGCTCGTCGAGCGGATCAAATGGTGGGAGGACTATACGAGCCGCAACCGCATGGAGATGAACAACAACCCTTCGCCCGGCAACAAGGCGGGCGGGCTCACCACCATTCTCGAGAAATCGCTCGGCGCTGCGGCGAAGGGCGGCACGACGGCGCTCAACGCCGTTTACGAATACGCCGAGCCGGTGACGGAGAAAGGCTTCGTCTTCATGGATACGCCGGGTTACGATCCCGTATCGGCGACCGGCCAAGTGGCGGGAGGGGCCAATATCCTCGCTTTCACGACCGGCCGCGGCTCGGCCTACGGTTGCAAGCCGACGCCCTCCATCAAGCTTGCGACCAATTCGGAAATGTATCGGCGCATGATCGACGACATGGACATTGATTGCGGGGACATCGTCGACGGTGTCCCGGTGCTGACCAAGGGCCAGGAGATTTTCCAGAAGATTCTCGACGTCGCGTCCGGTGAGCGCTCCAAATCCGAGGAGCTCGGCTATGGGGATGCGGAGTTCGTGCCCTGGACCGTCGGTGCGACCATGTGAGGCGAGGAGTGAAGAGCGTGCAGTGCGCATTCACGCCACCAAACGTTCGCTGCTCGCCTTTCGCTACCCGCTCTTCACGCGTCGATGCACGCTCGAGAGCGCAATCGCGGTGGCGTTCGAGACGTTGAGGCTCTTGATTCTGCCTGGAAGCTCGATGCGCGCCAACACGTCACAGCTTTGCCGCACGCGTTCGCGAAGCCCTCTTCCCTCGGCACCAAGCACAAGGACGAGCGGGGCTGCCAGCGCCACCCCATCGAGCGTCGCCTCGCCTTCCGAATCGAGCCCGACACGCATGAAGCCGCGCTCACCGAGCGCGATCAGCGCATCGGCGAGATTGCGCACCGGAATGAGCGGCACATGCTCGAGTGCGCCCGAGGCCGATTTGGCGAGAACGCCCGTCGCGGCCGGGCTGTGGCGCAAGGGCACGACGACGCCATTCACCGCGAAGGCCGCCGCCGTGCGGAGGATCGCGCCCACATTGTGCGGGTCGGTGATTTGATCGAGCGCGAGCAGAATGCCTTCCGGCGCCAAGGTTTCGAGCGCGGGGGCTTCGAGCGGCAAGGCTTCGACGAGCGCGCCTTGATGCACGGCGTCTGACGGTAGAAGCCGCGCGATCTCCTGGGGCGAGACGATCTGTGGGCGAAGGCCCGGTTTCCCCGCTTCGCGAAAATCAAGTCGTCGAAAGGCGTTCTCTGTCACGAGAAAGCGAAGCACCTCGCGCTTGGGGTTGGCCAGCGCCTCACCCACTGCGTGCAACCCGTAAATGAGCGCTCGCTCGTCTTCGGCCTTTTTCTGCGCCGAGAAATCTCGAGGACGAGTCTTTTCCCCGTGGTTGGTGTGGCGCTCGTGAGCGTGCGCTTGGCGGGCGTGGCGCGCCCAGGGGGGCTTTCGGTGAGGAGGCATCTTCTGCAACGCAAGCTTTCTCCGTCGCGCGCGATCTGCGGCCATTCGGCGGAGATGTCCAGCGCGTCCCCCTAAAAAGGGACCGTTTTGGAAAGATGCGACGTAATCGGCCTCGTGGTCTTCGAGGTGGGGCGCCAACGTCGGAACGTCACCCGCCCGGCTCGTTGATGCGGGGTTTATGAGCGGCCTTTCGAAATCCAATCGATCCTTTATGCGGCCCTTCCTAGATTTCGGGCCGTCGTCAACGGCTAAAGGAGCGCTTTATGCGCGGATCGATGGGCCTTTGGAGGTCGAGCCCGAGGGTGGCTTCGTCAAACCCGGCTCAGGCTTCACGGCGGCAAGTTGGCGGTTCGAGCTTTGTCGTCGGGCGCGATTCGAGCGGTCGCTGGACCGCACTCGCAGCGGGTGGTCTCACCGGAGGCGTCTTCAGGAACAAGGACGCGGCGATCCGCTTCGCGCAATCGGAATCGGGGCGCACCCCCGGCGCGGTGCGCCTTACCTCCTCCCCTCTCGAGCTGCCTTTCACCCGCAACCAGATCGGGCGAGGCGAAGGGCTTCCGGCCTGGTGGCGCCTGGAGCGCGCAACGCGCGGAGCACAGTCGTTCACCGAGCGCATGCCGGTGACCGGCGGTGCGGATCGGCGATGGCTCGCGATCGATCTTGGCCTCGTGGGTGGCTTGGCGATGCTGTGCATCACGATTGCGATGGTGCTGTCATGACGGTCTTTTTGTGGAACGCGGCGAGCAGCACGCGCCTTGCAGCGCGAAACGGCAAGGTCGAAGGGCTCCCGACCAACAGGCAGACGCAGACGCCAACCTGGACGGCGATCTTCTCGCGTTCCGCTGCGGCAGCGCTCGCACTTTGGCGTCTCTCGGCCGGCAAGCCGGGCGGGCGGCCACTCGCCAGGATCAAGGCGCGGCGCGCAGCGCTCGGATTTCCCTTCCGTCACCCTCCTCGAGCCGCCGCACCCGCAAGGCCCGAGCGCGATTGCGATTGCGTGCCCTGGTCCGGGTGACGCGAAGAGGCGTGCGCCTGATCGTCGGTTCGCGCTGAGCCGTCGTAATCCAGATGGGCCTCGAGAGCCCGTCCCGCCGCGAAAAGCCAGCCGTTGACAGGATCGTGGCAGGCTCCTACCGCGTTCGCCAAAAGCAGGCCCTCTCTCCCTTGCGCCTGCGGGAGGCGAGCATCATGACGAAATTTCCTCATTTCATCGGCGGCAAGCGGGTCGAGGGCAAGTCGGGTCGTTTCAGCGACGTGTTCGAGCCCATGACGGGGGAAGTGCGCGGCCAGCTTGCGCTCGCTTCTCGCGCCGAGGTTCGCGCCGCCGTGGAGAACGCCAAGGCGGCGCAACCCGCCTGGGCCGCGACGAATCCGCAAAGGCGCGCGCGCGTGCTCATGAAATTTCTCGAGCTCGTGCACAAGGACTATGACGCGCTCGCCGATCTTCTGGCGCGCGAACATGGCAAGACGATCGCGGACGCCAGAGGCGACATTCAGCGCGGGCTCGAGGTGGTCGAATACTCGATCGGCGCTCCGCAGATGATGAAGGGCGAGTACACCGAAGGCGCGGGGCCCGGCATTGACATCTATTCGATGCGCCAGCCGCTCGGCGTCGTCGCCGGCATCACGCCCTTCAACTTTCCGGCGATGATCCCCCTGTGGAAATGCGGGCCGGCGCTCGCTTGCGGAAACGCCTTCATCTTGAAGCCTTCCGAGCGCGATCCCGGCGTGCCGCTCCGGCTTGCCGAGCTTTTCCTCGAAGCGGGGCTTCCGGCGGGCGTCTTCAATGTCGTGAACGGCGACAAGGAGGCAGTCGACGCTATCCTCACCGACCCGGACATCAGGGCCGTCGGCTTCGTCGGCTCGACGCCGATCGCCGAATACGTCTTCAAGACCGCGACTGCGCATGGCAAGCGCGCTCAGTGCTTCGGCGGCGCCAAGAACCATATGATCGTCATGCCGGATGCCGACATGGATCAGGCGGTCGATGCGCTTGTGGGCGCGGGCTACGGCTCGGCCGGCGAGCGCTGCATGGCCGTCTCCGTCGCGGTCCCGGTTGGCGAAAAGACGGCGGATGCGCTGATGAAAAAGCTCACGCCGCGCGTGGAATCGCTGAAGATCGGCCCCTCCACCGATCCTTCGGCCGATTTCGGCCCGCTGGTCACGAAGGAGGCGCTGCAGCGGGTCAAGAACTATGTCGAGATCGGCGTGAAGGAAGGCGCAAAGCTCGTCGTCGATGGCCGCGGCTTCAAGATGCAAGGCTACGAGAACGGCTATTACATGGGCGGTTGCCTCTTCGACCATGTGACGAAGGACATGCGCATCTACAAGGAAGAGATTTTCGGCCCGGTCCTCTCCGTCGTGCGCGCGAAGGACTACAACGAGGGGCTCGCGCTCGCGAGCGACCACGAATACGGCAACGGCGTCGCCATCTTTACGCGCGACGGAGACGCGGCGCGCGATTTCGCCACGAAGGTCGATGTCGGCATGGTCGGCGTCAACGTGCCGATTCCGGTTCCGCTCGCCTATTACACGTTCGGGGGCTGGAAACGCTCGGCCTTCGGCGACCTCAACCAGCACGGACCCGACGCCTTCCGCTTCTACACGAAGACCAAGACGGTGACGTCGCGCTGGCCGACCGGCGTCAAGGAAGGCGCGGAATTCGTCATCCCCACGATGAGCTGACCTGGCGTCGATGACGATTAGTCGTCGAAGGGGCTCCTGATACTAAGTTTTGGCAATGGAGGGAGTTCCTCGCCTTTCCGCAATCCGATGGATTTAAACCGCGCGGCAATCCGGCTACCTAAGCCCGTTTGCGGCGCAGCTTCGCTGCTATGCGGATCACCCGAAGCCTCGCCAACCGCAAGTTTTACGGCTTGGCGGTGATGAAGCGAGCGCTTACGAGCGCGTTCTTTCTCAGCGCCTTGAACCTTGCGGGGCAAACGGTAGCTCCTTCCAAAAAAGAGGCCCACTGCGATGAGGTGAATATCACAATTCAGATCCGTAGAGCGGCGACCTCGTCCTTATGGTCGTCCCGCTTTTCCTTTCCGGCGACTCGGCCCATATTGGGGCCATGGCCAAACGCTCAGAACCGTCGCGCCCGGCAAAAGCCGGGAAGGACCCGCACGCCATCATCCACACGCGCGCCAAGGCGTCGAAGCCGCTGCAGAAGCCGCTCGACCAGCATCTCGCGGCTTTGCTGAATCCGGCTCTGAAAGCGGAAGGTCCGCAAGGCGGGTTCGCAGAGGCACCGCAATCGACATTCACGCCTGCGGAAACCGAGCGGCTTCGTTCCTTCCTCGGCCCGAGCCGTGCCCCGATGGAAACCGAAGCTTCCGCTGAGGCCGACGCCGATACGAACCCTGTCGCCAGCCGCACCGGCGAACGGCGCGCCACCCTGCCGCCTTCGCCCGACGCACTCATCGGCGCGCCCGCCACCGTCGAGGCGCTCTCGAAGCTCCTCACCGAGGGCGATCCGCGCATCTCGAAGGATCGGCCGTGGATGCCGCATCGTCCACCGCGCCCCGAGAAGACCGAGGGCGGCATCCGCTTTGCTTCGGTGAGCGGTTACGAGCCGGCCGGCGATCAGCCGCAAGCGATCGCGGAACTCGTCGATGGCGTGCGCCGCTTCGAGCGCGATCAGGTGCTGCTCGGAGTCACCGGGTCGGGCAAGACCTTCACGATGGCCAAGGTGATCGAGGCGACGCAGCGCCCGGCCCTCATCCTCGCGCCGAACAAGACACTCGCGGCCCAGCTCTACGGCGAGTTCAAGAGCTTCTTCCCAAATAACGCGGTCGAGTATTTCGTCTCCTACTACGATTACTACCAGCCGGAAGCCTATGTGCCGCGCACCGACACGTATATCGAGAAGGAATCCTCGATCAACGAGCAGATCGATCGCATGCGCCACGCGGCGACCCGCGCCCTCATGGAGCGCGATGACGTCATCATCGTCGCCTCGGTGTCCTGCATCTACGGTATCGGCTCGGTTGAGACCTATACGGCGATGACCTTCGGCGTGAAAGTCGGCGACAGGGTCGAGCAGCGCCAATTGATCGCCGATCTCGTGGCCCTCCAGTATCGACGCACGCAAGGCGATTTCGCGCGCGGCTCCTTTCGCGTGCGCGGCGACGTGATCGAGGTTTTTCCGGCGCACTACGAGGATCGCGCCTGGCGTCTCTCGCTTTTCGGCGACGAGGTCGAGAGCATCGCCGAGTTCGATCCGCTCACCGGACAGAAGACGGCCGATCTCGACTACGTGAAATTCTACGCCAATTCGCACTACGTCACGCCGCGTCCGACGCTCCTGCAATCGATCAAGGGCATCAAGGAGGAGTTGCGCCAGCGCCTCGACGACCTCGTCCGCTCGGGGCGGCTCCTGGAGGCGCAGCGTCTCGAGCAGCGCACGACATTCGATCTCGAGATGCTCGAGACGACGGGCTCATGCGCCGGCATCGAGAATTATTCGCGCTGGCTCACCGGCCGCAAGCCGGGCGAGCCGCCGCCGACGCTTTTCGAATACCTGCCCGACAACGCGCTCGTCTTCACCGATGAGAGCCATGTGACGATCCCGCAGATCGGCGGCATGTATCGCGGCGACTTCCGCCGCAAGGCGACGCTCGCCGAATACGGTTTCCGCCTGCCGTCCTGCATGGACAACCGCCCGCTGCGCTTCGAGGAATGGGAAGCGATGCGCCCGCAGACGGTGCATGTCTCGGCGACCCCCGCGCATTGGGAGCTCGAGCGCACCGGAGGCGTCTTCGTCGAGCAGGTGATCCGGCCGACCGGCCTCATCGACCCGCAAGTCGAGCTGCGCCCGGCCCGTTCGCAGGTCGACGATCTCCTCGGCGAGGTGAAGGCTGTCGCGGCCAAGGGCTATCGCTCGCTCGTCACCGTCCTCACCAAGCGCATGGCCGAGGACCTCACCGAATACCTGCACGAGCATGGCGTGCGCGTGCGCTACATGCATTCCGACATCGACACGATCGAGCGCATCGAGATCATCCGCGACTTGCGGCTCGGCGCCTTCGACGTGCTGGTCGGCATCAACCTCTTGCGCGAAGGCCTCGACATTCCCGAATGCGCGCTCGTCGCCATTCTCGATGCCGACAAGGAAGGCTTCCTGCGTTCCGAGACCTCCCTCATCCAGACGATCGGGCGCGCGGCCCGCAACGTCGACGGCAGGGTGGTGCTCTATGCCGATCAGGTGACGGGCTCGATCGAGCGCGCCTTGGCCGAGACGACGCGCCGTCGCGAGAAGCAGATGGCTTGGAACGCCGAACATGGCATCACGCCCGCCACGATCAAACGCGACATCGCCGACATCCTAGGCTCGGTCTACGAACGCGACCACGTGACGGTGGACAAGGGCCTGGTGGATGGCGAGGAGGTGGCCGGCAAGGGCCACAACCTCAAGGCGACGATCGCCGATCTCGAAAAGCGCATGCGTGAGGCGGCGGCCGATCTCGAATTCGAGACGGCGGCGAGGCTTCGCGACGAAATCAAGCGCCTGCAGGCGACCGACCTCGCCATCGCCGATGATCCCATGGCGCGCCAGGAATATGTGGAAGGCCGCGCCGGCCGCTACGCCGGGGAACGCAGCTTCGGCGAGGCGGCGAATCTGCCGGCGGGTGTGGCTCGAGGCCTCGCCTCACGAGGAACGCGCGAGCGCCCGCACAAGCCACGAAGCGACGAGATGGGCCCGCACAACTGGGGCGGTGGCGAAGCCCTGCCGAAAACGCGCGCCCGCAAACCGACGCTCGACGAGATGGGCCCGAGCACCACGGCCGAGGCGCGCTATTCAGGCGCGACGGGGAAGCGAAGACGCAGGAGGTGAGGGATTAGGAGGAGCCTCGTGCAAGTGCACTAACCGAATGAATAGTCGATTCGACTAGATGGGCACTTCTGATATAATGCGCGTAGGCTAATCTCGGCTGGGCGGAAGGTGAGAAAACGCACTTGCTGCTTGCATCGAAATTTTCTATGCACGAAAAGTGCACAACTTGTTCCGCGTTTCTTTTGGCGGGAAGGTCACTCCAACACGCGCGCAGGAATTGTGGGCCGAGATTGTTGACATCAACACTCCACTTTCAATTCATTTAGAGGAGGCGTTTACATATGGCCTCCAGAATCAAGAGCGGGTCAAGAGTGCGGTGCAAAAGTTTCGTTCCTTAGTTGAAGTAACGTCGAACGCAAATCGATCTACCTATAAGCAATTTGCGAAGATGGTTAGTGTAGACTAGACCTTATGTTTATATCATTCAGCAGCGGCTAGCGAATTATAGGCGTACGTTTTCCAGTTTGGCTCGTAATCTGCGTCTGCTTGATTCCCCCAGACGGCCCAACCCTTGCGCTCGCCCCTCGCGAATAGTTCGAGGTAGGGCCCACTGGAGCAGGCCTCGATCAACGAGTACTGCTCATCTGGCTTGCGGCTATGCTCACGCTTCCGAGTCTCGATCATGTTTACTTGACGACGACCTGCTTCCCTCGTCCGAGCGTTTTTCCCGCGCACTCCGAACAAGATCATTTCGGTGACATTGCGAAAATAAAAACCAACTCCCCGGCCATCCGAGCCGCCGTCTTTGCGGACCTTGTGCCAAACCAGATTTGACTTGTAGTGAAATCCCCAGGCCTGCATGACACGTAGTGCTTCTGGGAGAAGAGCATTAGGCGCCCATAGGTAGAGATGCGCTGGTTCAGCCGCTAAGCCTTCAACCGGCAAGGCCTCGATATCCTCGAAAGTCATCGTCTCGTAGCGGGATAGACGGCGATGTTCAGGGGCCATCTTTCCAGTGCGATTTTGAAAACGCCAAGGTGGATCGGCTAGAATAGTTCTGTACCTTCGCCCCCTTGCAAATTGCGCGAGGTCCGTAACTGCCCGGAGACCGGTTTCAGACAGCATTCGAAATCTCCACCGAGGGCCGGTCGTCGACATAAGCGGCTCGACGAATACCGAACACGACGACGGGACAGCCGCCTCCACCCCCACCTTCTAGGCGCGGGAGTAGCTTGTCCAGATGGGTTGTGGAAGAACCATAGCTTTGCTTATCGCGCCCGACCTCGACGAAAAGAGACTGAAGCTCTGTACAGCGCGTAATGATCACGCCGACATCAATGACCCTTAGCTCGAATAGTAAGCGGAAATTGTTGAGATCGCGATCAAAAAACGGATCTTTATTATTCCACTCGACCTCTAGCGCAACGCGGTTTTTAAAAACATCAACCTCGTGGGTCGGTGATTTGGTCTCGTTTCCATCCACAACAATTCGCGTATCGAAGCGCTTCTCCTTCCACCCAAGTTTCTTAAAGGCACCATCGAGGCGATCAGCAACTTTCGACTTACGACCGCCTGGCGTTGCAATTTCTGAATTCAAAAGACGAAACTTGGAAAGGACAGCGACGATGTCGGCCCACTCGTCAGGCCTGGCAGCCGACAAGATTGCCAATCCATTTCGTCACTCGCGAATGTCATAAAGTTCTACCAGCTCCGGGGGTACGAATCGGATCGACGTCATAGCCGACCATAGTTCTGAAGCTCATTCGGTGAAAGACCTTGCACGGACTCTTGATATGCGGCCGAGGAGCATTGCTACGCGAGTCCTAGAAAGCTGGCCGCTATCGCGCTAGAGCCTCTGTCACTCCCAACTGATCTCTTCCAACGTAGGCGTATATTCGATGAAAGCTGCCTTTTACGATAGCCGCGGGCCGGCGCGTGAAGTTCTGCGGGTGGGCGAACAGCCGACGCCGGAACCCGGCCCTGGAGAGGTGCGCGTCAAGATTGCCG
>JAFBAS010000127.1 GCA_019247605.1 Hyphomicrobiales bacterium
ATCAACGCATCCTCGCCGAAGGCGCCGTCCGGCCCGAGCCCGACGGACCAGACCTGCAAGCCCTCGGCAACGGCATAGAAAAGGCGCCCTTCATGCACCGCGAGGCCGAAAACGCGCCGCTCGGGCGAAGCAAGATTCCAGGTGGTCGGGTCACCGCTGTCGAACTGCGCGCTTGTGATTTCGATTGCTTGCTGCGTCACCCAGGGCGTGGTCGGCAGCTCCTGTGCGGCGCGTCCGCCAACCCCGTGATCGTAGGAACCGAGATCGGCGCCATTCGGACCCAGGCGATGGATGAGACCGGTCTCGCGATCCGCCACGTACAGCGACTTCGATCGTGGATCGAAGGCAAGCCCCCCAAGCCCAGCGCCGGAATTCGGTCTGTTCCCGGTGGTCACATCCGCGAAAAGGCTGACGCGTGCGCTCGCTCCCTCGATCTTCCATATCGAGCCGGGGCCGCCCCGCCGGCCCCAAAGACCCTGCATGAAGGCGGCGTTCGGGGCGCCTCTCCTGACGTGGAGCATGCGTCCGTCGGAGGAAGGCGCCACGATCGGCAGCCCATAGGAGGAGCTTGCCGCCACGTAGATGTTGGGAGGCGATGCGTCGTCGAGCGTCACGGCGAATACTTGTCCGATTTCGGAGGCTGGCACGGTGAATGGCTTTGGGGCGCCGACGAGTTGCCCAGCCGCGGGTCCGCCCATGTGGCGAAGATCGATGACTCGGAGCGAAGGCCCGCTCGTGTCGATGAAGGTCAGCGCCGCGGGATCCTCCCCGGGCGCTATTTGCGCGGGTGCAGGCGCGCCGGAGAACCCGCTAACGGCCGCTTCACCCGGCGCGATGATGGCGATCGGTGTTTCCTGCGCTTTGAGCGGGGTGGGCACAAGGGGGAGAAGGAGGGCAGCGGCAGCGAGGCAACCCCGCCAGCCGCGGCCTTGCGCCCCTGAATGGAGGTCGAAATCCCAAAAACTCGCCCCTCCCGCCATTTCGACTACTGCGTCGTTTGCACGGGGTAGCACGTGCCATTGGCGAGATCCGCTTGCGTCCCCGGCGGACAGCAGGTTCCACAGGCGGTGACCTCGGCGGGACTGCAGCAGACGCCGTTCGGGGTTCTCACCTGGTTATTCGCGCAGGGTGCAACGCACTTGCCGCCGACATTGACCTGTCCGTCAGGGCACGGAACTCCCGTCAGTGGAAACGGGCAGATCGACCCTGTGGGATTGGTGGTCGATTTGACGGGGGGCACCGCCGCCAACCCGGTGTTGTTGCAAAGGCAAATTTGGGAGAGTGGTCCCGATTGCGCCGCGGCCCGGGTGCCCGCAGGGCACTGACAGGAATAGGTCCAGGCGCAATAATATTCGGTTTGCGACTGACACGGCCAGGGGTCGCTCCCAAGGAGCGCGTAATCGGGTTGCTCCGTGATCTGCATGGGGCTTGGGCAGAAGCAGTAATGTTGCGGTGAGCAGTATTGGCTGTGCCCGTCCCATCCGGTGCGCAAATCGGTGACGAGGGTTCCGTTTGCAGCCACATCGACGCGCGTATCCGCAGGAATGTTGTTGTCACCGACGATCGAGCCGCAATCGACAGCGAGGGGCTGCGCCGGCGTGCAGCCGCAGCCGCCGAAGCCGAGATCCTGCTGCAAGCCGCAGATCGCGTCTGCAAGGCACGAGCCGGCCTGGCCGCTCAGCTGGCCCACACCCTGCTCGAGGTCGCAGGCGCATTGCGCAACGCTGACCACGGCGCCGGCGCCGAGGCTCGAGACATCGCTGATCAGATCCGCGCCGATCCCCGCTGTTTGCAGCCAACTCTTGATGGCGTCGATGTCGCCGACGCCCGTATTTAACTGGTTGCAAAAATTGTCGAGCGAGCCCTGGCCCTGGCTCGCCGCAACACCGCCGAGCGCTGCCCCGATCCCGGCTGCCGCGACGCAACTGGCGCCGCCCTCCGCGCAAGCTGCCCCGCACGCTCCATTGGAAAGCGACGAGATGGTATTCTCGATGGCGTTCAGAACGTCGTTGAAATTGCAGCCGTCGGCACGGAGGAATCCGGGCGCCGCGACCGCAAAAGCCGCGACCAGCGCCAGACGCAAGGCAGTTGGGAATAGGAGCCCCGCACCTCGGCCCACGATCGCTCCCCCTCTTCTGACGCGACAACGTGGATGATTACTGTCGAATACTTATCCTACCATATCTCCGTCAGGACTTCCGTCAATGCCGATAGTAGTTTCGACGCTTTAGCGTCGAGGTTGTCGCTCCTTAACCTTAATCATCGCTGGTCTCGTTCGTGCCAGGCGCGCTTTGTGCAAGCAGAGGCGCAGATTAATCATCGACGCGGCAGCGCCACAGCGGGATCCCGAATGGCATCCCCTCGTGTCTTGGATGATGGTCCGCGCGGCACTCCGGCCGCGGCGGAGGGGAAAACTCTGCCGATGTGCCCGATGCCTCGCGCCAAAGCGCAAGATGCAGCGGGCACTGGTCCGTCCAGCTCTTAAGGAAGTCAGGTGCCGACCGCGTCGGACACGCATTTCTTCGTGAAACTGGTCTTTGCCGCTCCTGCGAGCTTCTTCTCGGCCGCCGAGGTCTCGCAAGTCTTCGTGGCATCGGTCTGGCACTTTTTCATGAAGCTGTTCAGTGCAGCCCCGGCAAGTTTCTTGTCATCGGCCTGGCTCTTGCAGCTCGTCTCGGCAGCGAATGCGCTTGTTGCGCAGATCATCATGGCGAATGCGATTGGAGCGATCCCTTTCATCACGATCTCCTTCGATTCTGTTGACAGGAGTAAACCAGCCCATCGAAGCGCAGTCGAGGCGAGGTCGTCAATCCCACAACCTTAGAGGAGCACGAAAAGAGCGCGGGCTTCGCGCGCTCGCACGATGTCCGTGAGCGCATTTGAGTGGTGTGCGCAGTCGAGTCTGGATGGTTTTCCCGGTTCTACTCGTGTAGCTTAAACCTATGGCTGAAAGCGAGGCCTTGTTTGCTGTCTTGCGCCAATCGACAGGCGATGACGTGACTTTGATGCTCGAGCGCATGATCGAAAACGCGCCCGATCACGCGCTCAACAAGATCAACGCGCTCGACCTTGCTGCGAAGGAGGGCTTTGGCGAGGATCGCGTGATCGCCGCACTCCTGAAAGCGGTGCAGCTCGGCATCCTCGAGATGTCATGGAACGTGATGTGCCCGAGCTGTGCCGGCGTGCTCTCGGCCAACAAGAGCCTCAAGACTCTCACTCGGCCGCAATATAGCTGCGCTTTCTGTGCCGCAGGTTACGAAACAACGCTCGACAATCTCGTCGAAGTGACCTTCACGGTGAGCCCTCGCGTACGCAAGATTGCTGCTCATAGCCCGGATGAATTGAGCGCGGCGGAATACTACCGACAGATCTTCTGGAGTTCGGCCATCGATCTTCCGGAGGATCTGGAAAAGCTGCTGCAGGTGGTGACGCTCGATCGCATCGAGTTGCCGTCGGGGGAACGAGCCATCCTGTCACTGCAATTGCCGGAAAGCACGCTGATCGTCTTCGATCCGGTCATGCATGAGGCCCAGTTCCTCGAGGTGAAGGGCGAACGGACGCAAGAGCGCCAGAGCCTGTCCGTGGTCTTCAACAAGGTCGACGTTCCGGTCGAACTCGTTTCGTTGAAGCCGGGCCCGCTTCGCCTATCTTTGGAGAACCGTACCGACAACCGCGTACTGCCGGCCATATGGGTGGCGAACCAGGCGCTCGACGACCTCCTCAAGCGGCGCAAGCCGGTGCTCACGGCGAAGCGGCTCCTGACAAACCAGACATTCCGCGACATCTACCGCACCGATACGCTCGCCATCGGGCAGCGGCTCAAGATTTTGAGCCTGACCTTCCTCTTCAGCGACCTCAAAGGCTCGACCGAGCTATACGAAGAGGTCGGCGACCTCGTCGCCTTCGATCTGGTCAACGAGCATTTCCGCTTGCTTCAGGAGATTATCGCCTCCGAAAGGGGAGCAGTCGTAAAGACGATCGGGGATGCCGTGATGGCGACGTTCGAGGCACCCGATCATGCGGTCGCCGCCGCCATTCGCATGCGTCAAGCGATGAGCGATCTTGGCGCCGAACGCGAGCACCGCAGCCTGCGCCTCAAGATGGGCATCCACGAAGGCCCCTGCCTCGCAGTCATGCTCAATGAGCAGCAGGATTATTTCGGTCAAACCGTCAACATCGCATCGCGCGTTCAGGGCCTTGCGGCTTCGTCCTCGATCATGGCGACGGAGGAAGTCGTCGAGAATGCGCGGGCCGCGAAGTTCTTGAAATCCAAAGGCCTCACTCCCGCGCTCAGGCGGGCGGCACTGCGTGGGGTTACCGACGAAAGATCGGTCTACGAAATCGCTTGAGGCGGGACTCCCGAGGATCACCCTAAAGTTCGGCCGGTCCGCGATGCCGTCCTTCGAGGTTTCGCAGGACAGCCGCATGGTCAAGGCGATGAACGATGCCTGCCGCAAGGTGCGCGGCCGCGACCAGCCGACCGGGGCGATCACGCCGCCTGGCTATCACGGCACGGACGCTGCGCATTTCGACCGGGAGGCATGGAAGGCATCGCTTGCCGACCGGGCGGCGCTACGACGCCATGCCTGACGAGCGTGTCGATATCGCCGACGACCTCGACATGGTCCGCATTTATCTGTTGGTCATGCTCGACATAGGCGAGGTCGTTCAAGAGGGCCGTTTGGCTTGAGGCGCGATATGCTCAACGCGCCGGAGCCGATGCGCGCCTGCCGAGATCCTTCAGGATCTCGCGCGCTGCGTTGTGGCCGACGACCCCGCCGACGCCGCCTCCGGGATGCGCCGACGATCCGCACTGGTAGAGGCCTTTCAGGGGGCTTCGGTAATCGGCGAAATGCGGCGCAGGGCGCGCAAAGAAAAGCTGATCCACCTGCAATTCGCCGTGAAAGATATGCCCGTGCGGCGAGCCGATTGCGGCCTCGATATCGGGCGGGGTCAAAACCTGCATGCCGATGATGCCGTCCGAGAAGCCCGGCGCATGCTCGTCGATGACGCGAAGCACGTTTTTGGCAAACTCGTCCTTGCGGCTCTTCCAATCGCCTTCGCGCAGCGTGTAGGGCGCGTGGCCGCCGAAGAGATGCACCACATGCTTGCCTGGCGGCGAGATGCTGTCATCGACATAGCTCGGGGTCACCGGCGTGATGAATGGATTTCGCGACCAATCTCCGTATTTTGCATCGTCGTACGCCTTCTCGAGATAGTCGATGGAAGGCCCGATATGCGTGTAGGTCGGGTAGGGGAAACCGCATTTCTGCGGATCGAAGGCCTTGTAGGCCGGCAGGCGCTCGCAAGCGATATTGATCTTGAACGCAGTCGAATAGGTGCGGTAGCTCTCGACGTCCCGCCGGAACTCGGCGGGCAATTTGTCAGGCGAGAGGAATTTGAGGAAGGTGAGCTTGGCGCTCACATTGCTTGCGACGGTTCCGGCCTCGATGCGCGAACCGTCGGCGAGTGCAACGCCCGTGGCGCGGCCGTTCTCGGTGTCGATCGCGACAACTTCCGCGTTCGTCCGAATGTCCAGGCCCTTGGCTTTGCCCGAGGCCGCGATCGCCTGGGTGATGCTGCCCATGCCGCCGCGCACGAAGCCCCAGCCGCCGGCACCGGCATGTTCGCCCATCACATGGTGCATGATGACGTAAGCCGAGCCAGGGCTCTTCGGCCCGACGAAGGTGCCGATGCCGCAATAGTAAGCGAGCGCCGCCTTCACGTAGCTGCTTTCGAACCATTCGGAGAGATAGTCATCGGCGCTCATGGCCATGAGGTCCACGAGGCGAAACAGCTTGCCGCCGATCTTGCGGTATTTCCAAAGGAAAGCAGCCGTCTGCTTGAACGCGCGCCAATCGCGGCAGCTCGGATCGGGAGGGGTCTCCAGCAAGAGCTTGCGCACGATGGCGACCGATTCCATGAGATAGCGATCGAATTCGGGATAGATCTCGGCGTCTTTCTTGGAGAAGCGCGCAAAGCTTTCTTGGGTCTTCTTGATCGAGTCGCTGAAGACGATGAAATCCCCCCCGGGCAAAGGGCCGAACATGTCGGACGCCGGCAGCACCTTGAAGCCGTATTTGGCGAGCTCGAGCTCAGCAATGACCTTCGGATGCAGGAGGCTCATCAAATAGCTGAAGACCGAGAATTTGAAGCCTGGCACCACCTCTTGCGTGACTGCCGCGCCGCCGATGACTTCGCGACGCTCGAGCACCAAGGTCTTCAAGCCCGCGCGTGCAAGATAAGCCCCACAGGTGAGACCGTTGTGCCCTGCACCGATGATCACGGCGTCGTAGCGCTCGACCATGCCAATCTCGTCGCCCAATCTCGATCCGACGAACGATAATCCTGCGAGGGTTTTCGAAGCAAGCGGCGCGACCGTCACCGCAACTCAGGCCGAAAGCGAGGCGTTTTCGCGTTTCTTGAGAATGCCGTCGAGCCAATCGGGATCCATTTCCGGCACTGACGACAGCAAGAGCTCCGTGTATTCGTGATGGGGGGGCGCGAGCACCTGAGATTTCGCTCCGCTCTCGACCACGCGGCCTTGATACATGACGACGATCTCGTCAGCGATCGCTTTCACGGTGGCGAGATCGTGCGTGATGTAGAGATAGGAGACGTTGAGCTCCTTTTGCAGTCGCAGCAAGAGCTTCAGGATTTCCTCGGCCACGAGCTGGTCGAGCGCCGAGGTCACCTCGTCGCAGATGATGAGTTCGGGGTCGATGGCGAGCGCGCGCGCAATGCAGATGCGCTGCTTTTGGCCGCCGGAGAGCTCGTTTGGGAGTCTGTCGAGGAAACGCTCGTCGAGTTCGATCATGCGCAGCAATTCAAGCGTGCGCTTCTCGCGTGCCGCGCCGGAAAGGCCGAGATGATTTTTCAGCGGGCGCCCAAGAATATCGCGGATGCGCCGGCGCGGATTGAGCGCGGTGTCCGGCATCTGGTAGATCATCTGAATACGCCGCAAAAGGCTCTTGTCACGATCCTTCAACCTTGGCGGCAAAGGCTTTCCATCGAAGCGGATCGTGCCGGCGCGAGGGGGCAAGAGGCCCGTGATCACCCGTGCGAGCGTCGATTTGCCGGAGCCGGATTCGCCGACGACGGCGACCGTGCGGCCACGCGGCACCTTGACGTTGATGTCATGCAGCACCTTGAGCGTGCCGTAGCTTGCATCGACGCCCCGTACGTCGAGAAGGATCTCGTCGCCGGTTTCCTCCTCCTTTCGCAACGACCGCACCGCCCAGAGCGATTTGGTGTAGGCCTTCTGCGGCGCCGACAGCATCGCGCGCGTGGGCGCCTCCTCGACGAGCTCGCCATAGCGAAGCACCATGACGCGGTCCGCCATTTGGGCGACCACGGCTAGATCGTGTGAAATGTAGATCGCGGCGGTGTTGAACTGCCGAACGATGTCTTTGATCGCGGCGAGTACCTCGATCTGCGTCGTGACGTCGAGCGCGGTCGTGGGCTCATCGAAGATGATGAGGTCCGGGCGGCACGACATCGCCATGGCTGTCATGGCACGCTGCAGCTGGCCACCCGAGACCTGATGCGGGTAGCGAAACCCGAACTGCTCGGGTTCGGGAAGGCGTAGTCGGCGGAAAAGGTCGACAGCGTTACGCTTGGCGTCTTCCTCGGCGGCGATCTGGTGGCCGATCGAGGCTTCGACGCACTGGTCGAGCAGCTTATGGGCCGGGTTGAAGGAGGCGGCGGCCGATTGCGCCACATAGGCGATGCGCGATCCCCAAAGCCGACGCCGCTCGGCCTCGCTGGCCTTCAGGATATCAGTGCCATTGAAGAGCACGACACCAGCGCTGATCCGACAGCCGGGTCTCGCATATCCCATGGCGGCAAGGCCGATCGTCGATTTGCCGGCCCCGGATTCTCCGATGAGACCAAGCACCTCGCCGCGTCGCAGAGTGAGATCGATTCCCTTGACGATCTCGTGCCAGCGATCCTCGCTGCGTCCGTCGATCCGCAAGCCCTTGATGTCGAGGAGTGGGCCGGTCGCTTCGGGGAGCGGCACGCTCCTGGCCATGGTCTTGATGCTCATTCCTTCAGCCCGCTCGTCTTATGCAGGAACCAGTCGACCACGAAATTCACCCCAACGGTCAAAAGCGCGATGCAGCCCGCTGGCAAGAGCGGCGTCACATCCCCATAGGCGATCAGGGTCGCGTTCTCGCGCACCATCGAACCCCAATCGGCGGTCGGTGGCTGGATGCCGAGCCCGAGGAAGGAGAGTGCGCTGATCGTCAAAAATACGAAGCAGAATCTGAGCCCGAACTCGGCGACGAGCGGCGGCAGGATGTTGGGCAGGATTTCGCGCGCCATGATCCAGCCTAGCTTCTCCCCTTGGAGGCGAGCCGCCTCGACGAAGTCGAGCACGACCACGTTCATCGCGACGGCGCGTGTCAGGCGAAATACGCGTGTCGAATCGAGTACGGCGATGATCAAGATCAGGTTTGGGATCGAAGAGCCGACGATCGAGAGCAGCATCAAGGCAAAAATGAGCTGCGGAATTGCCATGAGGATGTCGACCGCGCGGCCGAGCAGCTGGTCCGTCCAACCGCCAATGATGGAGGCGAGCAGACCGAGAACCCCGCCGATGCAGAAAGAGAGCAACGTGGTCATGACCGCGATGCCAATGGTGTTGCGGGCCCCGTAGATGAGGCGCGAGAGCATGTCACGGCCAAGTTGATCCGTGCCGAAGGGGAATTCGGCGCTCCATGGCTCGTACTGGTTGCCGACTACGGCGGATTGAGCATGGGGCGCGATGAGTGGCGCGAAAATCGCGAGAGCAGCATAGAAGGCAATGACAAAGAGCCCGAACCAGGCCGTCAAAGGGGCTGCTTTCAAGGCTCGCCAAGCCGCGTCGACCGAGCCGCGGCGCATGGGTAGAGGTTGCGTCACCACATCGCTCGGCTCGACGGTCGGGGTGGTCACGCCTTCGCGTGCCAGCATCTCGAATTCGTCCGCGTTGATGCTCATCTCGGTCGCAACAATCTAGGGTTGGCGACGATCGACACGATGTCGGCGAGAAGGTTCAGCAGCACATAGGTGACGGCAAACACCAGCGCGCTGGCTTGCACCACCGGGATGTCTCGCGCCGAGACGGAATCGACCATCAGCTGACCGATGCCCGGATAGACGAACACGACCTCGACCACGACGACCCCGACGATGAGGTAAGCGAGGTTGATGGCAATGACCGTGGCTATCGGCGCCCAGGCGTTGGGCAATGCGTGGCGAAAAATGATGCGGCCTGGCGTTACGCCTTTGAGCCTCGCCGTCTCGATATAGGGGCTCGCGAGAAGATTGATGATGGCGGCACGCGTCATGCGCATCATATGGGCGACGATGACCAGGACCAGTGTCATGGCCGGCAGCGCGCAGCGGGCGATCCGCTCGAGCAAAGGGGTGTCGGCCGAAACGTTGGCGAGCGAGTAGAAGATCGGGAGCCGCACCGCCAGAAACAGCATTAGAATGTAGGCGATGAAAAATTCGGGCACCGAGATCGAGGTCAAGGTCACGAGATTCACCAGCCGGTCGAAAACGCTGTTGCGGTAAAGCGCTGCGAGCATGCCGAGCGCGAGCGAAAGCGGCACAGCGATCAGCGCGGCAAAGCTCGCAAGAAAAAGGGTGTTCTTGAGGCGCGGTACGACGAGCGAGACGACGGTTCGCACATGACCGCCACCGAGCCCGCCAGCGCTCGAAAACGATTCGCCGAGATCGCCACGCAAGACGCCACCGATCCAGACGAGATAGCGAAGCACAGGAGGCCGATCGAGGCCGATCTGACGCTGGAATGCGGCCACGGTCTCGGGCGTCGCCGATTGCCCGAGGATGGCGGTCGCGAAGTCCCCGGGGAGCAAAGTGACGGCCGAGAAGATCACGATCGAAACGACGAACAAGGTCACGAGCCCAAGGCCCAACCTTTGCAACACCGTCTTGACGATCGGGTTCATCGGCGGACGCACCAGCGTCGGAGTTCGACCTTCCGCGTTCGGCGCAAAGCCGAGGCGCCGCAACCCGGAAGCGGGCGAGCGCCCCGCCTTGTCGGCGTGCTCACTGGCGGCTCAAACGAACCACCAGCGTTCCGCGATCCTCAGGCCGTCGACCTCCCAGTTCGGTGCGATCTCGCCATGGGCGAGCTTCTTTGAATGGGCATCGACGTAGTTGTTGAAGACAAGGACCAGGGCCCCACCGTCGTCATGCACCAATTGTTGCAGCTCGGCATACATCTCGGCGCGCTTCTTCTCGTCGGTCTCGGCCCGCGCGATGACCAGGAGATCGTTGAACCGCGGATTGGCCCATTTGGTCTCGTTCCAGGCCGCCCCCTTCGCATAGACGACGGTGAACATCCAGTCCGCGGTCGGTCGCCCGCCCCAGTAATCGGCGCACCAGGGCTTCTTCAGCCAGACGTTGTCCCAGTAGCCGTCATTGGGCTCGCGCACGACATTGATGTCGATGCCGGCGGCCTTCGCATGCTCCTGATACAGAACGCCCGCGTCGACGGCGCCGTTGAAGGCCGTGTCGGCGACCGAAAGATTGACCTTGAGGTTCGATACTCCGGCCTTCTGCAGCAGAGACTTTGCCCTTTCGGGATCGTAGCTGTAGCGCGGCTGCGGATCCCGTGCGAACTTCACCGAAGGCGCGATCGGAGAGTCGTTTCCGGTTACGCCATGGCCGAGAAACACCTTCTTGTTGATGTCGTCTCGATTGATCGCCCATTTGAGCGCTTGACGCACCTCGACCTTGTCGAAGGGCGGCTGTGTCACGTCCATCGGGAAAACGTAATGTCCGTAACCCGTGAGCTCGGTGATCGCGACATCGGGGTTGCGGCCGAGCAAGTTTAACGTCTTGAGATCGGCGCGGCTCATCCAGTGAATCTCGCCGGTCGTGAGCGCGTTCGTGCGCGCCGTGACATCGGCGATCGTGAGGAACTCCACGGTGTTGAAATAGGGCTTTCCCGATTTGTGATAATTGACGTTGCGCTTCAGCTTGGCGCGCACGCCGGGCTCGTAGGTGTCATAAACAAAAGGCCCTGTGCGCACGCCGGATTTCCAATCGGCCGTGCCGTCTGAATTCGCCGGCAAGATCGGGATGTGATAGTCGCTGACGATGTAGGGAAAATCGGCATTGCCACCCGAAAGCTTGAAGATGACGGTGTTCTTGTCGTCCGCCTTCATGTCGGTGATGGCCTCGAGGACCGCCTTGGCGGCGGACTTCGAATCCTTGCCCATATGATAGCGCAAAGAGGCGATGACGTCGTCCGCGGTGAAGTCTTTGCCATTATGGAAGGTGACGCCCTTCCTCAGCTTGCAGACCCATGTCTTGGCGCCGTCGGAAGGCTCCATGCTCTCGGCGAGATCCATGGTGATGTTGCCCTTGGCGTCGACCTCGGTGAGGCTGTTCGACATCGAGCCCCAGAACGGCACTTGGGTCCCGGTATCCGGATAAGCGGCGGGATCCAAGGTGTCGGTAGTGGCGCCATGCGCCAGCCCGAATTTCGCGTCCCCTCCCTTCTTCGGTTCCGCGGCGACTCCGGCTTGCGCGAGCAATGTCGATGCGGCCGCGGCCGTCACGCCGAGCGCTGCTGCGCGCCCCATGAACTCACGTCGTGAAATCCGGCCCTTTTTTACCTGCTCGGTCCAGTATTCAAGCTCTGCCATGTCCCTCTCCTCTGCATTGAGAATTGTCGGATTCATTTAGCAAGCATCGAATATGCAGGCTGTGCGTCTTCCTCCCGTATTCGGCGGCGCCTCGCCAGTAGATCACGCTAGCACAGCTAAACGGAGATAGACAGCAGTACAATAAAGCTACGATCGACCGGCAGTCGCCGCGCCCCGAACCTTGTGCTTAGCTGCCGGGGGGGCGCACAAATTTGGGCCGTGGAATGAAGCATCAGGCACCTGATCGGGCGCCCATCGCCCCACGCGTGTTCACCGGCGAGGTGGGCGATGTCGACCTTCGTTTGCTGCGCGTTTTCATGGCGGTTGCCGATCATGGCGGCTTCGCGGCCGCGGAGGTCGCGCTCGGTAAAAACAAATCGGCGATCAGCATGGATATTGCCAATCTCGAGACGAGGTTCGGCACGAGGCTGTGCCAGCGCGGCCGTGGCGGTTTCTCGCTGACACCCGAAGGGCAGGCCATCTATCTCGCAGCGTTGCAGCTCTTCACGGATATCGGCGCTTTCCGCGACAAGGTCGCGAGCGCCACGAGGAAGGTGACTGGCCGCGTCACCCTGGTCATGGTCGACAACATTGTCTCGGTGGCGGAACGGCCCTTGGCACAGGCGCTTGCCCGCTTCTGCAAGGACTATCCCAACGTCGACCTTACTCTGGTCTCTGCGCCGGGCAGCGTTGCCGAGCGACAGGTGCTGGAAGGAACTGCCGATCTCGGCATATCGGTGTTGCCGCGTGCCATGGCGGCGCTCGAGGCCATCCCGCTCTTCACCGAAGAGGCGCGGCTTTATTGCGGTCGTGGGCACCCGCTATTCGAAGCGGCGAATGGCCGCGTCACTGAGGAAGCGCTCGCCGAACATCAGGTCATCGGACCGAGCGCCTCGGACGATCAGCGCTTTTCCTCGTCTCGGGCCGCATGGAGGAGCAGCGCCAACGCGGAGGCGCTCGATGCCCGCGTGCTTCTTGCTCTTGGGGGTGGAATGCTCGTGTTTCTCCCCCCGCATTATGCCCAACGCTGGGTGGAGGAAGCCAAGTTGAGGCCGATTGGCGGCAAAGCATTCACGACCACAAATATGTTCCATCTGTTCTTCAAGAAGACGGCCCAGCTCGGCGCGGGGGCCTCGCATCTGCGTCGCATCCTGCTTGACGCTTTCGAGGCGGGTGCGCCGCGTCAGGCTGGCTGAGCCGCGCTTGTCCGCACTCGTTGCCAGATCGCGCGCGCGTGACGCGCGAGCACGAGCGATTCGGCCTCCCGGTCCGATAGCTCGCGTCCGTCAGCGCCGGTCAGCGCGTATTCCGGCGGTCCTAGCTCGCAAAGAAATACAGCTTCCGCCTCGGGTCCCGAGCGCGACGCAAAAGAGCGAAGACCCTCTTCCCACCAGCCGAGGAAAATCTCCAGCCATTTGCGGTTTTGCGGGAATGCGAGCGGCAACTGGATTTGGCCGCGGGCCGCGACGCGGCCTTGAAAGGAATCGGCCCTCGCCAATACCTCGGAGACCATGCCCTGCAACTCCGACGACGGCGGGCAAGGCATCTCGCGATCGACCACGTAATGGGAGAGATCGGCCGAAAGTCGCATGCTCGGAATGGCTTCGAGGAGCTGCAAGGTCGCGAAAAGATCATTGGTGATGCAATTGCGATGTGTCTCGAACTGGATGGACACCTTTTCCTCGTCCGCGATGGCAAGCCAGGCTTCGATCACCTCGATCATCTCAGCCACGCGGATCGGCATGACTTGGCCGACCACGATGACAAAGGGGGAGTCGATCTCCTTCGCAAAGCGCAGCGCCGGGCGCAGGTCCTCGATTGTCCGCGGAAAGGCGATGACGAGGCTTCTCAAGCCGCTGCGTGCATAGTTAGGAGCGGCCGCGCGCGCTGCTTCGAGGCTCATGGCGCCGAAATCGATTGCCATGCCATCGAAACCCGCAGCCTTCGCGCGATCGAACCTCTCCTCGACAGAGAGCTCGGGGGTGCCCGGAATACGACGCTCGGTTGCCCAGAGCGACTGGTAGACTAAAAGCTTACCCACGAGCAGGCCCGCCAACGATCGGCTTGCCGCCGATCCAGGCGCGCTCATCGGGGTAATCGGCTTCACTCCTGCCGCCGGAGAGCGCTCGAATGAGCGCGCGCTGAAAGGCGACATAGCCCATCTCATGAGGGACCACGCCTCGTTCGGTGAACATCGCCTTGTGCAGCGCCGGAAGCTGGTGGAAGGGTACGCCCGGAAAGGCATGGTGGGCGGTGTGGTACTGCATGTTCCAGCATAGCCAGCGCATCAAAGCATTGGTCCGCGTGCTTCTCGTATTCTCGAGAATGTTGTCGGAGTGCTCGAGGCCCAAATGCTCGATCGTGTTCTGGAGCTGATGAGTGAACTTCATCAACACCATGGGTGCGAGCCAATAGATCACGGCGATGACGCTCCCTGTGGCTAAAGACAGGGCTGCGATGATCGCATATCCCGCCACGTGCCAGCGCGCCTCGCCAATCACATCGGCTTTGCGTCGCTCGGGAATGTAGGTCTCGGTGACGATCCCGAGCGCGAAACGCAGAATGCGAGCGATGCGGGTGTACCAATAGGTCGGACCGAAGAACCACAGAAGATAGGCACGAAGTGTATAGGGTGCGCGCAGAAGCTCGCCGTCCTGGTCCCAATCCTGGGTGTAGCGGTGATGGGCGAAATGCTGGATCTGATCGAAATCGCGCGGGTAAAAAAGCACGAAGCCGAAGAGGCGGCCGAAGAACTCGTTGAGCCCTTTGGTCTTGAACACGGTCCAATGGCTCATCTCGTGCTGGCCGGCATAAAGGAAATTGATGAGAGTGCCCTGAACCATGAAGGCAGGAACGCACCACCAGGTGCCCAGCGTAAGCCAAAGGGCCGTGGTCGAGAGCGCGATCGCGGCCAGATGCGAGCCGAGCTGCAGGAATCCCGCCACATCCGACTTCGCGCACAGCGCGCGCAGGCGCGCGGGCTCGATGAGATCGCGCCTGACGAACACCTCATCCATTGCATTCTCCTGTGCTGCCGCGGGTTGAACTTTTCACGCGGCGCGCGTGGAAACAATTTCCGAGTTGAGAATTCAAGTTCAGCGCGGGCTGAACCGAGCGGCGATGGAGTTATGCACCGGCGGCGAACCCGCGGCTATTCCGCAGCAACCCTGAGGCCACCGCCACCATCGCCGAGGGCATCGCGCACCATCCTCTGGAAGGCCTTCACCGCGTGCTCGTATTTCGGCGAGAGAGGACCGCGATCGTAAACCCCGGCATTCAGGTTGCGTTGAACACCGAGAAGGATTGCGAGGTCCTCGGTGACGATCTGTGCCGACCAATCGGCTGAGCGCTTGTTCTCGTCGGCTTTCTCAGGCGAGACGTCCTGGAAAAAATACCAGTTGATGTGACGGATTCGGCCAGCGCCAAGCGGCTCGATGGTGGCGATCGAACTTCCCCAATCATAGAGGTTCAGCATCAGATAGGGGAAACGGTAGAAATACAGCCCGCGGGTCAAACCGCCTTTGCGGCGTGGAGCGTAGAGGTGAAAGAAGCCCCCTTCTCGATGGACATCGATCGTGTAGCGGTCGATATCCATGGCGGCGCACAACCCCGGATGCATCGCTCTGCAGTGATAGCATTCGAGGTAATTCTCGCCATAGGCTTTCCAATCGACCTCGACCTCTCGATCGCACGTCAGAAAATGCTCCTGCGTCTCAAGCGGATAATCGGCCGCCATCGCGTCGATTGGGCCGAGCCAGGATTTAAGATCCTGGCCGCCGCGCCTGATGCGACAGAAGACGAGCCCGCGCCACTCCTCGACGTCGATTTCGAGCAGGCCCCATTGCTTGGCGTCGAATTCCACTTCGCCGCCGAAATCGGTTGCCTTGGCGAGATGGCCATCGCGCCCATAGCTCCAGCTGTGATAGGGGCAGACTAGGAGTTTGCCGCAGTCACCGCTTTCTTTCGAGAGGAGTGTGGCGCCGCGATGCCGACAGACATTGTGGAATCCGCGCAGCACGCCGTCATCACCACGCATGACGAAAATCGAATACCCCGCAAGAATACCCGATACGTAATCGCCTGGTTTGCCGACCCGCGCCGACCAGGTGAACAGGCCCCAATTCGTCGCGAAGATGGATTGCCGCTCGCGTTCGAAGTGTTGCGGGTCGCGGTAAAGCGAGGCCGGCATCGTCCAGTCGAAGCGTTGTTCGGCGTTCGTCGGCATTTCTGCCTCCTCACTCGCGATAGGACGGATCGATCTTGTCGAGCATGCGCAGATGCGCCGCCCATTCGAGGTCGACCTCTTCATTGTCGAGTTCGGCGCCGTCATATTGAGCAGCGGTCTTCTCGCACACCTCGCGAGACGGCAGCACGAGCTCGGAGCCCGTCGCTTGTGCGGCGAGCTGTACTTCACAGACCCAATTCAGGTAATACATGAGCTGAAACGCCTCGGCGACACTGCGACCGACCGTCAATAGACCGTGATTGCGCAAGAGTAAGGCGCGGTGATTGCCGAGATCGGCGATCAGGCGCTGGCGCTCATCGAGATCGCTGGCGATCCCCTCATATTCGTGGACGCCGACCCGTCCATAGAACTGCATGGCCATTTGGGTCAGCGGGAGCACGCCCTCCTTCAGGCAGGAAACCGCCATGCCGGCCTTGGTATGGGTATGGATGACGCAAGCGGCGTCCTGACGCGCCATGTGAACGGCGCTGTGGATTACGAATCCTGCGCGGTTAACCGGATGCGGCGAGGCGTCGACCTTTTGGCCCTGGACGTCGATTTTGACGAGCGATGAAGCGGTGATCTCCTCCCATCGCCACCCATAAGGATTGATGAGGAAATGGCCGGGCTCACTAGGAACGCAGGCGCTTGAATGGGTGTAGATGAGGTCGGTCATCCTGAAATGCGCAAGCAGCCGATAGCAGGCGGCGAGATCGACCCGCTGCCGCCATTCGGCGCCCGCGATCTTTGCCGATCTCTCCTGGATGTTCATTGCGCCTCGCTCGGCTCCGTGGGTCGTTTGCGCTCTCGGGCGAGGCTCGCGCGCGCAACTTCAGAAGTCAACAACGAGACGCGCTTCTTTACGACGGGAAACTTGTTACAGTGCCGAACCGTGAAGTATCGGACGAAGTCGGAGCAGAGTTGGCGAGTGGTTTAGCAGCAAAATGAGTGAGGATTTGCGCCAAGCACCCAAATATGTGCGACGACAAGGATTGCGAGGCGAAGCGGTTCCACTCGCGCCCGCAACCCGAATGAGACTCGCGACGGTCCCCTTGATGCTGGCCGCCCTCATGGAAGCATCCCTGGCGGGCTGCACGAATGTTCATTGCAGCACTGAAGGGAAAGGCGGCGGCCCAGGCGGATGCGGTTTGGATCTGAAATTCACGACGACGGACAATCTGGCGCCGCCGGGTAGCTTCGAAGACCCTCAACGCCAGACATTGCAGCCGCCCTAGCGACCTGAACACGCTTCCTGTCACTGCCGATCCTGCTCGGTGCATCGCGGGACGAACTCGAAGCAGCAGATCTGGAACGGCTCAAGAGTAGCTACTGGGCTGCTCCCTCAGGCGAAGCAACCGGATGCCGGTCACGGCCGCCACGATTGGCGCCACGGTGGCCGCCCCGATCAGGATCGGCTCGAGCCAGCTCAGCCAGGCGAATACCGCCATCAAGTAGAGCGCATCATCCGGGTCGAAACCCCAGCGTCCTTCATAGGCGCGCGTGAGAGGAGGGCTCAGCCTTTCCAACAGCTCGGCCCACCACATGCAAAGCAGCAAGGAGCCACCCGCCAATAGGCCGAGAAGGATCGACCATTGGCCGAGCCAAGTGTCGCGAAGTCCCACTCCGACCGCAACGAAGAAGGCTGTGTTGACCACCATGTCGGTATAGTAGTCATATCGATGCCCGCTTGGGCTCATCATGTTGCCGATCCGGGCCAACTCGCCATCCGCCCTGTCAAGGAGAGCGGAAAAAAGCCAAACGAAACCGCCCCAGACCATTCCATGACGGGTTCCAAGAGCGAAGCAGCCGCAGGCGATAAGTCCGGAAAGCAGTCGCAAGGTCGTCAAGTGGTTCGGCCTGATGGATGTCCCGACCAGCGGCCGAACCAGCTGGCGGGCGAGGAGATGTGACCACGAGTCACCGATCACGGCATGTACCTGAAGAAGGCAATGAAGTCGTCATGCTCGCAGGCCTTGCTTCGAACCATTGCCAAGCTGCAAGGGCAGGCACGCCGAGGACGATCTCGCGCACTCGCTTCATCAGCGACAGCGCGATCGCGACTTCCGGCGACAATCCGTACACACCACAGACGAGAATATATCCGCCCTCTTGCACACCGAGGGCGGCAGGTACCGCAAAGCCGAATGACTTAAGCGCCTGTCCGAGGCTTTCGATAACCATTCCGGTTGTCAGATCGACGTCGTGTCCAAGCAGGTGCAGCGCTACGTACACTTCAATTCCCCCGATGAGCCAGGAAGAGAAATGATACAAGGCGGCGCTCAACAGGCGCAGTGGGCGACCGTAGATTGCAATCAGCGCCGCGTGCACGCCGGGTTCCTGACCGAAATTCCAGCCGACCATGCGGCCGATTCGGATCATGCCAATCTCGACGAGATGCGCCAGCCCGGCCTGTTGAGCCACAATGAAGCCCGTCGCGGCCAGAAGCGAAATCGCGAGCACGCCCGTCATGAGCCGGGCGACGCTGCTGTCACCGGCCGTGAAAAGAAGCAATGCCAGGCCGAGCAAGGTGAAAGCGATCTGCGTCACCAATTCCACGGTCAGATCACCCACGGCGCCGGCGAGTGCTATCGAGAGTGTGACCCCGCGCTTGTGCAGAAGGCGGGCCCCCACGAACTCGCCGCCGACTTGCGCCACCGGCAAGAGGTTGTTCACTGCCTCTCGGATCCAGCGAAGCGTCAGCCATGAGCCGAAGCTCACCGTGGGAGTGGTCGAGCCCGTGACCGCACGCCAAGCGGCGCCCGAAAGCCAGAGCTGGGGAAAATGGATGAGCGCGAGCGCGGCTATTCCCAGCCCTCCTGCACGGCCGACGAGACCCAGAATGCGCCAGGCCCCATCGGTGGCCAACATCCACGCCAGCAAAACAGCGACCGCCATCGCACCGACCAGGCCACCAAGTCTCATGCGCCTGCCCCATCGCGAGCGCCTTGTGAACGGTTCCAGGGTGTGACCCTGTTGACATGAGCGGCGGGACACGAGAGATCGCTTGCGTGTCCAATATCTCGGAACCCTCTGCCTGCCGGGCACTCATTCTCGCAGCAGGCGTCGGATTGCGATTGCGCAATGGGCGGCCAACCGATCAACATCTGCCCAAGGCGCTGCTGCGCTTTGGAGGGCGAAGCCTGCTTGAACGCCATCTCGACATCCTCCGGCGAGCCGGGATTCGCGACGTCACCATTGTGGCTGGTTATCGCGAAGAGGAGATCCGGGCCGAATTGAAGAGCGGGATCGGCAGCGATTTGCATCTCGTGGTCAATCCGGATTTTGAGATGGGTAGCGTCGTCTCGTTGCATGTGGGGCGAAGTGTGTTGCAAGGTGGCACGCCTGTCATCCTGATGGATGCCGATGTCCTTTACGATGCCCGCCTCATGGAATGCCTTTTGCACAGCAAACACCAGAACTGTCTCCTGCTCGATCGAGACATTGAGCCGGGAGACGAGCCGGTCAAGTTGTGTGTGTCAAAGGGTCGTATCGTCGATTTCCACAAACGGCCACAAGTTCCCTATGAGTGGCACGGCGAGTCGGTCGGTTTTTTTCGATTCGATCCGGATTGCGCGGCCGAGCTCGCCCGGCGCGCCAAAGGCCATGTCGCGGCCGGTCGAACCCAGCTGGAATACGAGGAGCCGATCCGAGAAATGATCTTGTCGAGCCGGCCGGAACGGTTCGGGTATGAGGATATCAGCGGCTTGCCCTGGACAGAGATCGACTTTCCGGAGGACGTCGCGAAGGCGCAGGCGCTCTTAGGGAAGATGGCGCAATGACGAGAGCACAGGAAACGAAGGAAGTTGCCCGGCATTCTCCGACGCCGGCCCAGCGCTCCGAGATGGCACGTGACGGCTTTCTTGTCGTGCGTGGTTTTTTCGACCAGGACACGGTGAAGGACCTCCTGCGCTGGACCGAAGAACTCACGGCGGCACCAGAGATCTCAGGCCGCCATTGGGTTTATCACGAAGAGAGTTTGACCGCGCCCGGTCAGCGCCTGGTGCAGCGAATTGAGAACTTCTGTCCTTTTCATGAGCGATTTGACCGGCTGATCCGTGACGGCGCTTTGAGCCACTGGGTCGGTGCGCTGATGGGCGGTCCGGTTGTTTTGTTCAAAGAGAAAATCAACTTCAAAATGCCCGGCGGCCCCGGATTCAAGATGCATCAAGATCAGCAGGCCGGCTGGACGCGTTATGCGCCGCTCTTCGTTACGGCCATGGTGACGATCGATCGATGCACGTTCGAGAACGGCTGTCTCGAAATCGTTCCGGGGCGCCATCGCGAAGGGTTGATCGGCGAGGAATGGCGTCCGCTCCCGGAGGACGGGCTCCCGGCACAACCCCTTCCGACAGAGCCGGGCGATGTCATCTTTTTTGACTCTTTCGTGCCACATGCCTCCAAGCCAAACTTCACCGATGAACCGCGCCGTGTACTTTATTTGACGTACAATTTGGCCGAGCACGGCGACCATCGGGCTCGCTATTACAGAGAAAAGCACGCGTCATTCCCGCCCGATGTGGATCGCGACGGTTCGCAAGCTTACGTTTTTCGCGTGTAGGAAAATCCTGTCGACGATAGCGCCGTTGTGTGCAAGCGAGTGTGCGCTCAGCGCTGGGGCGTAGTCGCCGGCGATTCCACGACATTTGGCTGCCCGATCGCCTCACGCAGATCCGAGCGTCGCGTTTGGTAGTAGGCCGAGCGCGCGAAGCTGTAAAAATCGATCGACACGTCCTCGGCCTCCTTGAATTCGGAGAGCCGGACGGCCGCATCCAGGACGCCTGTGCCGACGGTTGCGCCCCAGCCAAACAGCTTGCCAAGCGCCAACCCGACCGGATCCGCCACCTCGTCCACCACAAGCCCCGCTGCATCGCGCCCCGTGGACGGTCCGAAATAGGGGAGCACAACGTAGCTGCCGGCGGGAACACCCCAGACAAAGAGAGTCTGGCCGAAATCACCGCTCTGCTGCGAAAGCCCAGCTTGCCCTGCAATATCAAAAAGACCGCCGAGGCCAATCGTCGAGTTGGTGATGAAGCGGCCAACTGTCTTTACGGCAGCGTCAATGCGCAATTGCAGCACATCGTTTGCGAAAATCCGCGGCTCGCGCAAGTTCGCGTTGAGATCATGCAAGCGGTCGTGCACGGGCCCGGGCGTGGTAGCCTTGATGATCACGGATACGGGGTGGAGCGCCGCCTGATTGGCCGCGAAGGCCACGCGGTTGTTCTTCTCGTAGGGATCGTCGATGGGCAGCGACGCGTCCCGTGGAACGCCTGCACAGGCCCCAAGAAGAGACAGCATCGCCACGGGAATCGAGCGAAGGACCAATGTCGATAGGCGATGCATCAACTGTCAGTCCTCTCTGCGCGCGCACAAGGCCTGATTGCGATTGATCACTTTGACGATGAGCGGATTATCGATGGCGGGCTCACCGACTCGAATCCACGACAGGGTAGCAGACGATCGGCGCGATGACTGTCACTTTTTTGCCGCAGTCCGCTAGTCCCGCGGCCGAACTGCCCGCTTGGCCGGCCTCGGCACGGAGTCGCGCTGGGTGGCCAGCAGAGCTGGTTGGAAAATGACGGCAGCCGAAAGGGTCGTCATGAGGCACAGGGCCATGAGCTTACCCATGCTCGATGTGCCTGGATGATGAGAAAAAAACAGACTGCCGAAGGCTGTCGCCGTGGCGCAAGCGCTGAAAATCACGGCACGTGTCAAGCTCGATTGCAAGAAGCTGGTTTCGCCGGCGCGCCACGCCATGATGTAGTAGATTTTGAAGGCGACACCGACCCCCAGAAGAAGGGGAAGCGCGATGATGTTCGCAAAGTTGAACTGAAGCCCGAGGAGAACGCAGATCTCGAGCGTGGCGACGATAGCCACGAGCAGGGGCACGAGCGTCAGCGCGACATCGGTCCATCGGCGAAGGGCGACGAACAGAATGAAGGTGATCGAGGCCAACGAGCACAGTCCAGCTTGCCAAAAGGCTTTCACGATCGTCGCAGCCGCTTCGATGATGAAAACGGGCGTTCCACTAGCTTGCGGCGAGATGCTGCGAACAGCTTGTGAGAACCGGTACAAGGTTTCATTGTCGTTGCTGTCGCCGCGAGGCGCGACCTCGATTCTCGCTCGCCCATCGGCCGCGATCCAATCGCTTTTCAGCGAAGGAGGGAGCGTGTCGATCGTGACGGTTTCAGCCGCAAGGAGATCCCTGACTTGACGAAGTGTGATCGTGAGAGGAGCGATCAAGGCACGCTCCGCATTTTCCCGAGCCCTCGGGCTCGCCTCCTTCAGTTCCGCCAGCAGCGCGGCAAGGCGGCGAGCTTGCTTGGCTGCCGGAGTGGCGAGGTCGCCTGCGGCGCTCTGAAGGTCATGTGAGGTCTTGTCGATTGCGGCGATGGTCTCGGCAGGCGAAGGCGCAGTTTCGAGCTGGTCGGGTTCGAGCGTGTTCAGCAGGAAAAAACTTGCATCCTCGATGATGGCGAGCTTGTCGGCCTGATCGTCGGGAACGAAGCTTTGCAAGGTCAGCGCGCGCGCGACTTGCGGCAGCTGTCGCAGCTTTGCGGCAATCATCGAGGCGCTCGCAAGGTCGTTCTCGAGGACGTCGATCGTATTTGGCGTGGTATCGGGATCGCGCATCAAATCGAGAAGCGTCGAGACCGATTCCGTGTCGCGAGCGCGCAGGTCGATCGGGTTGAAATCGAAACGCAATCCTGTGAGCAGCGGCAGGCCGAGGATGGTCGCGGTAAGGGTCACCCCGACGATCCAGTTGCGCCGTTCTTCCAGGAACTGATCGAGCGGCGCGAGCGCGGCAAAGCCGACCGGCGCCTTCTCACCCGGAGGGTTGAACAAGCTGAGCAGTGCCGGAAGCAATGTCACGGTCGTGACGAAAGCAATGATGATACCGGTTCCAGCGATGAGCCCGAGCTCGGACAAACCTCGATAGGAAGTCGGCAGAAACGAGTAGAACCCCGCTGCGATCGAAACAGCCGCGAGCAGAAGAGGGCTTGCGATCTTCTGCGCGGAGGCAAGAAGGGACGCTTTGAGCGATGGGGTCTCGTAACGTTCCGCTCGGTAGCGCACACTGAACTGAATGCCGAAATCGACGCCAAGCCCGACGAAAAGCACCGCAAAGGCGATGGATATCAGGTTCAAGGCGCCGACCATCCACAACCCGAGCGCGGCGGTGATGACGAGCCCGGTGATGAGATTGATGAGAACGGCGACAATGATGCGGGTTTGCTTCAGCGCGAGCCACAACAGGAGGACGACGACCAGCATGGTAACGGCGCCGTTGAGGACAGCACCTTCGGCGATCGTGCCGAACTCCTCGTCCGAAAGGGCGACCGCGCCGGTGAGGCGCACCTTGACACCCTCGTCCGGCGTCAGTTTGAGCCTCGCGATCGCCTCGCGAATGGCCGCTGTGGCCTCTCCCCCTGGCTGCAGGGCGTCGTAATCGAGAACCGGTTGGATATTGACAAATCGTCGCAAATCCGAGCGCGCGGGTGGGCGGCCAGTAATCAGCTTGCGCCAAGAAAATGCCGGGTTTTCCCCTTTTGACAATTTTTCGCAGGCGTCCGCGATGGCCGCCATGGCCGGCTCGATATCTTGGAGGTTAGATTTTCCCAGGCGCACCCCTTCGAGTGCCTGCGAAAGCGTGCGCAGAACGCCGCGCAAGGTCGGATCCGCCGCCAGGGTGCCGAGGAAAGGCTGGGCGGAAATGAGTTGGGCGGTATCTCGACGTACTTCGTCGGTGCTGAGGAAAAGGATGCCGTTCCTGGCGAAGAACTCGCCGCCATCGGGTCGGCTGGCGCTTCGGATCGTTTCGGCGTGAGACGAAAGCTCTTCCACCAGCGTGTCGGCAGCCCCCTCCGCCGCTTCGGGCGTGTCGGCGTCGATCACGGCAACGATTTGGTTGGCCCTCTGGGGAAAGGCTTGATCGAGTTTGATCTCTTGCTGGCGCCAAGGCAGCGAGCTTGACAAGAGCTTGCTGCTGTCGGTGGTTATGGCGAAATGGTACACTAGATAGCTGGCCGAAAGAACCGCAATCATCGAGAATGCGAGGAGGACCACCCAGGGATGGCGGGCGGACTGGCGTACAGCTTCTGTTATCGCAGCAATTGTCACGGATTCGTCATTCTGTCGCGAGGAACCAGAGCACTCCTATTGCGTCGGCAGAAGGCCCGGTCAACGACGCGCAAAGACGAAGGCGCGGCCAGGCACCAGGTCCCAGTCGATGCTTGCTGCTTTTCCTCACGTGGTGAGTTCGTGGTACGGGGGAAGTGACCGGAAAAAAGAGGATATTTGCAATGAACAACGTCCAATCTCGTTCAACTCCATGGATCACCAAGATCGTGGGCCTAAGCTTTCTCTTTTTCCTAAGTTCTCTTCCGCTCCAGGCGCAACCGCTCAGTCCCGCGGCGAGGCACATTCAATCATATTATCAGCAGTTGTTGCCGACCCTTCAGCAGGCAGGTCGGCTCAGCGTGCCTGAGCGAGACAGACGGTTCACGCCTGCCATCAGCTCTGCCTTCGACCTCGCAACGATGGCACGATTGGCGGTGGGACCAGCTTGGTCGAGCTTCTCGGGCGCCCAGCAAACCGCGGTGCGGGAAGCCTTCGCCCGCTTCCTGATCGCCGACTATGCGAGTCTGGTCAGTGACTATTCGGCCGACAGTTTCGTCGTCGAGCCGCAGGCGCAGGACTCGAGGGGTGGCGGAGAAATCGTGAAGACGAGGCTGATACAGGGCGGCGGGCGCACCGTGACCGTCAACTATCTCGTGCGAGGTGGCAGAGTGATCGACGTTTATCTGAACGGCACCGTGAGCGATCTTGCGACCAGGCGCGACGAGTTCGCATCGATCATCGCTTCGGGCGGGGCCGACGCCTTGATCAGAAGACTGCGCGAGCGGACACAGAGTTTGCTTGGAAGCGGATAGCATCTGCCAACAAAGCCGACCGGCCGTGGCGTTCGACACGACAACGCAGGAAACGCAGGAACTGACGCAGATGACAAGCAGGCGCAGACCCGTGAGCAACAGGCAACTGCTCGATCGGATCAAATCACCGAGCGATCTGCGCCAGCTGCCGGAGGGCGAGCTGGCGCAACTTGCCGAGGAACTCCGTCGCGAAACCATCAATTCGGTTTCCGTCACGGGTGGCCATCTCGGCGCCGGCCTCGGCGTCGTCGAGCTCACCATCGCGCTGCACTACGTCTTCGACACGCCCCATGACCGCCTCGTCTGGGACGTCGGGCATCAGACGTACCCTCACAAGATCCTGACCGGTCGGCGTGAGCGCATGAGAACGCTACGGCAGGGAGGTGGCCTCTCGGGCTTCACCAAGCGATCGGAGAGCGAGTACGACCCGTTCGGCGCGGCGCATTCCTCGACTTCCGTTTCGGCCGCCTTGGGAATGGCAGTGGCTCGGGACTTGAAGTCCGAGGGGCGCAATGTCGTAGCTGTCATTGGGGACGGAGCAATCTCGGCCGGCATGGCCTATGAGGCCATGAATAACGCCGGAGCGCGCAACGAAAGACTGATCGTCGTGCTCAACGACAACAACATGTCCATCTCTCCGCCCACGGGAGCGATGTCCGCCTATCTGGCTCGGCTTGTTTCGAGCCGTGCCTATCAGAACCTGAAAAAGCTGGGGAAGCAGCTTGCAAATCGCTTGCCGAAATTTTTCTACGACAAGGCGCATCGCGCGGAGGAGTTCGCTCGCGGCTTCTGGACCGGGGGAACGCTCTTCGAAGAACTTGGATTTCTCTATGTCGGGCCCATCGACGGACACAAATTCGAGCATCTCCTCCCGGTTTTCCGGAACGTGAAGAAAGCCGACGCGGGCCCCATTCTCGTGCACGTGGTGACGCAAAAGGGAAAAGGGTATCCACCCGCCGAAGCATCTGCCGATAAATACCACGGCGTCGTGGCCTTCGATGTGGTGTCTGGTCAGCAAGCGAAGCAGCAGCCGAAGGCGCCGAGCTATACGAAAGTTTTCGGAGAGAGCCTGATCGCGGCTGCGCGAAGCGATGACAAGATCGTCGCAATCACCGCCGCGATGGGTTCGGGCACGGGCATCGATCTGTTCGAAAAGGAATTCCCCAATCGCAGCTTCGATGTTGGAATCGCCGAGCAGCACGCGGTCACCTTCGCCGCGGGTCTTGCGACCGAAGGCATGAAGCCTTTCTGCGCCATCTACTCGACCTTCCTGCAACGCGGCTACGATCAAGTCGTGCATGACGTCGCGATCCAGAACTTGCCTGTGCGATTCGCCATTGATCGTGCCGGCCTTGTCGGCGCGGACGGGCCCACTCATGCGGGATCGTTCGACATCGTCTATCTCGGGTGCCTGCCCAACTTCACCTTGATGGCGCCGGCCGACGAGGCGGAGCTCGTGCACATGGTGGCCACCGCGGCCGCTCATGACGAAGGCCCCATCGCCTTTCGCTTTCCGCGTGGTGAAGGCTTCGGCGTCGAAATGCCGAGTGAGGGGACACCAGTGCCGCTCGGGCGCGGCCGCATCCTGCGAGAAGGCACGCGGATTGCCATTCTCTCCTATGGAACGAGGCTCGGCGAGGCGTTGAAGGCCGCGAGCGAACTCGAAGCTCGAGGGCTTTCCACCACTGTGGCCGATGCGCGGTTCGCCAAGCCGCTCGATCGCGATCTGATCTTGCGTTTGGCGCGCGCCCACGAGATCCTGATCACGATCGAGGAAGGCTCCATCGGCGGTTTCGGGAGCCACGTCCTTCAGGCGCTTTTGAAGAGCGGCAAGCTCGACAACGCCCTGAAAGTCAGGACCATGGTGCTGCCCGACAGGTTCATCGATCAAGACAAGCCCGATATCATGTACGCGAAGGCCGGGCTTGATGCGGCGGGCATCGTCGCCGAGGCGCTGCAGGCGCTGGGAAGGCCGATGAAGCCAAGTCTGCTGCGACGGCATTCATAGCGCCAATGCGGTGTTGTTGGATACGCAAACGCGATGACGGAAAGCTCACAAGGGCATCGAACTCCAACGCGTTTGGCCGGAAGAGGCGCTTGCAGCGCAAGCGGCAAAACCTCAGCTAGCGGTCTTTCCCGTGACGAGCGAGGCTGACGGAGCGCTTGCGCTGGTGACCGGTGCAAGCGGATTTGTGGGATCCGCCATCGCAGCCGCATTGCGAGCCTCCAATCATCGCTTGCGTGTGTTTGTCCGACCTTCGAGCCCGCGCACCAATCTCGATCCAAGCGACATCGTCTTCGAGGGCGATCTTCGGCACCGTAATTCGCTTGCTGCTGCCTTGAAGGGAGCGCGCTTTCTCTTTCATGCCGCTGCCGACTATCGGCTCTGGGCGCGCGACCCGGCCGAAATCATGCGCAGCAATGTCGAAGGCACGCGGTTCATCATGGAGGAGGCTTTGCGCGCCGGCGTCGAGCGTATCGTCTATACGAGCAGTGTGGCGACGTTGCAGGTCGGCGGCGACGCTCCGGCAACCGAGAGCTCTCCTTTGTCGCAGGAGAGTGCGATCGGTGCCTACAAGCAAAGCAAGGTCGCGGCCGAGCGGCTGGTCGAAGCCATGGTGGCGCGCGACGGGCTTCCGGCGGTCATCGTCAATCCCTCGACGCCTCTGGGACCGCGCGATGTGAAGCCGACGCCGACCGGACGCATCATTTTGGAAGCGGCGAGCGGACGCATGCCGGGGTTCGTCGATACGGGCCTCAATCTCGTGCATGTCGATGACGTGGCGGCCGGTCACCTCGCTGCGTTGCGCCACGGCAAAGTTGGAGAGCGCTATATCCTCGGAGGCGAAAACGTGATCTTGGCCGACATGCTGGCGGAAATAGCGCGTATGGTCGGCCGGCGCCGACCCAGTCTGAGAATACCCCGAATGATGATTTTTCCGATCGCGTATGCAGCGGAGCTGTTGGCGAGGTTCGGCGGTCGCGACCCCTTCGTCACGGTCGATGGGTTGCGCATGGCGCGCCACCGCATGTTCTTCGACGACAGCAAAGCGCGACGCGAGCTTGGCTATACGTCGAGGCCTTATCAGGAAGGTCTTTGCGATGCGATCGCGTGGTTTCGCGCGCAGGGTTACCTGCGATGATCGCAGCAACGATCTCGTCGATGTCGTTGGCTATTTGGGTCTATCTCCTGCTCGGCAGGGGATGGTTCTGGCGCTGCGTGGAGACGGACGATTCCGTCGACACATCCGGTACTGCGGCTCGAATGGGCGTGACGCCCTCATGGCCCAAGATTGTCGCCATCGTGCCTGCGCGCGACGAGGCCCACGTGATCGCGCGCTCGATCGAGTCTCTTGCGCGGCAGGACTATCCCGAAAATCTTTCGGTGATCGTCGTCGACGACCAGAGCTCGGACGGTACGGCAGCTTCTGCTTTTTCGGCAGCCGAAGCGGTGGGAGCTAAGGAGCGGGTGCGCATCATCGCGGGCACGAATGTGCCGCAAGGCTGGACCGGGAAGCTCTGGGCGATGCATCAGGGACTCGGCGCAATCGGGGCGGGCAGCGCATCGCCCGAGTTCGTGCTTTTCACCGATGCTGATATTGTCTATGCGCCGAATGTTCTTAGGTGCCTCGTCTCCATCGCCAGATCGAGGGGCACGGTCCTCACTTCCCTCATGGTGAAGCTACGCTGCAGGAGCGCAGCGGAACGCTGGTTGGTTCCAGCCTTCGTCTTCTACTTTCAAAAGCTCTACCCCTTCGCCTGGGTGAACGACCCGAAGCGACCAACCGCCGCAGCAGCGGGTGGCTGCATGCTGGTGAAGCGCGAAGCGCTGATCTCGGCCGGCGGATTGCACGCGGTCAGACACAACTTGATCGACGATTGCGCGCTTGCCGCCCTGATGAAGCGACAAGGGCCCATCTGGCTTGGCCTGACCGAGCACGTGCACAGCCTGCGTGCATACCCAAGGCTCGCCGATTTCAAGCAGACCGTAGTACGATCGGCTTTCGCACAATTGCGCGGCTCCCCCTGGCGGCTCGCAGGCGCTATTGCCGGAATGGCCACATCCTATTTGGCGCCGCCGCTTTTCGCCATATTCGGTCGCGGGTTGGCTCAGATGGCCGGATTCGCCGCCTGGACGCTCATGGCGCTCTGCTTCTTGCCGACCCTTCGGCTTTACCGGCAGGCGAGCGTAAAAGGCTTCGCCTTGCCGGTTGTCGCTGCCGCGTTTACTGCGTTCACGTTGGAATCCGCGTTTCTGCATTGGCGCGGCCGCGGCGGGTATTGGAAGGGCCGCTTCCAAGCGCAATGAGAGGGCGGTAGGCGCATGGCCTCGGCGAGCGAAGCACGCTCTGGGAAGACGCACCGCGACGAGAACTTTCCCGTCGCCTCTTGGCTCATCAAAGAGCGGTATCGCGCGCCTATTCTGGCCTTTTATCGCTTTGCAAGGGCGGCCGACGATGTCGCGGATCACCCCAATCTGCCGCCGGATGAGAAGCTCGCTTTGCTCGATCGTCTAGGCGAGGCGCTGTCCGGCAGCCGCAGCGACCCGGAGGCCGAGCCTTTGCGCCGAGCGCTCGGCGAGCGCGGCCTCGTTTCTCGACACGCCTTCGATCTGCTCGAAGCGTTCCGCATGGACGTGCGGAAGCATCGCTACGACAATTGGGCACAGTTGATGGAATATTGCCGGCTCTCGGCCATGCCGGTCGGTCGCTTCGTTCTCGATGTGCACGGTGAGAACGCGGCCACGTGGCCGGCCTCGGACGCGTTATGCGCGGCCTTGCAGATCATCAATCATTTGCAGGACTGCGGCATGGATTATCGGCGCCTCGATCGAGTCTACCTGCCCCAGGACCTGCTTGCCGCGAATGACGCTTCAAGCGAGATGCTGGGGCTTGGCCGAGCCCCACCCGCTCTTCTCAAAACCATCGCCGATCTTGCCCGTCGCGCGCATGACCTGATCGACGACGGAGCTTCTCTCGTCCCGCGGATTGCAAACCTTCGATTGGCACTTGAAATCGCTGCGATCGAGAAACTTGCGCGTCACCTCGTCCGCAAGCTCGAGAAGCGCGATCCACTCAGCGAGCCCGTCCATCTGGACAGGGTCGGCTTCGCCCTCATCGGTGGACTCGGCGCATTGCGCGGTCTCGTTTCTGCTTTCACGCGGTCTGTCGGAAGGCGGCCGAAGGTCCGCGTATGACCCAGTCGAGGGCGCCCGCCGCAGGCAGCAGTTTCTATACGGCAATGCGCATTTTGCCGACGGACCAGCGCCTGGCCATGTATTGCGTGTACGGCTTTTGTCGCGCGGTGGACGATATAGCCGACGCGACCGGTCCTGTGGCTGAGCGCATGACGGAGCTCGAGCGCTGGCGAGCGGACATCGGCGGGCTCTTTGACGACATCGTGCCATCCCAACTTGGCGATCTTCATCGAGCCATTCGCCGGTACGACCTTAAGCGCCCAGATTTCGATGCAATCATCGACGGCATGGAGATGGATGTCTGCGAGGGCGTCCGAGCACCTGATTGGTCGACACTCGACCTCTACTGCGACCGGGTGGCAAGCGCGGTCGGCAGACTCTGCGTCCGGATCTTCGGCCTTTCAGCCGAGCCCGGTGAAGCTTTGGCCCATCACCTGGGACGCGCCCTCCAGCTCACCAATATCTTGCGCGACATCGATGAAGATGCGGCCATCGGCCGGCTCTACCTTCCGCGAGAAGCGCTCGCGGCGGCAGGGTTGTCCTTCGACAATCCCGCGGCGACCGTAGATGCCCCGAAAATTGCGGGCCCCTGCTTCGAGGTCGCTGAGCGTGCGCAACAGCATTTCCGCGAGGCTGATCGCATCATGGACGCCGCCCGACGTGCCGCCGTCCGGGCGCCCCGCCTCATGGCCGCCGCTTACGGCTCGCTCCTCGACGAAATGGTTAAGTCCGGCTTCATGCCGCCCCGCAAACGCCCGCATGTGAGCAAATTGCGCATGCTCGCAGCCATCCTTCGCTACGCAATCCTGTGATGAGCCCAACCGCCCATGTTGTGGGAGCTGGAATCGCCGGCCTCAGCGCCGCGATTCGCCTCGCCGAGGCAGGCCATAAAGTCGCGCTTTACGAAGCGGCGCCTGCGGCCGGTGGGCGTTGCCGTTCCTATTACGACCAAGCCTTGGATCTCGTGATCGACAACGGCAACCATCTCCTGCTTTCCGGGAACACCGCAGCGCTTGACTATCTCGGAAGGATCGGTTCGCTCGCGAGCTTGCACGGACCCGACACGACCGTTTTCGATTTTGCGGATCTCGCGAGTGGCGAGCGCTGGCGGTTGCGCCCAAATGCAGGGCGCATACCGTGGTGGCTTCTCGCCTCGACGCGGCGGGTCCCACGGACCGCTCCTTGGCAATACCTCTCGGCATTGCGCCTGCTCCGAGCGCCTCCCACGGCCACGGTCCCCGAAATCATCTCTTGCGCCGGAGCGCTTTATGAAAGGCTTTGGCGCCCGATACTCTTGGCCGGATTGAATACCGAACCCAGGGAAGCATCCGCGACACTTGCGGCGGCGATTCTGCGCGAGACCTTGGCTGCTGGGGGAGGGGCCTGCCGTCCCCTTGTCGCTTTGCAGGGTCTTTCCAAAACCTATGTCGAGCCGGCGCTCGAATTTCTGAGCGCGCGAAATGTTGCGATCCGCTTCGGCATGCGCCTCTATCGCATCGCTTTCGAAAAAGACCGAGCCGTCGAGCTCGAGTTCGGTTCCGAGCGAGAGAAGCTCGCGTCCGATGATGTCCTGATCATCGCTGTCCCTCCATGGGTGGCGAAGGACCTTCTCCCTGGCCTTGAGGCTCCCGACGCATTCCGTGCCATCATGAACGCTCATTTTCGGATGAAGCCGCCGCGAGGCCATCCCGTCATAACCGCGACGCTCGGCGGCCTCACCGAGTGGCTGTTCGCTTATCCCGAGCACCTCTCCGTCACGATCAGCTCCGCCGATGCTCTCCTCGGACGCCCGAGGGAGAAACTTGCAGCCGAGATCTGGGGAGAGGTGGCCGCGTTGACCGACCTTTCCGCAAAATTGCCTCCATGGCAGATCGTCAAGGAAAGGCGGGCGACATTTGCCGCGACCCCCGCACAGGATGCCAAGCGGCCGCCAGTCGGGACCCGTTGGCGAAACGTGATGCTCGCGGGCGATTGGACTCAAACCGGGTTGCCCGCCACCATCGAAGGCGCGGTGCGCTCCGGTTATGGTGCGGCATCACTGATCCTGGGGACGCCCTGCGACATGCCGCAACTGCGCAAAATCCCAAGCGGCGCGAAATGAGCACAATCGCGGATACCGTCCCGGCTCTCGACGTTCTCGAACGTCACATCTCGGCTGCGGTCAAAACTCTCGTAGCAACCCAGAATTCGGACGGACATTGGTGCTTCGAGCTCGAAGCCGATGCGACCATTCCGGCGGAATACGTGTTGCTGCGCCATTTTCGCGGCGAAGACCCTGATCTGGAGCTCGAACGCCTGTTTGGCGCTTATTTGCGCCGTATCCAGGGTGCGCATGGCGGCTGGCCATTGTTTCACGAGGGCGGTTTCGATCTGAGCGCAAGCGTCAAAGCCTACTTTGCGCTCAAGATGATCGGCGATGACCCGGATGCGCCTCATATGCGCTCGGCGCGCGCCGCCGTGCTCGCACATGGCGGCGCGGCGAGGTCGAATGTCTTCACCCGGTTTTTGCTGGCGCTCTACGGAGCCATACCCTGGCGGGGTGTTCCGACGATGCCCGTCGAGATCATGCTGCTGCCGAGATGGTTTCCCTTCCACATAACCAAGATTTCCTATTGGGCACGTACAGTGCTCGTTCCGTTGCTCGTCTTGCAGGCTCTCAAACCGCAAGCGCGAAATCCTCGGCAAGTCCGAATCGACGAATTGTTCGTCGCACCGCCCGAGAAGGTGCGCGACTGGCCGAAAGGCGCGCACCAGAGCTGGGGCTGGATCAAGTTCTTCGGCGCGATCGACAAGCTGCTCAAATTGACAGAGCCTTACTTTCCGAAATCCGCGCGCCGCCGCGCGATCGCGGCCGCCGTCGCCTTCGTGACCGAGCGGCTCAACGGCGGCGATGGGCTTGGCGCCATCTATCCCGCGATGGCGAACGCCGTCTTGATGTTCGACGCCTTGGGCTATCCTCGTGACCATCCCCATCTCGTCGCGGCGCGGCAGTCGATTGAACGTCTGCTCGTCGTGAAGTCGGATGAGGCCTATTGCCAGCCCTGTGTGTCGCCCGTCTGGGACACGGCACTTGCAGCGCATGCGTTGCTGGAGGCGGGAGACGCAAAAAGCGTGGAGGGAGCGCGCGCCGGCCTCGCTTGGCTCGCGCCGTTGCAAGTGCTCGACGTGAAGGGCGATTGGGCCATGCAACGTCCGGACGTGCAGCCGGGCGGCTGGGCTTTCCAATACGCGAATGCGCACTATCCCGATCTCGACGACACCGCTGTCGTCGCAATGGCGCTCGACAGGGCGGAACGCTCGGCCCACGGCGCTCCCGCCGGCGCGGCCGTTGCCCGGGCGCGCGAATGGGTGGAAGGGCTGCAAAGCCGTGACGGCGGTTGGGCGGCTTTCGATGCGGACAACACCTACCATTACCTGAACAACATCCCGTTTGCCGATCACGGGGCGCTGCTCGATCCCCCCACGGCTGATGTCACAGCCCGCTGCGTTTCCATGCTCGCGCAACTGGGGGAGACAATCGAGACGAGCAGCGTTTTCGCCCGAGGCGTTCAATTGCTGCTCGCCGGTCAAGAGAAAGACGGGAGTTGGTATGGCCGTTGGGGCATGAATTACATTTACGGAACCTGGTCCGCCCTGTGTGCGCTCGGTTGCGCGGGGTTCGACGACCAATCGCCTCACATCCGCCGCGCCGTCGAATGGCTCTGCCGCATTCAGAACCCGGATGGAGGTTGGGGCGAGAGCGGCGACAGCTACAGGCTCGACTATGCGGGCTTTCGGTCCGCGCCGAGCACGGCGTCCCAGACCGCCTGGGCGTTATTGGGCTTGATGGCAGTGGGCGAGGTCGATCACCCGGCTGTGGCTCGCGGCATTGCCTATCTTGCTGCGAACCAGACGCAGGACGGGCTATGGCGCGAGGATTACCATACGGCGACGGGTTTTCCCCGCGTCTTCTATTTGCGGTATCATGGATATTCCAAATATTTCCCGCTTTGGGCCCTGTCGCGCTATCGCAATCTCAAGCGCGCCAATAGCCGCCGCAGCAGTTTCGGCATGTAGCGCGATGGCGAGTGCTCGAATGCCCGAAGCGCGCCTCCTGGTGATCAGCGGCCTCAAGCGCGAAGCTCGGATCTTCGAGCGGCCTGGTGTTCTATCGATTTGCGGAAGCGCCGATACGCTGCGCTCGAGGCTCGGCCAGACCGCGGCGCTGCCACTTGAGCTGGTCGTCAGTTTCGGCATCTGTGGCGCCCTCGATCCGAAGTTGCGCAGCGGGGACCTCGTGGTCGGCTCGGAGGTCGTCTCTAGAGGGGAGCGCCTCGCATCAGATCAGGGCCTGTCTCGAGGCGTGCAGCGATGTTTGAGCGAGGCGGGTGAGCGCGTCGTAATCGGTCGTGTCGCCTCGGTCGTCGCCCCAGTCCTGAGCGTCGAGGCCAAGGCGGCGCTTCGCTCGGCGACCGACGCCCTGGTCGTCGACATGGAGAGCGAAATGGCGGCATCCTTCGCAAATGCGCGAGGTTTGCCCTTCCTGATCCTGCGGGCTGTCAGCGACACGGCCCGACGAAGTTTGCCGGCGCTCGTCGCGAACGTTGTCTCTGCCAGTGGGGAGGCGGACCTCGGTGCGGTATTCGCCGCCATCGTCCGCGCGCCCGGCCAGCTCGCGGGGACCATTGCAGCCGCCCGAGACAGCAACATGGCGCTGCGCAGCCTACGCCGCTGTTGCGGAATTGTTTGTCCGGTCCTCGGCCTCGGCTCGGCGCAGCTCTGAAAGCTTGCGCGAAACGTTGCGGTCGAACACGTATTCAGCCGGACGTTGCTTTTCGAGAGGAATTTCGGGAGCCAACTTGCCCTCGGTCGAGACGCCCCGAAGCGCCACGCTCAGCGCCTTCCACGGACGCTTCACCGTGTCTGTGACGGCCGTTGCTTCGAAGCCGCTGTGCACCATGCAATTTGCACATTTTTCGTAGTTGCCGGTGCCGTAAGCGTCCCAATCGGTATCTTCCATGAGCTCTTTGAACGTGTCGGTATAGCCCTCGCCGAGAAGATAACAGGGGCGCTGCCAGCCGAACACGGTACGCGTCGGGTTGCCCCAGGGTGTACAATGGTAAGTTTGATTTCCCGCGAGAAAGTCGAGAAACAAAGCGGATTGATTGAATGCCCATTTCCGGGCGCCGTTTCCGCGTCGAAATATGGCACGAAACAGGTGCTTGGTAGCCGAGCGATGCAGGAAATGCTTCTGGTCTGGCGCCCGCTCATAGGCGTAGCCAGGTGAGACGGTGATCCCATCGACGCCGAGCTTCGTAACGCTGTCAAAAAACTCGGCGATCCGCGCCGGATCGGCATCATTGAAGAAGGTGCAATTGATCGTAACGCGAAACCCCTTCTGCTTCGCGAGCTTCAACGCCGAAACGGCACGGTCGTAGACGCCCGACTGGCAAACGGATTTGTCATGCATCTCCTGGTCGCCATCGAGATGGATGGACCAGGTGAAGTACGGGTTCGGCCGGTATTGATCGATCTTCTTCTCGAGCAGCAAGGCGTTGGTGCAAACGATCGCAAATTTCTTGCGCGAGATCACTCCCGCAACGATTTCGGGGAGCTCTTTGTGTAATAGCGGTTCTCCACCCGCCATGACCACGACGGGGGCTCCGCACTCGTCAACCGAAGCAAGCGCGTCCTTGACCGACAAACGCATGTTCAAGATGGCATCGGGATAGTCGATCTTGCCGCAGCCCGCGCAGGCGAGATTGCACCTGAACAACGGCTCCAGCATCAGCACGAGCGGGTAGCGCTTGCGACCGGCAAGATGCTGCCGAGCGATGTATGCGCCAACTCTCACAATCTGCCGGAAGGGAATGCCCACGAGCGGCTCCTCTAAAGCAACTGGTCGCGATCAGGTCTAACCAACACGGGAAGCGAGTTCCGCCGGAAGGCGAAAGCTCACGCTCTCTTTGGGCCCTTCGAGAACCGACACTTCGGCCGGTGCGATTCGCACCAGAGCCTGAACGACATCCTCGACCAGGACCTCAGGTGCGGACGCGCCCGCGGTTACACCGACAACTTCGGCATCCCGCACCCATTCAGCTTTGATTTCGCTTCCATCGGCGACGAGATAGCTCGGAAGCCCTGCCTCTTCCGCGATCTCTCGCAACCGGTTGGAGTTTGAGCTGTTTCGCGCGCCGACCACGATGATAACATCGGCAAGGCGAGAAAGTTCGCGAACAGCGGTCTGGCGGTTCTGCGTCGCGTAGCAGATGTCCCTGATGTCCGGACCTGCGACATCGTTGAACCGCCGCTGCAAGGCATCGATGACCGCTCGAGTGTCGTCCACGCTCAACGTCGTTTGCGTCACATAGGCGATCGGCGCGTCGGTGGCGATCGGCAGGTTCTCGACATCCTCCTCCTTTTGCACGAGATGCACCTCACCGTCGATCTGGCCAAGCGTGCCCTCGACCTCCGGGTGCCCCGCATGCCCTATAAAAACCAACACACGACCCTGAGCCACGTAGCGCCGCCCCTGATTGTGCACCTTCGTCACGAGCGGGCATGTCGCGTCAATGGTTGGAAGAGATCGCAATTTCGCCTCGTTCTCCACCTTGCGGGATACGCCATGCGCACTGAAGATCGTTACGGCGCCGGAGGGCACCTCGTCCAAGTCTTCGACAAACCGCGCCCCCTTGGCCTTGAGCGACTCGACGACATGCCGGTTGTGAACGATCTCATGACGCACATAGACCGGGGCGCCGTATTTTTCGAGCGCGCGTTCGACAACTTCGATCGCGCGAACAACGCCGGCGCAAAACCCCCGTGGTTGGGCAAGAATGATCTTCATTCTACTCCCCCTCACCGAGCGCCGCCGGAAGAAGGAAGAGGGCGGCGAGCCCACCAGACGACATCAGTGCACTGCGTCTCCATAGCCGGGCCACATCGCAGGGCCAGGACCCCATAGTAACACCAAGAAGCAAAAATACCGCTGCCGGACGAGCGATCAAGTTCCCCGCTCCCAAGAACTACTTTGGCGTTGCGAGCCGAGTGCTCCGTTGGGCCGCGCGTGCCTCTCCCGTAAAGAGCAAAATCGGAACGCCTCGCCAGTACACATTTACATATACCCTCTCGACGCCTTCAGGTCTCGAAATTATTTGCCCCATCACGAGTTTCTTCAACTCGCAATTTCCCGGCGCTCCCTCAGGAAACGAAAGAACTCGACGCCCTCGCGCAAGCGGCGCCTCATCATTTCGGGGCTGCGCACCATTTCACCGACGATGGATGCAATCTTCGGCGCACGAAAATAGAAGCGGCGGTAGAACTTCTCGACGGAGTCGAAAATCTCCGAATGGGTCAGGTGGGGATAATGCAAGGGAGCGATCTGCACGCCCTCCTCGTTGACCAATTCGGCATTGGCATTGTCCAGCCAGCCCTTGTCGAGTGCCTGCTTGTAAAGGAAAGTCCCCGGATAGGGAGCCGCAAGGGAGACCTGGATGGTGTGAGGGTTGATTTCCTTGGCGAAATCGATCGTCTCCCTGATGGTTTGCGTCGTCTCGCCGGGAAGCCCGAGAATAAAAGTGCCGTGGATTACGATGCCGAGCTCGTGGCAATCCTTTGTGAAGCGCTTCGCGACGTCGACGAGCACGCCCTTTTTGATGTTGTGCAGGATTTGCTGGTTTCCGCTTTCGTAGCCGACGAGCAACAGTCTCAGACCATTGTCGCGCATCACCTTCAATGTACTTCGTTTGACGTTCGCCTTGGCGTTGCACGACCAGACGACGCCGACCTTGCCGAGTTCCCGCGCAATGGCTTCGGCACGCGCCGCATCATCGGTGAAGGTGTCATCGTCAAAGAAAAACTCCCTGACCCCGGGGAACGCGGCCTTGGCCCAGCGAATCTCCTCGATCACATGACCGACGCTTCGAGTTCGGTAGCGATGCCCTCCCACCGTCTGCGGCCATAAGCAGAATGTGCAGCGTGATTTGCAGCCTCGCCCCGTGTAGAACGACAGGTAAGGGTGCTTGAGATAGCCGATGAAGTACTTCTTGATGTCGAGGTCACGTTTGTAAACCGGGGTGACGAAAGGCAGGACATCCATGTTTTCGAGCACCGGCCTGTCATCGTTGTGCACGATGGTGCCGTCCTTCGCTCGCCAAGATAGGCCCGCGATGGTCGACAGCTTCCGGCCCTCGGCAACCTCTTGGATCGTGAAGTCGAATTCGTTGCGGGCCACGAAATCAATGAGCCCGGAGGCCTTCAGGCTTTTATCCGCCTCGACAGCGACTTTCGCACCGATCATGCCCACGATGAGGTCCGGTTTGACCGCTTTCATCGCTCCGACGGTCTTCACATCGCTTTCGAAAGACGGGGTGGACGTGTGCAGCACCACGAGGTCGTAGCCGCGCGCTTTCTCGATCACGGTTTCGAGACCGATTTGGTGAGGCGGAGCATCGATCAGCTTCGAGCCCTCGATCAGGGCGGCCGGCTGGGCAAGCCAAGTCGGATACCAAAAAGAGGCAATTTCGCGCCTCGCCTGATATCGCGACCCTGCGCCCCCATCGAAGCCGTCGTAGGACGGCGCCTGCAGGAAAAGCGTTCGCATCATGCCTTTACGCCTTTCGATCGAATCATCGTGCCGTCGTCCTGCACCCGATAAGTCCGCTCCCCCCATGTAATCCGCCGGCCGAAAAAGCTCCACAGAAATACTGCAAAGGAAACTAGATCGCGAATTGGAATTAAAAAGCCCCAGCGAGAAGCGCGTTCCTGAAAAGGCGCGGCCACATTTGTCCGGCCCGTGACCTGCAAAAGCATGAGCCGGCACGCGAGGGCCAGAATCGCGAGCACCGCCCCGGCCGTGGTTGCGCCTGCGGCGACGGCCAGCAACGCAAAAGGAAGAGGATGGCTTATCACCGAGCCGACATATCCAAGGGGATCGATGCTTCGAATAGTGCGCGCCCAGCGCAGTTCATGGCGCCACAATTGTAACAAGGACGCTTCGGGACAGACATGCGCCACCAAAAGCGGCGCGACCGCGACTTTGAGACCTTTGCGGCGTAGCGCGGCACCGATCGCATAATCATCGGCAAGGCAATCCGCGAAGACGGCAAATCCGCCGATCTCGTCGAGTTGATGCTTCCAGAGCGCGATCGTCGACCCTACACAAGGTGCAGCCAAACCGAATCGAACGCCGACGAGAACGCTCGGCAGGAAATGCGTGTCAATTCCAAGCGCCGACAACCCCGACCAAAATCCGGTCAGCGGCAAACCACGATAGAGGCAGGTCACGCCACCGACACCGGGTTGCTGAAGCATCGCGGCAACGCAGAGAAGATAATCCGGATCAACGGAGATATCGCTGTCCGCCACGATAATGCAAGGGTGCCGAATGGCTCGCGTCATATTGACCAGGTTCGATACCTTCGAGTTCGTTCCATGCACCGTCTGGTCGACGATCACATCCATCTGTTGGTGTGGGTACAAATCCCTGAGGTGCTTCGCGACCGCGACGCCTTCATCGGTGGGATCCTGCACGCCGAAGACGAGTTGAATCGCGGCTGGATAGTTTTGATTACAAAGGGTTGCGAGATTCGAGAGGAGGGCCGGCTCCGCCCCCCTCAGCGGTTTGAGAACAGTGATCGGGGGCGCCGCGGCGAGCTTCGGCCTTCGTTCTCTGGCGAACTTCACACACGACCACACAGCGCAAAGCAAGTACACGCATCCAAGGGTCGCCAGCGCCATGCAGACCAAGCCCGTGATCCACATCATCAGAGCCATATCTCAGGCGCCGTTCACAATACCGGCTTTGGGGGTGAGTGGCTTGCAGCTGAACAAAATGGTCGGTTCCCCTCTCGCAAGCACCTCGAGCCCTTGGCAGCGAGTATCGAGTATGAAGACGTGCCCGATAGCATGCCGAGCATTCGTGGGGAAAGCTCGATTGGATAACTTGCTGCCGGAGGATCATGGTCGTCTCGGTGGCGCTTTTCACGTCCGAGGCGATCGATGTCGATGTCGGAAACAAAAAGCTCTGCGAACGGTCAGGCCCGCTCCGTAGCGTAGAGGCGAACGCGTTGGAGCTCGGGAAAAGGCGCCCCACCGCGAGCCGGCGCGATCACGAGCGGTCGACCTCCGGTCCGTCGGGAAGTCCGGGGCAGCCAACATGGCTGCTCAACTCCCGTTTCGCGTCAACGGCGCTCCGTCAGGTGGCTGTCACCCTTCAAACATGTGACGCATGGTGGGCCTGTAGGGGGCTCATCGTGCAATCGCATGCGCTTTTTGCCATTCCAGGAATTGGCGGAACAAGGCCTCGCGATCTTCTGATCGAATGGGACCGGCCAGTCGCGCCTGATTTTGACTTAGGAACTGTTCGAATTCTTTGCGGACATCGCTTCCTGCAACTGTGCTGGCGTTCTGGTCGAGCCATTCCTGTGCGGGTCGGAAGCGAACCCAGCCGGGCAAGGGAGCATTGAGCGCCACTTCCTTCCATTTAGGATGGAATGGCGGTTGCTGAAGCTCACCGATCTTGCTGAAGAACGCGTCCACGAAGTGCGCAAGTCTGCGATACCGTTCCGTGTGGGGCGACCAATTGAAGGCTGCCAGCACCGCCGGCACCGCGACCGTGTCCACGACTTCACCCTTGGCGATGAGATTTGGATAGTTGTCGGAAGTCAGTTGCGCTGGCAAATAGTCCGGTTGCAGTGATTTGGCATAGTCGATCGGCACCAGGTGCAGATTGGGATCCTTGATCTGCGTGGTGGCCTTCGAAGGCTGCCCCTGAACGGCGACCACGGCGTCAAGCTCGCCCTTCGACAACTTGTCATAGGCAATTCGCTGCTCGATGTAAGCAAGTTTCGGATGTATGCCGAGGCGCTCGAAAATCGCAATCGCAGTGACGAAGGTGCCGCCGTTGGGCAGGTCGACCGATACTTTTTTGCCTTCCAAATCCGCGAGGCTGTGGACGCTCTTTGGCGCCACGACATGCACCTCCTCATTGTACAGCTTGGTAATGTATGTAAATTGCCCTTTGATGTTGTTGGCAAAGCCCTTCTTTTCCAAATAATCGAGCGTGTCGGATCGGACGATTCCGAGATCGACGCCTTTCAGGTATAGAATGTCGGCGACGCTTTGAACCGAGCCGCGCCCGACAATCGAGAGGACCCGCAGGTTTTCGCCGTCATCCAAGACCGATTCCAGGTCGGCGCCAATCTGCACATACGTTCCCCCGATGGTTCCCGACATGAGCGTGACCGTATTGGCATTGAGGCGGTTCGCAGTATCTCGCGATCCGTTGTTGTAGCGAAAGATCGCCTTCAGGCCGTCGCTGACCGCACTTGGGTCCACTTCGGTTTCGGCCGGATAAGCAGTTCCCACGGACACCAGGACCATCGTCGCTATTGCCAAGAGCCGCCCAAGTTTGCGCATAGTCGTGACCTCTCACTCGAGAAACTTCAAAAACCCGATCCCTGGTTGATGGCGCGGCGCCGCCGGGCGCCCATCATTGGTCGTAGCCCGCAAGGAATTGCAGCCGGCTGGGCGCAGCAGCCGATCCTAGTTCCTGCGCCCGCTGATACCAAGTCCGGGCCTTTTCAATATCTGCTTTTTGCCCCCGGAGCCCGAGCCTATTCAGCACGATCGGGTCGAAGGTCCCCGCCAAAGACAATGCCGCTTGCGCGTCCCCGGCTTCGGCGGCCCGCTGAAGTACGAGACGAGCGGAGGCTAGATCGCCGCCGGTGATGAATCTCTCGCCCCGTTTGAGGAGAGCCGTGATTTCATCAGGATCGAGCTGGCGCACCACAAAAGCGGGTTTTGTCGCTTTTGGTCCCACGCTTGCTGTCCATTCAAGGTGCAGCACCTTGCGATCCGCGACGCTGCCGTCGGGGAGGTGCAACTCAAGTCCAAGCTCCATCGCGCCTGCAAAGCCTTGAGGCGGGCGCAGCAACGCGTCGTGCAGCTCGCCTGCTGTCAGCTGCCAGCTCCCGACTTCCGAAGACCGGCCAACGGTGAGAGTCGAGCCCGCCGCGAGGCCCTGGATGACGACAGTTGCACCGGCTGGCGCGCCGTTGAGTGAAACCGGCAAGGGAAGCGCGGCTCCGGCCGCACCGGATTCTTTTTGTGCCACGATCAACTGAGCGATCGGCGGGCTCGTAGTTTCAACGGCGCTATTACGGATCGGCTGCGCGAGCGTGTTGGCCGGCGGCGAAGATATGTCGGGCAGCGATGCAGGTATCTGTTGGGCGGTCAAAGGCGCCGTCTTGTCGGATACGGTCTCGCCGCCCGGCTTTGAGCCGATCGGTTTCTCGCCCGCAACATTTTCAGCATTGAGAGCCGCCCCGTCCGATGTCGGCGATGCCGCAACTGGCCCCGGCGACAGAGACGGTTGTGCCGGCGCAGCACTGGGTGTGGCAGATGAATCTGCCTGCGAGACGATCTGCTCGGTTGCGACAGTTCTCGAATCGGCCCAATCGGGAGAGCCTGGGTGTGATTCAGCGTCTGGCGGGGTTGACGGCGCAGTGCTCGCAATGATCTCAACCGTGGTCAGCGCCGGAACTTCCGAAATCGGCAACGCGGTGAGTATCGTAAGGGCTTTGGGCAGCTCCAGCCTCGCCAACTCCCCCAATACTGACGCGCTTACCTTCGAGAAAACCTCGCGAGGTGAGTCAACGGTTGTTTCGTCCGATGCGAGGCGAAGAGAGTGTGGCGGCGCCAGATCGGGTAGTGTCGCTGTTTCGGAATTGGCCTCGCGATTGGAGCGAGTTTCTGCTCCGACGGACGGCGCGGTATCCGAGGATGCTGCCGATTCAGGAGATTGCGCTCGGGGGATGGTCGGCGCGGATGCAGGTAACTCCGCAGGCGGCAAAGCGGCCAGAACGGATGCAGGCGGTTCGGAAACGGCTTCGCTTGGCGAACTCGGATTCGGAGCGTTGGAGGTGTCGGGCGCAAGGGAGGATGACGTTGCCGCTTCCGAGGTTGGCGCGAGCGTGGTCGCAGGGGACGCTGAGGGAGGGGATACGGACGGTTCTGGCATCGCCAGGCCGGCAACGACCGGTGCTGTCGACGCAAAAACAGCATCACCGTTCAAGCCTGTTCCTGGCTCGATCGACTTTTCTGGAAGCGAAAGCGAGGCGGCGCTGTCCCCCGCGTCCAATGGCGAAGGTGTCGGCATCACCGTATTTGCCAAAGCCGTGGCAGGTGTTTCAGAAACCGCACCGTCTGAGGCCGAACTGGAAGCCTTGGGTTCAGTAATCCGAGACGCCATCACCGCTTCGGGTGTCGGGGAGGTTGCGGCATCGGGCCGTGTCAGCGAGGCCTGCGGCATCGTCGGATCGGCCAACTCCGGTGCCTGTGCTTCGGCGACTGCCCCACTATTCAACGGCGTCTTTGGCTCGATCGGGTTTGCCGTCTGCGAGGGGGATGCGACCTTGTCGGGGGTTTGGGATGTGGTGTCGGCCGGCAGGGTTGTGGATACGCCGGGCGTCGTCAAAGCGTCCGAACCCACCTCGCCCCCCGAGCTCGGCAGGAAGTTGCGGCGGTCGACCGGGCCCGCAGCCGCGATGACGCTTTGGACAGGCGCTTGACGGTCATGCTTAGCCGGGTTGGCGGCTCCTTCTGTCAGCAAATGATCGATGCTCGTCAGCGCGCCTTCCGGGCCGAGCACCACGAACGCGCCTGTTCCTAGCGTAATGATGAGCAGCGGCAGAGCGAGAGAACGTGCGCATCGCTCCCACACGCTTTGCTCACCGTATTTTTTGAGGATCACCGGCCGCCAACTCGCCTGCAGCAGGCCAAGCTGCGCGACAGGGACGCGGGAGGCAGCTTCAGCATCCGCACGTTGGGGCCGCCCTGAAGTCGTGCTCGGCGGTTTATCACGTTGAACGGCTACCCCGCCTTTGTTGGGCGGCAGGGAGGATCTACGGTTCGTCAAAGAAGCAGCCTCGCGTAGCTGCCGTTCGACTTCATCAATGTTGACTTTACTCGTCGATTTCCTCGCCGATTTCTGGCGCGGATGGACGGGAGAAGTTGGCGTCGGCCGATCACGCGCGTTCTCGCGATCGCTCCTCGGAAGCTTTCCCCCGCCTTTTTTGGTCTTCTCGATCTGAGAATATTCGCTCTCGCTTACGCCGGAACTCTTCTGGAATTCACGTAATTGCCGCGCGAAATCATCAAGATCAACGCCTCTAATCGAGGTATTTCGTAAGCCCATGGCGCACCTCCCAGCGGTCTTATTCCCCGCAGTGGCTAGAAGGTTCGAAGTAAGATGCCCCCAACACTGACCGGAACAGGTCGTTCGGTCAACCACTTAACTGACATTTTGTTTTTAGGAAGTACATTCAACCATAGTATTGACGGGTCCCGTTCTTCAAAATCTCATTTGATCCCGGGGCCGGCAACGGCATTTCGCCAACAAGTATAAATCAAACGGGCCTTTGAAAAAAACTGAAAATTGGGCAGGCTCTGAAAACGATGATCGTCATACAAAAAATAATTTAATGAGTAACCCGCATGAGTACCTCCAAATTTCCGATACTGAAGAAAATTAAACGACGATCGTGGTTTCAAGAGTCGATTTTCGAAAAAAACGATAGTGAATAATTGAAATGTATACTTCGATGTCGCTACTTAAGTTTACGGTTCGGCCCACCTTCACCGCCAACGATGCCGGCCATCAACACGCGATCCCGAGGATGGGCTGCGGATGCACTTTCCACGACGGCCACCGCGTGCTCGGGGAAGTTGACGAGCTCCACGACGTATTTACCTCGTGCGGCTTTTCCCATCGGACACGCCCGAGCAGACATCCAATTCTCGTGCGTCGGCAGTCGTGGATTTCGCGGCGGCGGACTTAGCCTCGAAGCGGGTCCAGTTCTCGCCGCCACAGAGGACTCCGAACACGCACCCTTCAATTCGCAACGTGCCGGGATTCAGCAGTTGCATATGGGCGGTGTAGGTCTTGCCGTTTTCGGCGTTGTACACTTCTCCATCCCAGCGGCCATTCTGGCTTGCCCGCATATGCAGGATGATCGGAAGTCCAAGGGTCGCGCGGCTGCGCTTGGTCGGATCTGGATTTTGTGTGTCTTGGCCGCCCGGACTCTTTTCCCACGATACCGCTCCCCACATTTCTCCCCCGCAGTTCTCGACCTTGATCCTGGCGGTCTGGTTCTCTACCAGCCATTCTCCTGCTGGGCTTTTGATTTCGGCGGCACCACTCTTTGATTGGGTCTGGTCTTCCGCCGCGCCGGCAGGGCCGCAAACCATAAGAGCGACACAACCTGCCAGAATTTCAGCTCGCATGCTCGTTTCTCCGTGTCCCAACCGACACACGCCCCAGGGGCAATGTTGGTCAGGGAGGTTTGAACTTTACCCGCGTCGTGCCACACATGATCATGAACGGAGCCAGCGAGCCGCCTCCTCCAGCCGTTTTGGCCCACTGCAAACGTCAAAGGTCGGATGGGTGCGGCATCGTCGTTGGGCGGCTCTAGTCTCGAGCAGGATGAAATTTTACCATCGGCGCCATATGCCGGCGATCGGGTTCCAGACAGATCAAGATGAATGACGAAGCATGGAACGATCGCCGGACGTGGAGGCTCGCCGTTCCTGCCTCCCTTATCCTCCATCTGCTCATTGCCGCAGCTTTGATATTTGGGTTGTCTGAATCGCCGCCGCCGCGGCAGGAAGACGAGGCAATATCGGTAGAGCTCGTGGCCGCGCCTCAACCACCAAGAAACGACAACGTCCAACCCTACCCGGTCCTTCAGCGCGTCTTCCAATTCGGCGAGAAGGACGCGGGTTCCGTCGTGTCGCCAGACGGCAATAGTGCAAATGCCGATTCCGGATCGCCTGAGGCTGTCCAGGATCCCGAAAAACGGGACGATGCACGCCCATCAGCCGCCATGACCGCCAGAGCAGAAGAAGTCCCCCAACTCAGGACCCAGCAAGCGCCTGCCCTCGCCCCAGAGGACGTCGCGAAAGCGCAAAGCCGGCTTCGGCCGGCCAAGATATTGTTCTCACAACGTGTCACCGGGAGTGCGACGGCAACAATCGCAATGGGGTATGTTCCGCGCGACATGCGCGTCGCGCGGCTTTGTGCGAGCGAGTTGACAGAGCAGTTGCGCCATGCGTCACCCTCCTATCCTGCGGAGATCGTGCCTTTCGACCGGCTGAAAGAAGGGACGATCGTCGAAAATTATGGCGCCGTCTTCCGTTCGAATTGGGCCTGGTACGGTCTGAGCTATCGTTGCGAAGTCGACACGGATGCAACCAAAGTCGTGAGTTTCGCCCTCGACATAGGAACTCGGCTTACGCCCGAGGAATGGAGGCGCAAGGGGTGCCCTCCCAATAATTGCTGAAGATCACTCCTCGCGCCCAACCAAGCCCTCGCCATTGAGGCAAGCGCCTCACTCGCTTGCGGCATATCCGAGCGGCTTTGCGCCTGCGCCGACCGCGGCGCCAACCGTCGCTCCTGCGGTTACAGCCTTCGGCGAGAGTTTCACGGCGACCGAAGCCGGCGAAGTCGCGCCCGCGTTTGCAAGGAAATCGGCGATCCCGTCCATGCTTTTGCCGGCGACGCGCTTGAGCGCCTTGTCGTCGAGCTGTGCCCAAGGATTGGCCGGATCACCCGCCGTCTCCACTGTCCCGGTGACGCGCTGGGCGCGTCGGTTCGAGGCGTCGAAAACGTCCCAGACATATGCAAGCTCGGTCTTGCCATCTGCTGCCTGGTCGGCGGTCACGTAGCCCTTGAGGCGAAAGCGCGGCGCCTGCGTGTCGTCGACCAGCGTGACCTGACGATCCGCGGCGGCTTGCACGAGCGCGGCGGAGAGCGCGCCGGTCACTTCCGCGGGGGGCCCTTCGATCGCCTCGACCGCAATTGGAACGCCCGGAGCCTGCCGTGGCGACACGGAGGATTCAAATCCCACGTCCTGGCAGCCGCCAAGACAAATGCAAAGCCCGGCGACCATCGCCGCAGTGGAGGCCCCTCTGGTAAACCATAGCCCCCCGATCCGGCGCTGCCGGACGGTGCCAACTCTTTTCATTGCCGCCTCCGCCTGCACTTCTCGATCGGCAGGACTTGAGCGAACATAGCCTCAACGGATGACGAGGTCGAGGCTCTTGCCGTTGATCGGCTCGCAAGCGCTTTCTCCGATCAGAGATGTGCGCCCGAGACACATCGCGGTCGAGCTCTGCGAATCCATCAAGACCATGTGAAGGAACATGCTCATTCCTGGCACGAGGACCAAATCATTCCCTTCGTAGAACATTGGCGGGTCCATCCAGGAGGGAGTGAATTTTGCGCCGAGCGAATAGCCGCACGCGTTGAGCCGATGCGCCGAGAGGCCGTGCCTGTCGAGGATGCGGGCATGCGCCGCGAACACATCGCCGGCCGTTCGCCCCGGCCGTAGCTCCGCTTCGCAGGCGAGAAGCGCCTCCTTGGCGGCCGCGTGATAGGGCAAATGCAAGGCACGCGGCGCGCCCACCACGTGGGTGCGCATCAAAGCGGCGTGGTAATGGCGCCAGGTGCCGGCGAATTCGAGCGTGAGTTGATCTTGCGCGTCGAGCTGGCGGCGCCCGGATTTGTAGCGGCAAAGCAGCGCCTCCCCACCCGAGCCGATGATGAACTCGTTTGCGGGATAGTCGCCGCCCGCGCGAAAGATCGCATCGTGCATGGCGGCGAGGATTTCGCCTTCATCGACGCCGCCGCGAAGATGGGCCACCGCGGCGGTGTCGGCGGCATCCGACAACTCGGCCGCGCGGCGCACAAAGCCGATCTCGGCCGGTGATTTCACCGCCCGCAACGCAGGGACGAGCGCCGAGGCATCATGGAGCTCCGCAAAACCCTCGAATTGCGCCTCGAGCCGACTGCCGTTGCGATGCGTGAGGCCCTGCGTCTCGTATTCGGCGCCGATGCGCTTGCCGGAAAGGCCGAGCTCCTTTGCGAGTGTCTTGAGCTCTGCGGCCGGAGCAGCGTCCCTGGCATCCTTCCAAATGCGGATATCGTCGATGAGCGAGGTCTGGCGCGCTTGGCGCAAATCGGCAGAGCGGGTGAGAAGCGCCATGCGCCCATCGGCTTTCACGACGAGGCATTGGAAGAAACAAAAGCCGAAAGTGTCATATCCCGTAAGCCAATAGAGGCTTTCCTGAGCGAAAAGAAACATGGCGTCGAGGCGATCTCTCGCCATCGCGGCTTGCAGCCGCTCGAGCCTCTGTGCGAATTCGGTGGGAGCGAAATGCAGGCCCATCAGCTGCTCCTGTGGCGTTCGGCTTTGCCACCTCTACCGCGCCGGGGCGCCTCGAAACAGCCCCGGCGCGCCGACACCCCCGGCGTTGCGACGGGCCGTCCCATTCTCCTCAAAAAGCTTGCGATTGCCGCCGCGCAGTGGTTTCTCCCTGCTCGCGCGAGTAAGATCGAGGTGATCGAGCATGACGAGCGGCGAGCGCATGGAGGCTCAAACAATGGCTGAAGCGCAAGGCGCGCCGATTCGGCGCGCCAAAATCGGCGTGGGTCAGGCACGCAGAGTGCGGGTGGCGCTCATGATCGTCGCGCTCGGCTTCCTGCTTGGCGGTTGCGGGAATTGCGGCGGCTGGACCAACCCTTGGTATCGTGCGGCTCAACCCCATTCTTGCGAGTGACGACGTTCCGGCGGAGGAACGAAGCACGCCTCGCGACGCTTGAGCCAGTCTTCCGCGAATGAAGCGTTGACCTCGGCGGGCCGGGTATGCGACTGCCTCAGCCCCGTTTCCGAGGAGAGCCGCCGAAATGTCCGATGCCGTTGCGCCTGATCTGCTCAAAGCGTTCGTCGAGCGGATCGAGCGGTTGGAGGAAGAGAAGACCTCGATCGCTGGCGACGTGAAAGAAGTTTACGCCGAAGCCAAGGCCCAGGGCTTCGACACCAAGATCCTGCGCAAGGTCGTGGCGCTGCGCAAGCGCGACGCGGCCGAGCGGCGCGAGGAGGAGGAGATCCTCGATCTCTACCTTCAGGCGCTCGGCATGATGGCGGGTTGAAGGCGTCCCGATGAAGCTCACCTTGTCTTGGCTCAAGGATCACCTCGACACCGAGGCTCCGCTCGATGAGATCGTGGCGGTGCTGACCCGCATCGGGCTCGAGGTCGAGGCGGTCGAGGACAAGGCCTCAGCGCTCAAGGCCTTCACGATCGCGCGTGTCATCGAGGCGAAGCCGCATCCGAATGCCGATCGGCTGCGCGTCTGCGTCGTCGACACGGGTGCGGGTGATCCCGTGCAGGTCGTGTGCGGCGCGCCCAACGCGCGAACCGGCATGATGGGCGTGTTCTCGCCGCCGGGAAGCTACATCCCCGGCAAGAAGATCACGCTCGGCAAGGGCGTGATCCGCGGCGTCGAATCGAACGGCATGCTCGTCTCCGAGGCTGAACTCGAAATCTCCGACGATCACGATGGCATCATCGATCTGCCCCAAGACGCACCGGTCGGCGCTCCCTTCGCCACCTACGCCGGACTCGATGACGCGGTGATCGAGATCAACCTCACCCCGAACCGGCCGGATGCGGCATCCATCCACGGCATCGCGCGCGACCTTGCCGCGGCCGGGGTGGGCAGGCTCAAGGAGGCACCGATCGCGCCGGTAGCGGCCGGTTTTCCTTGTCCCATGCCGGTGCATCTCCAATTTTCCGGGACCGATGCGAAGCTCTGCCCGGCCTTTGCCCTTCGCCTCGTGCGCGGCGTCAAATGCGGACCCTCGCCCGCCTTCATTCAGCGAAGGCTGAGCGCGATCGGCCTTCGTCCGATCAACGCGCTCGTCGACATCACGAACTACATCACCTTCGATCGCGGCCGGCCTTTGCATGTCTTCGACGCGAAGAAGGTGAAGGGCGCGCTCACCGTGCGGCGCGCCAGGAAGGGCGAGAGATTGCTTGCGCTCGACGGCAAGACCTACACGTTCGACGAGAGCATGGTGGTGATCGCCGATGAGCAAGGCGTCGAGTCGATTGGCGGCATCATGGGCGGCGAGGCTTCGGGTTGCGACGAGGGCACGAGCGATGTGCTCATCGAATCGGCGCTTTGGGATCCGCTCAACATCGCCGAAACAGGGCGCAAGCTCGGTATCAACACGGATGCGCGCTACCGTTTCGAGCGCGGCGTCGATCCGGCCTTCACTCTTCCGGGCCTCGAGCTTGCGACGCGCATGGTGCTCGACATGTGCGGCGGAGAGGCCTCACAGATCATGCTTGGGGGTGCAATTCCCGATCACCGGCGCAGCATCGATTTCCCGCTGAGCGAGACCAAGCGCCTCACCGGGCTCGAGATCGACGACATCGCCGCGCTCACCACCTTGAGCCGGCTCGGCTTCAGGTTCAGCTCGGAAGATCGCCACGCCACAGTCATTCCACCCTCCTGGCGGCCTGATATCGAAGGCAAGGCCGACCTCGTCGAGGAGATCACGCGGATCAGGGGGCTCGACCGCGTGCCATCTACGCCTTTCCCGCGCCTCGAGGCGGCGGTACTCGAGCCGGTGCTCACGCTCGCGCAAAAGCGCGTCTCGCTCGCGCGCCGCGTGCTCGCGGCACGCGGCATGATCGAGGCAGTCACCTGGTCCTTCATCGGCAAGGAGGAGGCGAAACATTTCGGCGGCGGCGCGCCGGAGCTCGCTCTCGCGAACCCGATCACCGCCGAGCTTTCCGATATGCGTCCAAGCCTTTTGCCCGGGCTTTTGAGGGCCGCCCAGAAGAATGCGGATAGGGGGAGGGGGGACATCGCCCTCTTCGAAGTCGGCCAGGTTTTTCACTCCGACGAGCCCGAGGGCCAATCGATGCGCGCTTCAGGCGTGAGACGCGGGCTCGCCGGGAGCACGGGCGTCGGCCGACACTGGTCGGGCAGCGCGCCTCTCGCCGCGTTCGACGCCAAGGCGGACGCCTTTGCGCTTCTCGAGATGCTCGCCGTTCCGCTCGGAGGCGTGCAGGTCGTTCCTGGAGGACCGTCCTGGTTCCATCCTGGACGCTCGGCACGATTGCAATTCGGCCCGAAGCTCCAGCTCGGCGCCTTCGGAGAGCTTCATCCGCGCACGCTCGAGCTTCTCGACGTGAAAGGCCCGGTCGTCGGGTTCGAGATCACGCTCGATCTCTTGCCAGCACCGAAATCGAAGGGGACGCGCGCAAGAGCCAAGCTCGCCTTGTCCGAGCTCCAGCCCGTGAGGCGTGATTTCGCCTTCCTGGTCGAGAAGACCGCCGCGGCCGGTGACATCGTGAAGACAGTGCAGAACACCGATCGTACGCTCATTGCCGATGTCGTGGTCTTCGATGTCTATGAAGGCGCGGGACTTGACCCTGAGAGGAAATCTCTTGCCTTCGAGGTCACGCTGCAGCCGCTCGAGAAGACGCTCACCGATGCCGAAATCGACGCGGTCTCCCGTAAGATCGTCACGGAGGTCTCACGCCGCCACGGGGCGACGCTCAGGACTTAGACTGCGGATCGCGAGCTGCGTCGCGGGAGCTTGGCCGTCGATCCGCGTTCTTCCCGCAAACGCACGTGCAAGGCGAGGAGGCCGGGCCGACGCCCGCCCATGACGCGGCAGGCGTTCCCACCTCGTCATCACCGGGCTCCGCCCGGTGATCTACGCCTCCAGTACTTCACATTTGCGCGAAGACTCGGACATCTTTGGACGATGCGGCTCGTCACGAGCCGTTTCGGCTTGCGTCTTTGGCTAGCCGCTGATCAAATCCTACGCTGCCGTTGGACAAAGGCATTATAGAGCGTGCGACCTTGAGGTTGCGCTAACGGCTGGAAGGTGACGCCATGATGCGCAGACGAGATTTCCTCAAAGCCGCCGCCGCGACCTCGATTGCCGCACCGACGCTTGCGACCCCATCGCTCGTGCTCGGCGCCGAAAATCGGGTGATGAAATTCACACCCCAGGCTGACCTTTCGGTCATCGATCCCGTGTGGACGACGGCGACGGTGACGCGAAACCACGCTTTTCTCGTGTTCGACACGCTTTACGGCCAGGACGACAGCTATCGCGCCACGCCGCAGATGGCGGAAGGCGCGACGACCGACAATGACGGCAAGCTGTGGAAGATCGTGCTGCGTCCCGGCCTCAAATTCCATGACGGAAGCGCGGTGCTTGCGAAGGATTGCGTCGCCAGCATCCAGCGCTGGGGAAAGCGCGACGCCTTCGGCCAGGCGCTCATTGCCGCGACCGACGAGCTATCGGCGCCAGACGACAAGACGATCCAATTCCGCTTGAAGCGGCCGTTTCCCCTGCTTCCCGACGCGCTCGGCAAATGCACGGCCTATCCGGCTTCCATCATGCCCGAGCGCATCGCCAAGATCGATGCCTACACGCAAATCACCGAGATGGTCGGCAGCGGGCCGTACAAATTCGTTGCCTCCGAGCGGCTGATCGGGACGCGAACCGTCTATGAGCGTTTCGCCGATTACAGGCCGCGCGAGAACGGCTCGCCGCAATGGACGTCCGGACCGAAGATTGCGAATTTCGATCGCGTCGAATGGATCACGATACCCGACACCTCGACCGCTGCTTCCGCCTTGCAGCGAGGTGAGATCGATTGGCTCGAGCAGCCCTCGCCCGATTTGCAGCCCCTGCTCGCCAAGGACAAGACGGTCACGGTGGCCATCAAGGATCCGACGGGCGCGATCGCGATCATGCGCATGAACCAGCTCGTGCCCCCCTTCGACAATCCGGCGATCCGTCGCGCGCTTCTCGGCGCGGTCGACCAGGAGGACTACATGGTCGCGGTCGCCGGTTCCGACAAGGAAATGTGGAAGACCGGGGTCGGCGTCTTCCTTCCCGGCTCGCCGCTCGAGAACGATGCCGGGATGGAGCTGCTCAACGGCAAGCGTGACCTCGAGAAGGTGAAGCGAGATTTGAAGGCTGCCGGCTACAAGGACGAGAAGATCGTGATCCTTGGCGTCACCGATCTCGCGAACCTCAAGGCCGAGGGCGATGTCGGCTCCGACATGCTCGCGAAATGCGGGATGAACGTCGACTACCAGACGATGGATTGGGGCACGGTGGTCGCTCGGCGTGCCAAGAAGGAGAGCCCCGAGCAAGGCGGCTGGAACATCTTCTTCACCGGCTGGGGCGGCATCGACATGTTGAACCCGGTCGGCCATCTGTCGCTTCGCGGCAACGGGCTCGATGCGTGGTTCGGCTGGCCGACGGCGCCGAAGCTCGAGGAGCTCCGGCAAGCCTGGATCGAGGCTCCGGACGCGCCAACGCAAAAGAAGCTCGCAGGCGAGATCCAGAAGCAGGTGTTCATCGACGTACCCTATATCCCGCTCGGCCAGTATTATCTCCCCGTCGCCTTCAAAAAATACGTAACGGGTGTGCTCACCGGCTTCCCGATCTTCTGGAACGTGAAGAAGGAAGCGTAGAGGCGGCATGATGCAAACCTTCGTCATCACCGGCTTGGTCCGGTGATCCACGCCTTGCTTGGACGGCCGAGAAGGCGTGGATGCCGGCGCCCCATCCTCGGGACAAGCCCGAGGACGGGCGTGACGTGGGAGAAGTCTCGATGCGTTTCCTGATCGCGCAATTCTCGCACGAGACGAACACGTTCTCGCCTGTGCCGACACGCATCGAGCGCTTTTGCCGGGACGGTGCGACCCCGCTCTCCGGCGAAGCGGCGATCGCGCACTACCGCGGCACCGGCACCTGCATGGGCGGCTTTCTCGACGTGGCGCAAAGCGTAGGTGCCGACATTACCGTGCCGATCGCGGCAAGCGCGCCGCCGAGCGGACCCGTCGAACGTTCGACCTACGAGAATTGCGCCAAGGCCATCACGGATGCGGTGGCAAAAGGCGGCTTCGACGGGCTGCTGCTCGATCTGCACGGCGCGATGGTGGCCGAGCATGTGGAGGACGGCGAGGGCGAGCTCTTGCGCCGCATTCGCGCCATCGACCCGAAAGTGCCGATCGCGGTCGCACTCGACATGCACGCCAACATCTATGAGGACATCGTCAAGCTCTCGACGGTGATCGCCGGCTATCACCTTTATCCGCACACCGACATGGCCGAGACGGCGCGCCGCGCCGGCGCCCTTCTCGTGAAGGCGATCCGCGGCGAAGCGCGCCCGGTGATGGCCTGGGGCAACGTCCCGATGCTTCCCCATGTGATGGCGCAAGGCACGCATCAGGCGCCGAACAAGGGATTGCAGGAGAAGGTTGCGCGCTGGGAGGAGGACGGCACCGCCCTTTCGGCCGCGCTTTTCGTCGGCTTCTCGCATGCCGATATTCGCGAGGCGGGCTTGAGCGCCGTTGTGACCACGGATGGCGACCCGATCGCGGCGCGCCGCCTCGTCGACGAGCTCCTGCACGAGGCCTGGACGGCGCGGCACGATTTCGTCTTCAAGGTCGAGCCCTTGGCGCAATCGGTCGCGCGTGCCAAGGCGATGTCGACCGACAAGGCGCCGATCTTCCTCCTCGACCATTACGACAACTGTGCTTCGGGCGGGACGATGGACACGACAGCCGTCCTCGCCGAAATCCTGCGCCAAGGCCTCGAGGACCTCGCCTTCTTCGGCATCTACGATCCGCAAGCGGTGCAAGAGGCGATCGCGGCGGGCGTCGGATCGCGGGTGAAGCTTTCGATCGGCGGCAAGCTTGCGCTTCCGGCGCTCGAGCGGCCGAACCCGCCGCTCACGGTCGAGGCCACGGTGAAGACGATCTCGATCGGTTCCTTCACGAGCCGCTCGGCCTCGAACCGCGGCGTGAAGACGGTGCTCGGCCCGACGGTCGTCCTCGATACCGGAAAGGTCGACATCGTGCTCCTCTCCAAGCATGTCGAGCCGACCGCGATCGACATGCTGAGCGTGCTCGGCATCGACCCGCGCACGAAGCGCTTCGTCGCCATCAAGAGCCGCGTCCATTGGCGCGCCGATCTCGGCAAGCTCGCCGGCGCCATCGTCGAATGCGCGGGGCTCGGCGTGTGCACCTCGAACTACGACGAGGTGACGTTCAAGAATGTGCGCCGCCCGATCTTCCCGCTCGACCCGGACACCACCTGGCCGCGGAATTGATTTGCCGCTGATCAAATTTCCGTGCGTCTGAGGGCGAAGCGTCAATTTGGCATGGAGCTTGCGAACGCTTTTCGCATGGAGGCGGTAGGGCGTCGTCTTGCCAAGCGCCTCGTTTGAGAGTGTCATGAGCACAAAGCGGCACCCGAAGCTTCCAGGGACAAAAGAGGTGACAAAGATGGACCGCAGAACGCTTCTGAAAAGCTTGGCGGGCACGGGTGCGCTTGCGGCCGTTTCGCGCTTTCCGGCCCCAGCCCTCGCGCAAGGCGCGGACGCGCGCACCTTGCGTTTCGTGCCGCAAGCCAACCTCGCGAATTTCGATCCCATTTGGGGAACGCAATATGTGGTGCGCAACGCCGCGGCCCTCGTCTGGGACACGCTTTACGGTGTCGACGAGAACCTCGCCCCGAAGCGCCAGATGGTCGAGAGCGAGACGGTCACCGAGGACGGGCTGACCTGGACCTTCACCTTGCGTCCGGGGCTCAAATTTCACAACGGCGAACCGGTTCTCGCGAAGGACGCGGCGGCGAGCATGGCGCGCTGGTCGGCGCGCGATCCGATGGGGATCATGCTTCAAGGGATTCAGGAGGAGCTTGTCGCCATCGATGACCGAAGCTTCAGATGGGTGCTGAAGAAGCCGTTCCCGAAAATGCTCTTCGCGCTCGCCAAGAACAACGCGCCATGTAGCTTCGTGATGCCGGAGAGCATCGCCAAGACCGATCCGTTCAAGCAGATCACCGAATATGTGGGCTCCGGGCCCATGCGCTTCGTGAAGGATGAATGGGTGCCGGGCGCGCGCGCCGTCTTCGCCAAGAATCCCGACTACGTGCCGCGCAGCGAGCCCGCCTCCTGGCTCGCGGGCGGCAAGAAGATCCTCGTCGATCGCATCGAATGGATCGTGATGCCCGATCCCGCCACCGCCTCCGCCGCATTGCAGAATGGAGAGGTGGATTGGTGGGAAAACCCCATTTCGGACCTCGTGCCGCTCTTGCGCAAGAATTCGAACATCAATGTCGATATCGCCGATCCGCTGGGCAATATCGGCTCGTTCCGCATGAACCACCTTTATCCGCCGTTCAACAATGTGAAGGCGCGCCGCGCCATCCTGATGGCCTTGAGCCAGGAGGATTATATGCGCGCGCTTGTCGGCTCCGACGACAAGCTGTGGCGGCCGATACCGGGCTATTTCACGCCAGGCACGCCGCTCTACAACGAGGAGGGCGGCGAGATCCTCAAAGGCAAGCGCGATCTCGACGGGGCCAAGCGCCTTCTCGCAGAAGCGGGCTACAAGGGCGAGCCGATCACCTGCGTCGTGGCGCAAGACCAGCCGATCACCAAGGCGCAAGGCGATGTCACGGCCGATCTCCTGAAGCAGCTCGGCATGAACGTCGACTTTGTCGCCACCGATTGGGGCACAACCGGCACGCGCCGCGCCATGAAGAATCCGCCCGGCCAAGGAGGCTGGTCGATGTTCCACACCTGGCACGCGGGCGCAGATTGCATCAATCCGGCGGCTTACACAGCGATTCGTTGCAACGGCGACAAAGCCTGGTTCGGCTGGCCGAACAGTCCCGAAGTCGAAAACGACATCACGGCTTGGTTCGACGCCAAGACGCTCGACGAAGAGAAGGCCGCGATGCGCAAATTGAACAAGGATGCGCTCGACTTCGTCGTCTATGCGCCGACCGGCTTCTTCCTCACCTACCAAGCCTGGCGCAAAAATGTCTCAGGAGTGGTGAAAGGCCCCTTGCCCTTCCCTTGGGGCGTGAGCAAGACTGCCTGAACGCTCAAAGCCATGGGTGGCTACGTCCTGAGGCGCATCCTCTCCACCGTTCCGGTGATGGCGGTGGTGGCGCTCTTCGTCTTCAGCCTCCTTTATATCGCACCCGGCGACCCGGCCGCCATCATCGCGGGCGATCAGGCGACGCCCGCCGATATCGAGCGCATCCGCCAGAGCCTCGGACTCGAGCGGCCCTTCCTCGTTCAATTCGGCGATTGGGTCTGGCGCATCCTGCATGGCGATCTCGGGACTTCGATCTTCACCAGCCTGCCGGTCACGAATCTCATCGCGCAGCGCATCGAGCCGACGGTCTCGCTCATGGTGGTGACGCTCATCCTCTCGATCGGCGTCGCGGTGCCGCTCGGTGTCGCTGCGGCCTGGAAGGCTGGAAGTCTCGTCGATCGGCTGGTGATGGCGTTCGCGGTATTCGGTTTCTCGGTGCCCGTCTTCGTCATCGCCTACCTCCTCGCCTATGTGTTCGCGCTCGAGCTCGATTGGCTCCCCGTGCAAGGCTACACACCGATCGCGCGCGGCTTCTGGCCGTGGCTCCAGAACCTCATCCTTCCGTCGATCGCGCTTGGCGCGGTGTATATCGCGCTCATCGCGCGCATGACGCGCGCCACCATGCTGGAGGTCCTCCAGCAGGATTACATCAAGACAGCGCGCGCAAAGGGGATCGGCCAAGGGGGCATTCTGTTCATCCACGCCTTGAAGAACGCGGCCGTGCCGATCGTCACGGTGATCGGGCTCGGCATCGCGGCGCTCATCGGGGGCGCGGTGGTGACGGAAAGCGTCTTCGTGATCCCCGGCCTCGGGCGCCTCACGGTGGATTCCATCCTGCGCCGCGACTACCCGGTGATCCAGGGTCTCGTCTTGCTCTTCAGCTTCGCCTATGTGCTCGTCAATCTTTGCATCGACCTCATCTATACCTTGCTCGACCCGAGGATCCGCTATTGAGCGTCGTGTCCGATCTCGCCTCCGCACCGCTTGCTGAAACGCCTGCCATCGGCGCGCCCAAGCTTCCCGACATATTGGCGCCGGTTAAGCCGCATGGGCGGGTGGTCGGCTTTTGCCTTCGCCATCCGACGATTGTGATCGGCGGAGGCATTCTCGTCATCATGATCCTCATCGCCGTTCTGGCGCCCTATCTCGGCACCGTCGATCCGACGACGCTTGCCCCGTCGAAGCGCACGCGCGAGCCCTCGGCACTTTTCTGGTTCGGTTCGGACATGCTCGGGCGCGACATCTATTCGCGTGTGCTCTTCGGCACGCGCGTCTCGCTCCTCGTCGGATTTTCGGTGGCCTTCCTCGCCTCGTTCATCGGCTTGGCGATCGGCCTCTCCGCCGGCTTCCTGCGCGCGGCGGATGGCGTGGTCATGCGCGTCATGGACGGCTTGATGTCGATACCGCCCATCCTCCTTGCCATCGCGCTCATGGCGCTCACGCGGGGCAGCGTCGGCAACGTCATCACCGCGATCACCATCGCCGAGGTGCCGCGCGTCTCGCGCCTCGTGCGGGGCGTCGTCCTGTCCTTGCGCGAGCAGCCCTTCATCGACGGCGCGGTCGCCGCCGGAACGCGCGTGCCCATGATCATCCTGCGGCACGTCGTGCCGAACACGCTCGCCCCGCTCACGGTGCAGGCGACCTATATCTGCGCGTCCGCCATGATCACCGAGGCGATCTTGTCCTTTCTCGGGGTCGGCACGCCGCCGATCATTCCGTCCTGGGGAAACATCATGGCGGAGGGCAGGGCGCTTTGGCAGGTGAAGTTCTACATCGTGCTTTTTCCCGCGATCTTCTTGTCGCTCACCGTGCTTGCCGTGAACCTCCTCGGCGACGGCTTGCGCGACGCGCTCGACCCGCGCCTCGCGAAGAAGCTTTAGCGTGGTGTTTCTTACAGAGGACCAATTTGCGCCTCATGCCCAGCCTCGGGCCGGGCATCCACGCTTCGCGACGGTGCGGCGAAAGGCGAGGATGGCCGGCCCGGCGCCCGGCCATGACGCCGAGAGGGTCACCGATTGATGGCGCTTCTCGAAGTCGAAAATCTGCAGACGCATTTCCGCACGCCGGACGGGGTGAACCGCGCGGTCGACGGCGTCTCCTTCCACGTGAACGATGCCGAGACGCTCGCGGTCGTCGGCGAGTCGGGTTGCGGCAAATCGGTGACGGCGAATTCGATCCTGCGGCTCATCCCCGAGCCGCCCGGCAAGGTCGCGGGCTCGATCAAATTCGAGGGGCGCGAACTCTTGAGCCTTCCCGAACGCACCATGCGCGCCATTCGCGGCAATGACATCGGCATGATCTTCCAGGAGCCGATGACGAGCCTCAACCCCGTGCTCACCGTGGCGCGCCAGCTGGGCGAAACATTGCGCCTGCATGAAGGGCTCGATCGCAAGGCCGCCGAGGCGCGTGCCGTCGAGATGCTCGATCTCGTCGGCATTCCCGAGCCTCGCCGGCGCGTGCGCAACTACCCCCATCAGCTTTCGGGCGGCATGCGCCAGCGCGTGATGATCGCGATCGCGCTCGCCTGCAACCCGAAGCTCCTCATCGCCGACGAGCCGACGACGGCGCTCGACGTCACCATCCAGGCGCAGATCCTCGAGCTCATAGGAGATCTCAAGCGTCGCACCCGTACGGCGATCATCCTCATCACCCACGATCTCGGCGTCGTCGCGGAATTCGCCCAGCGTGTCATGGTGATGTATGCGGGCCGGAAGGTGGAAGAAGCTTCCGTCGTCGATCTTTTTCGCGCGCCGCGCCACCCCTACACGCAAGGCCTCATCGGCGCCGTGCCGAAGCTCGGCTCTTCGCTGGAAGGCGAGGCAACGCGCCTTTCGGAGATCCCCGGCATCGTGCCGAGCCTCAAGCAGCGCATCCAAGGTTGCGTCTTCGCGGGGCGCTGCCCACGCGCGACGCAGATATGCCGCGAGGTGGCACCGGTGCTCGAAGCCAAGGCGCCGGGCCACAACGCGGCCTGCCACCACGCGCCGAGAGAGGCGCTCGCCGCATGAACGCGCCGCTGCTTTCCGTCACCGATCTCAAGAAACACTTCGCGGTGCGTGGCTCGCGCGGTGCCGCTGCCGGCTTCGTGCGCGCCGTCGACGGCGTCTCCTTCGAGATCGCGCGCGGCGAGACCTTGTCGCTCGTGGGCGAATCCGGTTGCGGCAAGTCGACGGTCGGGCGCGCGGTCCTGCGCCTCAGCGACATCACGGCGGGCGAGATCGTGCTCGATGGACGGCGCATCGACGACCTTTCGGCCTCGGCCTTTCGCCCATTGCGGCGGCGCATGCAGGTCGTCTTCCAGGACCCGTTCTCGAGCCTCAATCCGCGGTTGCGCATCAAGGCTACGCTCGCCGAGCCGATCCGCAATTTCGGCCTCGCGCGCACGGCGGCGCAGATCGAGGAGAAGATCTCGGAGCTTCTCGACACCGTGCGCTTGCCGCGCGACGCCGCGAAACGCTTTCCTCATGAATTCTCGGGAGGCCAGCGCCAGCGCATCGGCATCGCTCGCGCGCTTGCGGCAAAGCCCGACCTCATCATCTGCGACGAAGCGGTTTCCGCGCTCGACGTGTCGGTGAAGGCGCAGATCGTCAATCTCTTGCAAGATTTGCAAAAGGAGCTCGGCCTCGCGCTCCTTTTCATCAGCCACGATCTCGCAATCGTCGAGCACATGACGCATCGCGTCGCGGTGATGTATCTCGGCAAGATCGTCGAGACGGCGAAGAAGCGCGAGATCTTCGCCTCCCCGAAGCACCCCTACACCTTCGCACTCCTTTCGGCCGTGCCGGTGCCCGAGCCCGGCAATATGCGCACGCGCATCGTGCTGAAGGGCGATGTGCCGAGCCCCATCAACCCGCCGCAAGGCTGCCGCTTCAACACGCGCTGCCCTTACGCCTTCGACCGCTGTCGCTCGGAGGAACCCGCGCTTCGCGATTTGGGCGAAGGGCAATGGGCCGCCTGCCATTTGCACGATCTGCCGGAAGCCGAGAACCCGCTCAGCGGCGGCGGGCACGCCGTATAGAACGGCAGCAGATGCTATAAGGGCAGTGGGCGATGGCGGTGAATGGCCCATGGCGCATTTGCTTCCGGTTCTCGGATGGACACGCCTGGGAAGTCGAGATCGTAAACTATCACTAGGGAGTGCCAGGAGATGCTTCCCATTCATCCAGGCCGCATCCTCAAGCGTGAGCTTGCGGCGCGCGGCCTTTCAGCGAATAGGCTCGCGCTGGCGCTTCGCGTGCCATCTGGCCGGATCACCGACATCCTGAACGGAAAACGAGGGATTTCTCCTGAAACCGCGCTGCGGCTTGGTCGGTTTTTCGGTAACAGTGCTCACTTCTGGCTCAATCTCGAGACGGCTTACGAGCTCGCTGTCGCCGAGCGCGAGATCGGGGCCAGAGTAATGTCCGAAGTCGAGCCGAGCGCCGCCTGAATCCAAGTCGCGTGAACTTTCAGCCAGGAGGCTCCGTAAAGTCGCGGAGTTCCGCGATGAGCGGCGACAGAAATTTCCGATAGGCGGCGGCCCGCCCTTGTGCCGTCTTGTAGATGGGCCGGCGGACTTGGCTCGCGCTTGCGGTCTTCACTTGGCGCTTGGTCTCATGGAAGGCGAGGCAGTTCTCGCTCCAATCGAGCCCGCAATGGGCGATGATGCGCCGTGCCTCGCCTTCGAGGTCCGCGATCACGTCCTCGTAGCGCACTTCGAGGATGCGGCCCTCGGGGAGCACAGCGCGCCAATGCGCCATCAGCTCTGCATATTTCCGATAATGGCGACCGAGCTCGGCAAGGTCGTAAGTGTGGTTCTGCTCGGCCGAGAACAGGCGCGAGAAGCAGGAAAGGCAGGTATCGAGCGGGTCGCGCATCACATGGACGATGCGGGCGTTCGGAAGCGCGAGATGAATGAGGCCGACGAAGCAGAAATTCGAGGGCATCTTGTCCGTGATGCGCAAGGCCGTCGCCGAATGGCGCCGCAAGCGCGTCACATATTCCCGGCCGAGCCGCGTGAAATCGTCTTTCCCAAGCTCGCGCACGCCTTCGGGAAACGCGAGCGGCTCGCCATGTTGCGCCTCGAAGCTCGCGACGATATCGCTCATCAAGGCAAGCTCGCCCGCGCCGTGAACCTTTGGGTGACTCGCCAGGATCTGCTCGATCAGCGTCGTGCCCGAGCGTGGCATGCCGAGCACGAAGACGGGGATGGGCGAGGCCTCCCCGCCGCCTTCCTTCGCCGAGATGAGCTTCGCGTCGAAGGTCTCACGGATGCGATCGAAGAAGGCGAGCGCGGCGGGCTCGTCATAGGTGATCTTCGCCCGCCGCAAGGCGTTGCCTTCGCGCATATGGGCGAAGGCCTCGCCGAAATTGCCGAGGTCGTCATGGGCCTTGGCGAGCGCGAAATGGAGGCGCATGCGCGCGAGGGCGGGGAGCGCCTCCACGTCGCGCGCCATCGCCTCCATTTGCGCGACGCACGCATCGTCGGCCTTCACTTTCCGCAAATCCGCGAGGTTCACGAAGACATCCGCCTGCCGCGAATCGATGGCGAGCGAGCGCGAATAGGCGTCGTAAGCTTGTGAAAGCTCGCCCGATTGCTTGAAGACATTCCCCATATTGTTGAGAGCGCCGGCGTAATCGGGCTTGGCGGCAAGCGCGCGCCGATAAAAGGCGAGCGCCTCCTCTCCGCGCCCGAGTTCGTGAAGGGAAAGCCCCATGGCGTTGAGGGTCTCGGGGTCTTCGGGCAGAGCAGCGACGGCTCTTTGCGCGGCCGCATGCGCTTCCTCGTGCCGGTTCTGGTCGAGCCGAAGGAGCGCCACGTAAGTGAGCGTCTTCGCGTTGTCGGGAGCGAGCGCGAGGGATCGTTCGAGAAGCTCCGAGGCTTCCTCGTATCGTTCGAGATCCCGCAAAGCGAGCGCGAGGTTGTTGAGCGTAAGCGGGTCGTTTGGGCTCAACGCAAGCGAGCGGCGGTAAAAGAGTTCCGCTTCCTCGAGCCGGTTGAGCTCGCGCAGCACCGTGCCGAGATTGTTGAAGGCGGCCGCATAGTCGGGCTTGATGCTGAGCGCTTGCCGATATGCAGCGGCGGCTTCCTCGTGGTTGCCGCGCGCCCGAAGCGCGTTCCCGAGATTGCAATAGGCATCCGCGAATGCCGGTTGCAGCGCGACGGCTCGCCTGAACAATACCTCGGCTTCTTCGAGCTCGCCGCGCTCATATTGCACGGAGCCGAGATTGTGGAGGGCATGCGGATTGTTGGGCGCAAGCTCGAGCGCGCGTCGCGCAGAGATTTGCGCACCGTCGAGATCGCCGGCGAGCCTCGAAATCTCGGCGAGATCGCCATGGTAATGCGCGACCGTGCCATCGGCCGCAATCGCGCGCCGCAAAAGATTGATCGCGACAGGCAGAGCGCCTGCCCGATAAGCGATGATTCCGTAAAGATGCAGCGTCGCGGCGTGCCCCGGCGCCGCCGCGAGAATATTCTGGCAGAGCGCTTCCGCTTCGGCGAGGCGCTCGCCGCGAAAATGCTCGACGGCGAGCGCGAGCGCCTGGTCGATCGAGAGTTGTTTATCGGAAGAGATGCTGACACCTGAGGCGGTTGGGAGATGGATTCCCCCGCTTATATCGTGTCCGTGGAGCTGGCTATATGGGCGCCCAACCGACGAAACGGAGTCACGAAATGCCCGAGCTTGACCTTTGCGATCACGTGGCGGGGCACGGCACTCAATTCGTCTGCGATCAAGGCGAGGCGTTGACGGGTGACTCCGACGAACTCGGGCAGCAACGATGTTCCCGGTCTAATCTGTTTACGTCCCGTTTATATGGGGTCGTGCCCTCGCGAATGGAATGTTTATGGGCGGCCATTGATATAGAGCCAGCATTCGATTGGGAGATCTTGCGTGCTCGGCATCGTCTTTCTTGCGCTCGGCTTCGTCCTCTACCTGGCCGGTGCCTGGCATGACGCGCTGCGCAGGGTAGGCCAGGGGTCTTACCGAACCTCGTCCATGCGCCGGGGCGAAATGCGTCAGCTGATGACCGTGAAGACCTTCAGGTGAGCCGAGCGCCATTCGCGTAATTCCAAGTCCGTTTGGGAGACTCTCGTGCTCGACATCATCTTCTTGGCGCTCACCTTGGCGCTCTTCCTCGTCGGGGCCGGCTACGCCGTGCTCTGCGATCGGCTCTGAAGACGCCGCCATGCTCGAACCCATCTTCGGCCTCGTGGTCTCGCTGGTGCTCGGCTTCTATCTCCTCGTGACCCTCATCCGTCCCGAGAAATTCTAAATCGCGACAAATCGCTGTGAACGGTGGTTCCATGTCTATCGCGGGTTGGCTGCAGATCATCCTCGTCCTTGCGCTCGTGGTCGTGGCGGCGGTGCCGCTCGGCGGCTACATCGTTCGCGTTCTCGCAGGAGAGCATAATCTCCTCTCGCCGGTACTGGCGCCCGTCGAGCGCGGCTTTTATCGCGCGGCGGGCGTCGATGAACGAAAGGAGCATGGCTGGCTCGCCTACACGATGGCGATGCTGATCTTCAGCCTCTTCCATCTTCTCGTGCTCTACGCGATGCAGCGGCTGCAGAACTATTTGCCGCTCGATCCGAAAGGCTTCGATCCGGTGGCCCCCGATCTTGCCTTCAACACTTCGATGAGCTTCGTCACCAACACGAATTGGCAGAATTACGCCGGCGAGACGACGCTTACGCATTTCGTGCAGATGCTCGGGCTGACCGTGCACAATTTCCTCTCGCCGGCGGTCGGCCTTGCCATGGCGGTCGCGCTGGCACGCGCCTTCATTCGTTCCGAGGCGAGGACGATCGGCAATTTCTGGGTCGATATGACCCGCGCGACGCTCTATGTGATGCTGCCGCTCGCCGTCATCGTGGCAGTCGCGCTCGTCGTGCTCGGCGTGCCGCAAACGCTTTTGGGCTCGGTCGAAGCGACGACGCTCGAAGGCGCAAAGCAGGTGATCTCGCTCGGCCCGATCGCCTCGCAAGAGGCGATCAAGGAGCTCGGCACCAACGGCGGCGGCTTCCTCAACGCCAATTCGGCCCATCCATTCGAAAACCCGAATGCCTGGTCGAACATGCTCGAAATCTGGGCGCTCCTCGTGATTCCGGTCGCGACGATCTTCGCCTTCGGACGAATGGTCGGGGATGCACGCCAGGGCTTGAGCCTGCTGTGGACGATGGCGATCGTCCTCATCGTCGGCATCGTCGCGATCTACGCCGCCGAAAGCTACGGCAACCCGATCCTGACGGCGCTCGGCGTCGATCCATCGCTCGGCAATTTCGAAGGCAAGGAAGTGCGCTTCGGCCAGGCGATGACGGCGCTTTTCGCCACCGCGACGACGGGCACGAGCACGGGCGCCGTGAACGCCATGCACGATTCCCTCACGCCGCTCGGCGGGCTCGTGCCGATGTTCAACATGCTGCTCGGCTGCATCACGCCCGGAGGCGTGGGCTCTGGTCTTTACGGCATCATCGTCGTCGCCCTGCTCTCGGTCTTCGTCGCCGGCTTGATGGTCGGCCGCACGCCCGAATATCTCGGCAAGAAGATCGAGGCGCGCGAGATGAAGTTCGTAATGTTCGCGCTTCTCATCTACGCGGTGAACGTGCTCGGCTTCGCCGCCGCGTCCGCGATCGCGCCCTTCGTGGTGGGCGACTCGGGATATCTCGGCAACAAAGGTCCGCACGGACTTTCCGAGATCATCTACGCTTTCGCCTCGACGAACGGAAACAACGGCTCGGCCTTCGCGGGGCTCAACGGCAACAATCTCTGGTTCAACACGACGCTCGCCTTTGCGATGTTCCTCGGCCGCTTCGGCTATGTCGTCCCGGTGCTGGCGCTCGCCGGCTCGCTCGCGGCCAAGAAGAAAGTCGCGCCTTCGGCCGGCACTTTCCCGACGACGGGGCCGCACTTCGTCGGCCTGCTGCTCGGCGTGATCATCATTCTCTACCTGCTTCAGTATTTCCCGGCGCTCGCGCTCGGGCCGGTCGTCGAGCATTTCCTCATGCTCAACGGCAAGAGCTTCTGACGCGGCACCGACGCGCTTCTGACGGAGATCACCATGTCCACCAAGATGCAGGCGCTCAGCCTCTTCGACGGCGCGATCCTCGGGCGCGCGGCGGGCGATGCCGTGCGCAAGCTCGATCCGCGCCAGCTCGCGCGCAACCCCGTGATCTTCGTCACCGAAATCGTGTCGCTCGTCGTCACCATCCTTTTCGTGCGCGACCTCGTGACCGGGAGCGATGTCGCGTTCTTCACGGGACAGATCGCGGCCTGGCTCTGGTTCACGGTGCTCTTCGCCAATTTCGCCGAGGCCGTGGCGGAAGGGCGCGGCAAGGCGCAAGCCGACACTTTGCGCCGCATGCGTTCGGACACCATGGCGAAGCGGCTCGTCGATCCCCATACCCGCCAGTATCAATCGGTGAATGCGCTCGATCTCAGGATTGGCGACGTGGTCCTCGTCGAGGCCGGCGACCTCATCCCCTCCGACGGTGAGGTGATCGAAGGCATTGCCTCGATCAACGAGTCGGCGATCACGGGTGAATCGGCACCCGTCATCCGCGAATCGGGCGGGGACCGCTCGGCGGTGACCGGCGGCACGACGGTGCTTTCCGACTGGGTGAAGGTGAAGATCACCGCGGCCCCCGGTTCGACCTTCCTCGACCGGATGATCGCTCTCGTCGAGGGCGCGGAACGCAAGAAGACGCCGAATGAGATCGCGCTATCGATCCTGCTTTCCGGCCTCACGCTCATCTTCCTCATCGTCTGCGTGACGCTTTGGTGCCTCGCCGGCTACTCCGGCACGACGCTCACGGTCACGGTGCTCATCGCGCTTCTCGTCTGTCTTATCCCGACCACGATCGGCGGTTTGCTTTCCGCCATCGGCATCGCCGGCATGGACCGGCTGATCCGCTTCAACGTCGTCGCCACTTCGGGTCGAGCCGTCGAGGCGGCGGGCGACGTGGACACTCTCCTCCTCGACAAGACGGGCACCATCACCTTCGGCAACCGCATGGCATCCGAGCTGATCCCGGTGCCGGGCATCACGGAGCGCCAGCTCGCCGAGACTGCCCTTTTCGCGAGCTTGGCGGATGAGACGCCCGAAGGACGCTCGATCGTCGCCTATGCGCGCAGCAAATACGGCCTTTCCGAGCAGAATCAAACGAGCGAGGGGATGAGCTTCGTGCCTTTCAGCGCCCACACCCGCATGTCGGGCGTGGACCTCGGCCGCCGGACCATTCGAAAGGGGGCCGTCGACGCGATTTTGCGTTTCGCGGGCGTGGCGATGAATGGCGCGCCCGCGCCTTTCCGCCAGGCGGTCGACAGGATCGCGCGCACCGGCGGCACGCCGCTCGCGGTCGCCGAAGACGGAAAGCTCCTCGGCCTCGTGCATCTCAAGGATACGGTGAAGCCCGATATCCGCGATCGCTTCGCGGCGCTGCGTGCCATGGGCATCAAAACCGTGATGGTGACCGGCGACAATCCGGTGACCGCGGCGGCCATCGCGTCGGAGGCGGGCGTCGACGACTTCATCGCCGAGGCGACACCCGAGGACAAGCTCGCCTACATTCGCAAGGAGCAGCAGGGTGGGCGGCTCATCGCCATGTGCGGGGACGGCACGAATGATGCGCCCGCCCTCGCTCAGGCCGATGTGGGCGTTGCCATGCAGACCGGCACCCAGGCGGCGCGCGAGGCCGGCAACATGGTCGACCTCGATTCCAACCCGACGAAGCTCATCGAGATCGTGGAGATCGGCAAGCAGCTCCTGATGACGCGGGGCTCGCTCACCACCTTCTCGATCGCCAATGACGTCGCGAAATACTTCGCCATCATCCCGGCCTTGTTCATCGTGACTTATCCGGAGCTCGGCGCGCTCAACATCATGAAGCTCGCCTCGCCGCAATCGGCCATCCTATCGGCGGTGATCTTCAACGCGCTCATCATCATCGCGCTGATCCCGCTTGCCCTGAAAGGCGTCGCGTATCGGCCGATCGGGGCCGCCGCGCTTCTTCGTCGCAACATTCTCGTTTACGGCGTCGGCGGCATCATCGTGCCCTTCATCGGCATCAAGGCCCTCGACATCGTCGTCTCGGCCCTTCACCTCGCTTGAGGCTCGAACACCATGGTCCAGCATTTTCGCCCTGCCATCGTCTTGATCGTCTTGATGACGCTCCTCACGGGCGTGCTCTATCCCTTTGCGATCACGGGCTTTGCCAATGTGGTGTTTCCGCATCGGGCAGGCGGCAGCATGATCTTGCGCGACGGAAATGTGATCGGCTCCGCGCTCATCGGCCAGAATTTCACCTCGGACAAATATTTCCATGGCCGGCCCTCCGCGACGAACACGCCTGATCCGAACGACCCGACCAAGAATGTCGATGCACCCTACAACGCGGCGAACTCGGGAGCTTCGAACTACGGTGCGACCTCGCAAGCCCTCATCGACCGCGTGAAGGCCGATGTCGAGAGCTGGCACAAGGCGGGCATCGCCGGTCCAATTCCGGCCGACGCCGTCACCACGTCCGCCTCTGGGCTCGACCCCGATATCTCGCCGGCGAATGCCCTTCTGCAGGTCGCGCGCGTCGCCAAGGCTCGCAACCTTCCCGAGGACAAGGTGCGCGCGGTCGTAACGGCCGCAATCGAGGGGCGCGCCCTCGGCGTGATCGGCGAGCCGCGGGTGAACGTTCTCGAGCTCAACCTTGCACTCGACGCTCTGCCGGCAACCTGACGCCAAGGTGGCGGCGCCAGTACCTCTCCCGCGAGGGAGAAGTCGGAGCGCCGCGAAGCGGCGGTCCGGGTGAGGGCGGCAACGAACAGCTTCTGCAAGAAAGACGGTGGTGCCAACCTCTCCAAGGTCGGCGTGGCCTCCCTCTCCCGCTCCGAGCCCCGGATCAAATCCGGGGCTCGGAGTCGAGCTCTCACCTCCGGGAGAGGTGGCATTGCCTCTCCGAGCCTTCCTTCGGCAGCATTTCTTCTCCCGGCTGTGATATAATTCACCAATGGCTCAAGCCGATTCCAAACGAGGCGAACGCCCGGATCCCGATGCCCTGCTTGCGCTCGTTCACAGCGAAACCCGCGGCAAGCTGAAGGTCTTTCTCGGCGCGGCGCCCGGCGTCGGCAAGACTTACGCCATGCTTTCGGGCGCCAAGCAGGCGGCCCGCGAAGGGGCGGACGTTGTCGTCGGCGTCGTCGAGACGCATGGGCGCGCGGAGACCGCGGCTCTCATTCAAGGCATCGAGATGCTGCCGCAGCGCAATGTCGAATATCGCGGGCGCCTCATCCAGGAATTCGACATCGACGCGGCGCTCAAGCGACGCCCGAAGCTCATCATCGTGGATGAGCTCGCGCATACCAACGCGCCCGAGAGCCGCCACCCCAAGCGCTATCAGGACATCGAGGAGCTGATCGCGGCCGGCATCGATGTCTGGACGGCAATGAACATCCAGCACCTGGAAAGCCTCTCGGACGTGGTCTCGACCATCACCGGCGTGAGCGTGCGCGAAACCGTGCCCGATACGGTCGTCGACAAGGCCGATGAAGTGGTGGTGGTCGACATTACGCCCGCCGAGCTTCTCCAGCGACTGAGGGATGGCAAGGTCTATCTGCCTGAAAATGCCAGGCGCGCGGCGGACAATTTCTTCAAGCCCGGCAATCTCACCGCCTTGCGCGAACTTGCCCTGCGCCGCACGGCCGACCGGGTCGATGACCAGATGGTCGTCTATTTGCGCCAGAACGCCATCGAGGGCCCCTGGCCCGCGGCCGAGCGCATCCTGGTATGCGTCGGCAACGATCCCTTATCGGAGACCGTGGTTCGGGCGGGCGGTCGTCTTGCGAGCGGCCTCAACGCGTCCTGGATCGCGGTGCATCTCAGCCGCTTCGACTTCGAGGAGACGAGCCATCGGGCCCTTAGGCGCATCGACGAGGCGATGCGCCTTGCCGAGCGCCTCGGGGCGGAGCTGGCGCGGCTCAGCGGACGCCATCTGCCTGACGAGATCCTGCGCTTTGCGCGCCGCGAGAACGTCACGCAAATCGTGATCGGCCGCTCGGCGGCGCATTGGTTTGCCCGCTTGAGGGGTCGCTCGCTTCCCGAGGAGATCGTACGCCGCGCTTCCGGCATCGCGGTGCATATCGTCACCTCGGACGAGCCGGCGAAAAAACGCCGCTTCAGCTTCTTGCGCCCACGTCTTTCGGCGCTCGCCGGCGCCGTGCCGTTCCTTTCGGTCGCGGTCGCGGTCGCCGTGGGCATGATCGCCTCCCATTTCCTGGTGCTGCCGAACCTCTCGATGATCTTCCTCACCGCCGTGCTCTTCTGTGCCGTGGGTTACGGCGCGGGCTCGGCAATCCTGGCGGCCGTGTTGTCCTTCTTCGCCTACAACTTCTTCTTCATCGAGCCGATCTACACCTTCACGATCGCCGAGCCGCACGAACTTTTCGCGCTCCTCATCTTTCTGCTCGTCGCCGTGCTCACCGGCGGGCTTGCCGGGCGCGTGCGCGAGCAATCGGATTCGGCGGCGCGGCGCGTCGTCGCGACGCAGTCGCTTTACGATTTCTCGCGCAAGCTCTCGGCGATCGCCAAGCTCGACGACGTGCTCTGGGTGGTGGTCTCCCATGTCGCGAAGTCGGTGAATGGGGGTGCCCTCGTGCTCCTCGGCCACAAGGAGGAGCTCGACCTCGGCGCCGCGCTTCCGCCGGAGGACACGCTCGGTCCGAGCGAATGGGCAGCCGCGCGCTGGTCGGCGACGCGCGGCGAATTCGCCGGCTGGCGGACCGCCACCCTGCCGAACGCACAATTTCAGTTCCGGCCGCTGCGCACGTCGCGCGGCATTCTCGGCGTGATCGGCGTCAAGCCCGGAAACGCGAAGGAGGACCTGTCGGCCGAGGACGATCGGGCGCTCGCGGCTCTCATCGATCAGGCGGCAGTCGCCATCGAGCGCACTCAGCTCGTGGACGAGGCCGCGAAGGCCGAGACCGCGATCGAGAGCGAGCGGTTGCGCGGCGCGCTCCTTTCCTCGCTCTCGCATGATTTGCGCACGCCTTTGTCGGCCATCATGGGAGCGGTCACGAGCCTGCGCCAGCTCGGCGACAAGATGCCGGCCTCCTCGCGGCACGACCTTCTCGCCACCATCGAGGAGGAAACGGCGCGGCTCTCGCGCTTCGTCTCGAATCTCCTCGACATGACGCGGCTCGAAGCTGGCGCGGTGAACGTCAAGCGCGACCTCGTCGATGCCGGGGACGCGGTGCGCAACGCCGTCGCCCATGCACGGTCGAGCTTTCCCACCCGCCCCATCGACGTTGCGATCGCGCCGGATCTGCCGCTCGTGCGCGGCGACGCGACTTTGCTCGAGCAGGTGGTCTTCAATCTTCTCGACAATGCCGACAAGTATGTGCCTTTGGGGTCGCCGACCTCGGTGTCGCTGCGTACCGAAGGCGGCAAGCTCATGATCGCGGTGACCGACCATGGGCCCGGCATTCCAAAAACCGAGCTCGAGCGTGTCTTCGAGAAATTTCATCGCGTCGCCGCCGGCGACGGCCGGCCGGCCGGCACCGGCCTCGGCTTGTCGATCTGCAGAGGGTTGATCGGCGCCATGGACGGCACCATCCGTGCCGAAAGCCCTCTCGTCGAGGGAACCGGCACGCGAATCGTCATCGAGCTTCCGGTCGCGGACGCGCGCCAGGACCGGCTCGCGTCATGAACGAGGATCGAACGTGAGCACCGCGACCACCGTGCTCGTCGTCGATGACGAGCCGCAAATCCAGCGCTTCTTGAAGCCGAGCCTCGAAGCCGCCGGATACAAACCGGTCATGGCCGCGACCGGCGCTGAGGCTTTGCGGCTCATCGCGACGCGCGCGCCCGATGTCGTGGTGCTCGATCTTGGCCTTCCCGACATGGACGGCAAGGAGATCATTTCGGGCGTGCGCGAATGGTCGCAAGTGCCGATCATCGTGCTCTCGGCGCGCGATCGCGAAGGCGAGAAGATCGCGGCGCTCGACCTCGGTGCCGATGATTATGTGAGCAAGCCCTTCGGCATCGGTGAGCTCATGGCGCGCATCCGCACGCTTCTTCGCCACCGCAGCCGCGAGGAGGGCGAGACCACGGTGTTCGAATCGGGCGGGCTCGTCATCGACACGCTGGCGCACACGGTGACGCGCAACGGCGAGGGCTTGAGGCTGACGCCCAAGGAATATGACGTGCTTCAGCTTTTGGTGCGAAATGCCGGGCGCGTATTGACGCACCGGCAGATCCTGCAAGCCGTGTGGGGACCCGCCAATGTCGAGGACACGCAATATCTTCGCGTCTTCGTCGGGAGGCTGCGCCAGAAGATCGAAGCCGATCCCGGGGCGCCGCAGCTCATCGTCACCGAACCCGGTGTGGGGTATCGATTCAAGGCGATGCAGGATGATGGACGCTGAGGAAGCTCTTGCGCCTCGCCCGCGCCCTCATCCGCCTCGCCTCCGGCGAGGCACCTTCTCCCGCGAGCGGGAGAAGGAAAAAGCGCCGGCGCCCCCTTCTCCCGCGCGAAGAGCGCGGGAGAAGGAGAAAGCGCCGGCGCCACCTTCTTTCAGCTACGTGCACATACGTTCACGGCTCGATGAGCACCCCCGGATTGAGCATCCCCTGTGGATCGAGCGCCTTCTTCGCCGCGCGCAAAGCCACGGCGAAGAGCTCCGGCCTCTGGAGATCGTACCAAGGCCGATGATCGCGGCCCACCGCATGGTGATGCGTGATCGTGCCGCCCGCCGCGATCAGGGCATCGCTCGCAGCTTCCTTGATGGCGCGCCATTGCTCGAGAAGGGCGCCGTGTCGCCCGAGCGCATGGAAGGAGAAATAGGGCGCCGGCCCGTCGGGATAGACATGGGTGAAGCGGCAGGTGACCTCGCCTTCGATCCCCGTCGCCTCGCGAATGGCGCGCAGCGTCGCCACCTTCACTTCGTCGTGGAAACTCTCGAAGCGCTCCCAGGTGATCGAGGTCTCGAAAGTGTCGTTGACGATCGCTGCCGGCGTGAGGAATTCGCGTGCGAAGGGCATGCGGATGAAAGCGTTGCGCCACAAGCCCGCCGCGCCCGCGAGATGGGCATCGGCCCCGCCGGTCTCAGGCATGCCACCATGGTCGGCGCAGCACTCGAGCGCGCGTTTCATCCAGGCATCGAGCGAGTGGTCACTCGACTCGAAGGCAAGAACAAGGATTGCGACCGAGCCGTCCGCGGCGCCGGTGTTGTAGGCTTCGGCTGGATCGAGGATGCGGCAATTCGACGGGTAAAGCCCCGCTTGCGCGATGGCGCGCACCGCGCGTGCCGCCGCAAAGAAACTCTTGAACCCCACGGAGGCGCCCGCGCGAAAAGCCGGCTTCGCCTGAAGCCGCATCCAGGCTTGCGAGATGACGCCGAGAGTGCCTTCCGAACCGATGAAGAGGCGGTCGGGACTTGGTCCCGCGCCCGAACCCGGAAGACGGCGCGTCTCGATCACGCCCTTCGGCGTGATGACGCGCAAGCTTTCGACGAGGTCGTCGATATGGGTGTAGAGCGTCGCGAAGTGACCTCCGGAGCGCGTCGCGATCCAGCCGCCAAGCGTGGAATAGGCAAAGCTTTGCGGGAAATGCCGCAAGGTGAGGCCATGCGGCTTCAACTGGGCTTCGAGGTCCGGTCCGAAAGCACCGGCTTCGATTCGCGCGGCGCGCGAGGTCGCATCCACTTCGAGCACACGGCCGAGATGGCGAAGATCAAGCGTGATCGCGGGCTTGTCCCTCTCGTCGCGCCGATGCTCGACGCCGCACACGCTGGAGCCGCCGCCGAACGGCATAAGCGAAGCGCCGATGCTCCCCGCCCAATCCATGATGGCCGAAATCTCCACCTCGGTGCGGGGATAGGCGACGACGTCCGGGGCGCTCGCGTAATCCCCGAGCATGGCGCGCACGTAATCGGGGTAGGATTTGCCGTAGGCGTGGGCGGCGCGGTCGTAGGGCTCGCTCGTGCAGAACGCCGCGATCGATGAAGGCGGCTTCACGCGCGGTGCCGGCAAGGCGATCTCGTCGAGACGCGCCACTTCAATCGTGTCGAAGCTCGCGCGGCCGAATTTCTCGCGATAGCGCCCGAGCACGAATTCGCGCTCCTCTGGCGTCATCACCTCGCCTTCGCGACCCCAGCCATAGGCTTTCAATCGAGCAAGGCTCATGTTTTTGTCCCTTCGAGGCTCGCGGCAAGAACGCGTGCCACGTGCACCGCCTTGCGCCCGCTACCGTCGGCGATTTGATGCCGGCAGGAAGTGCCGTCGGCGACGATGATCGCATCCGACGCGGCGGCGCGCACGGCCGGCAGGAGCGTAAGCTCACCCATCGCCTTCGACACGGAAAGCGTCTTCGCCTGATATCCGAAGGACCCTGCCATGCCGCAACAGCTCGACGCCAACGTGTCGACCTCGAGGCCGGGCACGAGCTTGAGCGCGGCGATGACGCTGGATTCGATGCCGAAGGCCTTCTGATGGCAATGGGTGTGCAGCAAGGCCTTTCGTTGCGTGGGCGCAAAGGTGAGGTTGAGCGCGCCGTCTTGCGCCTCGCGCGCCAGAAATTCCTCGAGCATCACGGCGCGATTTGCGAGCCTCTGCGCCGCATCGCCCATGCCGAGCGCCAGGAATTCATCGCGAAAGCTGAAGAGACACGAGGGTTCGAGGCCGATGATCGGCACGCCTCGCTCGGCAAAGGGAGCGAGAGCGGCAAGCGAGCGCTTCGCCTCGCGCCGTGCCGCATCGATCGCGCCGGTCGAAAGATAGGTCCGGCCGCAGCACAAGGGTCGAGCGGAGCCGTCGGCGGCTCTCGGCAGGTGCACGCGGTATCCGCCCGCGAGGAGCACGGCGAGCGCGGCGGAAACCGTCTCGGGCTCGAAATAACGATTGAAGCTGTCCGCGAAGAGGACGACCTCCCGGCCCGCCGAAGGTCCAATTGCATGGGCCGGCTCGCGAAAGAAGTCGGAGCGCCAGACGGGCAGGGGGCGTCGGGCAGCGAATCCCGTCACCCATTCCGAGAGGAGCGCCGCGCCGGGGACACGGTCCCTCAGATTCATGAGCCATGCGAAGCGGGCGGCGAGCGGCGCGTAGCGCGGCAGATTGCCCACGAGCCGGTCGAAAAGAGTGATGCCGTTACGCTGTGCGCGGGCCGCATCGACCTCGATCTTCATGCGCGCCATGTCGACGCCGGTCGGGCATTCGCGTTTGCAGGCCTTGCACGAGACGCAAAGCTCGAGCGCCTCGGCTACTCCGTCCGAGGCTAGAGCCTCCTTCCCGAGCGCACCCGAAAGCGCGAGCCTCAGCGTGTTGGCGCGCCCCCGCGTCACGTGCTCTTCGTCGCGCGTGACGCGGTAGGACGGGCACATCGCCCCGCCTTCGAGCTTGCGGCAGGCGCCATTGTTGTTGCACATCTCGACCGCGCCCTGGAACCCGCCGGCGCCGCCGGGAAATTCCGACCAGTCGAGAACGGGCCGCAACGGCAGCGCGCGATATTCCGGCGGGTAGCGAAAAAGCATGCGATCATCGAATTTGGGAGCCCGCACGATCTTGCCCGGATTCATGAGCTCGGCCGGATCGAAGGCGTCCTTCACCTCCTCGAAGGCGCGCGTGAGCCTTGTCCCGAACATCGCTTCATGGAATTCCGAGCGCACGAGCCCATCACCATGCTCGCCCGAATGGGAGCCCTTGTAGGCACGCACCAGCGCGAAGGCCTCTTCGGCGATCGCGCGCATCGCCTTGACATCCTTGTCGAGCTTGAGGTTGAGGATGGGGCGCACATGCAGGCACCCCTCCGAGGCGTGCGCATACCAGGTGCCGCGCGTGCCGTGCTTCGCAAAGATGTCCGTGAGCTTTTGCGTATATTCGGCGAGCTTCGGCAACGGGACCGCGCAATCCTCGACGAAGGAGACGGGTTTTCCTTCGCTCTTCATCGACATCATGATGTTGAGCCCGGAGGTGCGAAGATCGGCGATCGCGGTTTGCAGAGCCGGGTCGAGCACGTCGACCACCCCGCCCCATTTTCGGCGCTCGCGATCCCAGCCGAAGCCCAGATCGGCCATGAGCTCGTGGAGCTCCTTGAGCCGCTGCCGATTCTCCGCCTCGCTTTCGGCGAACTCGACGACGAGCAGCGCTTCCGGCTCGCCGCGCAGGAAGGCGTCGAGGGTCGGCTTGAACATCGCGATCGAGGAGGCGAGCGCGATCATTGTCGCATCGACGAGCTCGATGGCGATCGGCTTCAGTCGAACGAGATGCTGGGCCGCATCCATCGCCTCGTGGAAGGAGCCGAAATGGCACACCCCGAGCGCGCGCTTGCCGAGCACGGGCCAAAGCTTGAGCTCGATCGCGGTCGAATAGGCGAGCGTGCCTTCCGAGCCGACGAGGATATGGGCGAGGTTGTTCGAGGGCGCATTGGGCAAGAGTGCATCGAGATTGTAGCCGCCGACGCGGCGCTGCACTTTCGGAAAGCGCGCCGCGACCTCATCGGCCTCGCGTTCGCCGATGGAGAGCAACCGGGCGATGAGCTCTGCGCCCCGCGCGTCCGTTCCCGCCGGCGCGCTTCCGGCAGCGACGGGCCCGAAGCGCATCTCCTCGCCGTTCGGCAAAACGGCATCGATCGAGATCACATTGTCGCGCATCGTGCCGTAGCGCAGCGACCGCCCGCCGCACGAGTTGTTGCCCGCCATGCCGCCGATGGTGGCGCGCGATGCCGTCGAGACATCGACAGGGAACCAGA
>JAFBAS010000063.1 GCA_019247605.1 Hyphomicrobiales bacterium
GGCCTCGATGAGATGGCGCATCATGGGCCCGCAAGCATGCACGAGATCGATATGTGCCTGTGCGATCGGCTCGACCAGCTCTGCGTGAAAGCGCGGGGCCTCGTGGCCGAGCTCCAGCATATCGCCGAGCACGGCAATCCGTCTTCCGCCTTTCCCCGGTGCAAGACGCGCGAGATTGGCGAGCATGGCGCGCATCGAGGCGGGGTTGGCGTTATAGCTCTCGTCGATCAGGACCGCCTCGCCTCCGGGCGGATGCAGCGCGATGCGCGCGCCCCGCCCTTCAGGCGGCTTGAGCGTGGCGAGCGCTGCGGTCGCCGCCTCGATATCGGCACCGAGCGCGTGCACGCCGGCGAGGACGCCGAGCATGTTCATGGCGATGTGACGGCCCGGCATGCCGATGCGACAGGAAACGCGCCTGCCGAAAATGTCGATCACGGCATTCGAGCCGCTCTCGTCTTCCTCAAGCGACGTGAGGCGAATATGCGCGGTTTTCGAAGTGCCGAACGTGACGATGCGGCCGGCGGGGCTTGCAAGCGCATGCGCCTTGAGCCTTTCCGCCTGTGCGTTGTCGCCATTGATGATGGCGGTTCCCCCCGGAACGAGGCCGGAGAAAATCTCGGCCTTGGCGTCGGCGATCGCCGAGACCGAAGGGAAGAATTCGAGATGCACGGGCTCGACCGTGGTGACGAGCGCCGCGTGCGGGCGCGCCATCGCGGTGAGCGGCCGGATCTCGCCGGGCGCATTCATGCCGATCTCGCTCACGGCAAAGGCGCTGTCTCGAGGCAGGCGCGCCAAGGTCAGCGGTACGCCCCAATGGTTGTTGTAGGACGCAACGGGCGCGTGCGTCTTGCCTTGCCCGCCGAGCACATGTCGCAGCGCCTCCTTGGTGCCGGTCTTTCCGACCGAGCCCGTGACCGCGACGAGGCGCGCCTGAGTGCGCGCCCGCGCGGCGCGACCAAGGCGACGCAAGGCTTCGAAAGGATCCTCGACGACGAGAAGGCGATGGCTCGAAGGCATCGCGAAACTCTTCGCGATCGAAACGACTGCGGTCGCGCCCTTTTCCATGGCTTGATCGACGAATTCATGCCCGTCGCGATTTTCGCCCTTGATGGCGAAGAAAAGATCGCCAGGTGCGAGCTTTCGCGTGTCGATCGAAACGCCGTGGATCGGTGCCGCGATTTCACCGCGCGGAGCGCCGCCCATGGCGCTCGCTGCTTCCTCGAGGCTCCACAAGGCCGCGCTCATTGGACGAGCTCCTCGATGGCGGCCGCGACCGCTTGATGGTCCGAGAAAGGCAGGGTGCGTTCGCCGATGATCTGCCCCGTCTCATGGCCCTTTCCCGCGACGAGCACGACATCGCCCTGACCCAGGGACCGTACGGCCGCGCCGATCGCCTCGGCACGATCTCCGATCTCGACCGCGCCGGGGGCACCGGCCAGGATGGCGCGGCGGATGGCCCCCGCATCCTCGGAGCGCGGATTGTCGTCGGTCACGAACACACGATCGGCGGTCTCCGCCGCGATTTTGCCCATGAGCGGGCGTTTGCCCGGGTCGCGATCGCCGCCACAACCGAAGACGACCGTAAGCCGTCCGGTCGTGAAGGGCCGCAGGGCCGCGATGGCATTGGCGAGCGCCTCGGGCTTATGCGAGTAGTCGACGAAGACGAGCCCTCCCTTCGCTTGCCCGGCAAGCTCCAGTCTTCCGGGCACGCCTTTGAGAGCTGGGAAGATCGCGAGCACTTCATCGGCTTTCTCGTGCGCCGCGATCGCGATCCCGGCCGCGGTGAGCGCGTTCTCGACCTGGAATTCGCCCGGCAGCGACAACTCCACTTCGCGGCGCGCCCCTTCGATCTCGAGCGAGAGAAGCTGGCGGAAGCCGGTGCGCGTAACACCGAGAAGACGAATATATCGGCCCGAACGCCCGACCGTGATCGGTGCTCGGTTCAAAGCGGCGAGCTCGGCGAGCAAACGATCCGACCATGCGCCGTCGGCATTGACGATGATGGGTTTGCCGCGCGGCAGAAGCTCCCGAAACAGGCGAAGCTTCGCTTGAAAGTAGGCTTCCATATCGGGATGGTAATCGAGGTGGTCGCGCCCGAGATTAGTGAACGCGGCGCCACAAAGGCGTACCGCCTCGAGCCTTTTCTGCTCGATCCCATGCGAGGAGGCTTCCATCGCAAGATGTGTGACCCCTTCGCGGGCAAGCTCGTCGAGCGTGCGATGCAGAAAGATCGCATCGGGCGTCGTCAGCGCGCCATAAGCGGCGTGTCCGGGCTTGATCACACCAAGCGTGCCGAGGCTCGCGGCCGCGTGCCCAAGCGCCGTGAAGATCTGGCGCGTGAAATCCGCAACGGAGGTCTTGCCCGCCGTGCCGGTGACGGCGACGGTCGTCTCCGGGGCGCCCGGATAAAAGCGCGAAGCGGCGGCGGCCAGCGCGGCTCTTGCATCAGCGACGATGATCGCCGGCGCGCCGAGCGCTCGTTGCGGCTCCCGTTCGGTGACGATCGCAGCGGCGCCGGCCTCGATGGCGCGTTGCGCATAAGTGAGACCGTCGGCATGCGTTCCTGCGATCGCGAAGAAGAGATCGCGCGGTCTCACGCTTCGGCTGTCGAACGCGAGGCCTGAGACTTTCAGGTCGGCCGCGCCGGCGGGCAGGCGGGCACCCGCGGCCAGCAGCTTGCCCGGCGACAGCTCGGCCGAGAAGAGCTCGGCGAGCGTCATTGCCATTTCCGCCCCGTGCCGCCTCTGAACACGAAGTTCGAGGTGCGCTTGGCCTCGGTCGTTTCGGCCTCGAGAAACTCGATCACGGCTTCGTTCCCGCTCCCGCTTGCGCCAGGCGAGGGAATGGCAGCTGAGGCTGGTCGAATCGTGGCGGAATTCCGAGAATCGGGGCAATCCGATCGATCACCCGCCCGGTTACGGCACCCGCGTTCCAGGCGGCGGTGGCGAAACCATGCGTTTCTGACGTTCCCTGCGGCTCGTCGTAAACGACGAGGAACAGGTATTTCGGCTTGTCGGAAGGGATGACTGCCGTGAAGGTGGTGAAGTTCTTCGTGTTCGAATAGCGGCCGTGGATGACCTTTTGCGCCGTTCCGGTCTTGGCGCCCACGAAATAACCCGGCACATCGGCCATGCGGCCCGAGCCTTTTTCGGCGTTGAGGCGCAAGATGTAGCGCATGGCCTCACTCGTCTCGGCCTTCACGAGCGGGCTCGATTGGGCGAGCGCCTCCGCTTCGCCGCGACGCAGGAAGGTCGGCGTTTCGAGGTGGCCTCCATTGACGAGCGCGCAAACCGCCATCGCGGCTTGCAAGGGCGCGACCGCGATTCCCTGGCCAAACGCGATGGTGACTGTGTTCAGCTCACCCCAGTGCTTCGGGTAAAGCGGCTCGGCGCTTTCGAGCTCGGTTCGCATGCGATCGAGCTGGCCGGCTTTCCTCAAGAAAGCCCTATGACCTTCGACACCGACGGTGAGCGCCTCCTTGGCAGTGCCGATATTGGATGAGTGGATGAAGATTTCCGGCACCGTGAGCACGCGATTTGTCGCGTGATAATCATGGATCGTGAACTTGCCGTAGCGAAGGCTCGAGCGCGTGTCGAAGCTCGAGTTCAACGTGATCTTGCCGGCGTCGAGCGCCATTGCGGTGGTGAGCGCCTTGTAGGTCGAGCCCATCTCGAAGACGCCGACCGTCATACGGTTGATGTTGTTCGGGTCGAGTGCGTCGGCCGGCTTGTTCGGGTCGAAATCCGGCAAGGACACCATGGCGATCACTTCGCCCGTGCGCACATCCATGATGGCGGCGCCGGCGGCCTTTGCCTTGTAGCGCTCCATGCCTTTTTGCAGCTCATCGCGCAGCGCGTGCTGGGCGTGCAAATCAAGCGACAACTGCACGGGCTTGAGGCTCTCGGCCGTCATCGGCAAGCCCGCCTCGCGCAAGGCGTCGAGCCCATGCGCGTCGATATACTTTTCGATGCCGGCGATTCCGATATTGTCGGTATTGACGGCGCCGAGAATATGAGCGGCGGCGACGCCGTTCGGATAGATGCGGCGCTTCTCGTCGAGGAAGCCGACGCCCGGCAGGCCGAGGTGATAGATTTCATCGCGCTGCGCCTGGGTGATGTCGCGCTTCACCCACACGAAGCCCTTGCGCTTCGAGAATTTCTCCCGCAGCGCCTTGGCATCGAGATCGGGCAGCACCGAGGTGATGAGCTCGACCGCCTCGTCCTTGTCGACGAGCTTGTTGGGCTCGGCGAACACCGAGACCGCTTGCAGATCGGTCGCGAGGATCTCGCCGTTTCGGTCGAGGATGTCGGGCCTCGGATTGGAGGCGGCGACCTCCGATGCATGAGGCGCGCTGCTTTTTTCCTCTCCCGAGACCCCGATGGCGACGAGGCGCAAGGCGATCGCGAGATAAGTCACGCCGAATGCAAGACCGACGAGCACGATGCGTGCCGCGCTCTTGTCGAGCCGCATGCGCAAAAGCCGATGCGCGAGGCCGGGCAGCCCCCGGGGCGTCTCGACCGATGACTCTTGCGCGCCTCTAGGCCTTTGCGAGTTTTTCACGGCTTGCGGTTCCCTGTTGGCGTATTTCCCGCCGGGCCACCGCGCGGCGGCGTCGCGGTCGGTTCGCCGAGGCCAAGCGCGTCGAGCTTGCGGCCGATCTCGTCGCCTTCCGCCTGCTTACGCGGCAAATCCGCGGGCGAAGGCGCCGTGTGACGCACATTGAGCGGCACGAGGTCGAGGTATTTATCGGCCAGAATTTGCAGGCGTCCGGGCGCGGACATGGCTTGCCATTCTCCACGGAGCGTCGCGATCGTGACCTTTTCGGCATCGACTTGGCGCAGAAGCTTTGCGGCCTCTTCGGTGTCGTAGAGCGTGTCGTATTTGATGCGATAGGCGTAAAGCGCCGAACCGATGAGACAGCACAGCGCGGCGATGTTGAGAAGCCTGATCATTTGCGCCCCCTTCCCATGCGCTTTGCTCGGACCTCTCGCGGCAGCGCAATCGCTGCGAGCTGAAGGATGTCGGCGGGCAATGGCGAAGCGCTTCGCACGCCCCAGCGCAGCTTGGCCGAACGGGAGCGTGGGTTATTGGCGATTTCTTTTTCGCTCGGGAGGATCGGTCCGCCGATCGGCGCGAAAGCCTCCGTCGATCGAGATTCGGTCGGCAGGTGCCGCGACAGGACGATTTCCGCCGCGGTTCTCCCCTGCAGAAAATATTTGACGATGCGATCTTCCAAAGAATGGAAGGAGACCGCAACGAGGAGCCCTCCCGGAGGGAGCATCGACGCCGCGCCCACGATCCCGCTCACCACCTCATCGAGCTCTTCGTTGACTGCGATGCGCAGCGCCTGGAAGGTGCGGGTCGCAGGATCGATGCCGTCGCGGGAAGGGGGCATCGCGGCGGCGATGATGCGCCGAAGCTCGCGCGTCGTGCGGATGGGCGCCACCTCCCTTGCGGAAACGATCGCCTGCGCGATGCGTCCGGCGTGCCTTTCCTCTCCCAGCACCCGCAACATGTGGGCGAGCGACTTGAGATCCGCGGTCGCGACGATATCGGCGGCTGAAGGGCCTTGTCGGCTCATGCGCATGTCGAGCGGACCGTCATGGCGGAAGGAGAAGCCACGTTCCGGCCTGTCGATCTGCATCGAGGAGACGCCAAGGTCGAACACCACGCCATCCGGGTTGGAAAAGCCGTGGTCGCGCGCCACGCGCTCGATCTCGCCGAAGCGCGCCTGAACGAGCTTGAGACGTCCCGCCGCACGTGTCACCAGGGCCTCGCCCTCGCGAATGGCATCAGGGTCGCGATCGAGCGCGAGGACGCGAGCATTCTCACCCGCGGCAAGGAGCGCGCGGCTGTAGCCGCCGGCCCCGAAGGTCGCGTCGACATACGTGCCGCAGTCCTTGACCCTCAAAGCCTCGAGCACCTCCTCGACGAGGACCGGGACGTGGGAGGGGCCCTCGATCTCAGCGCCCATTTCTTCGTCCCACGGCCGAGCCGCGGCCTTCATGTCTCCTCGCCTGTCGTGAGGTTTCGCCATCATGCCGAGGCGTTGCGCCTCG
>JAFBAS010000186.1 GCA_019247605.1 Hyphomicrobiales bacterium
CCTCGCCGTTCGGCAAAACGGCATCGATCGAGATCACATTGTCGCGCATCGTGCCGTAGCGCAGCGACCGCCCGCCGCACGAGTTGTTGCCCGCCATGCCGCCGATGGTGGCGCGCGATGCCGTCGAGACATCGACAGGGAACCAGAGCCCGTGCGGTTTCAACATTCTGTTGAGCTCGTCGAGCACGATGCCGGGCTCGACCACGCAGCGACGCTCCGCGACATCGAGGGACACCAGGCGGTTGAGATATTTGGAGCCGTCGATCACGAGGCCCGAATTGATCGCCTGCCCGGATTGCGAGGTTCCCGCGCCGCGCGGGGTGACCGCGACACCTTCCTCGCGCGCCGCGGCCAGCGCACGGACGGCTTCGTCCATCGTCCTCGGCACCACGACGCCGAGCGGCATCATCTGGTAATGGGACGCGTCCGTCGCGTAGCGGCCGCGCGAAAAGCGATCGAACATCACTTCGCTCGCCGGAACTTCACGCCGCAGCCGTCTTTCGAGCCCGGTCCTTACCGTGTGCGCCATGCTTTCCGCCCGCTTTCGCGCCGTCTCGCGCCGACCTCGCCGCTTTTTGCACTCATGCGTCAGGCTCGCAAGCGTTCCAGGAACGCGTCGTCCCTCCCAAGGGTGAGAGCGTAGCGAAAAGCGCTTTTCACTTTGCGCGATCATGCTCTAAATGCAGCGCGGCGAATGATCGAAACCAGGGTGCGGGATGAGCAACAGTCAACGCGTGGCGGGGCGCCATTTCCTGCAGATTCCGGGCCCGACGCCGGTGCCCGACCGTATCTTGCGGGCGATCAGCTATCCGACCATCGATCATCGCGGGCCCGAGTTCGAGAAGCTCGGACGAACCGTGCTCTCCGGCTTGAAAACGATCTTCAAGACGGCCTCCCCCGTCATCATCTACCCGGCTTCCGGAACGGGGGCCTGGGAAGCCGCGCTCGTCAACGTGCTCTCGCCGGGGGACAAGGTGTTGATGTTCGAGACCGGCCATTTCGCCGCGCTGTGGAAAAACATGGCATCGAAGCTCGGCCTCGATCCCGAGTTCATCGCCTCGGACTGGCGCTCAGGCGCCGATCCCGCCGCGATCGAAGCGCGGCTTCGGGAGGACAAGACGCACGCGATCAAGGCGGTCTGCATCGTTCACAACGAGACCTCGACCGGATGCGTCTCGCCGGTGCCAGCCGTGCGCAACGCGATCGATGCGGTGCGCCACCCGGCGCTTCTTCTCGTCGACACCATCTCCTCGCTCGCCTCGATCGACTATCGTCATGACGAATGGGGGGTCGATGTCACCGTGGCGGGCTCGCAGAAAGGCTTGATGCTTCCCCCCGGTCTCTCCTTCACGGCCCTTTCCGAAAAGGCCCTGAAGGCCGCCGAGAAGGCGAAGCTGCCGCGGCTTTTCTTCGATTGGCGCGAAATGCTGCGCCCGAACGCGCAAGGCTTCTTTCCCTACACGCCGAGCACCAATCTTCTCTACGGCCTGCGCGAGGCCATCGAGATGCTGCATGAAGAAGGGCTCGAGAACGTCTTCGCTCGTCACGACCGGCACGCCGAGGCGACGCGCCGGGCCGTGCGTGCCTGGGACCTCGAGATCTGGTGCAAGGAGCCGCGGCACTACTCGTCTTCGCTCACCGCTGTGCTCGTGCCGGAAGGGCATAACGCGGATCGGTTGCGCGAGGCGGCGCTTGCGCATTTCGACATTTCGCTCGGGACAGGGCTCACCAAGCTTGCCGGTAAAGTCTTCCGCATCGGCCATCTCGGCGACACCAATGACCTCACCATCATCGGCGCGCTCGCCGGCGTCGAGATGGCGCTCGCGCTCGCCGAGATCCCGCATCGGACAGGCGGCGTGCAGGCGGGGATGGATTATCTCAAGGAGGCGGCGCGCGGAGAAGTAGCGAAGGCGGCATAGTACCCGTGGGTTGGAAATGAAAATCCCATAACCGTCATGGCGGGGCGTCGGCCCGGCCATCCACGCCTCCCTCGCCTTTGCATGGGAAGTGAGGCATGGATCACCGGACCAAGTCCGGTGATGACGAGGCGGGAACGTTCACGCCCCGCGCATTTCCACCGACAGCTCAGGCTTCGTGTTGAGCGTCTGAAACACCACGCAATAGCGCTCGGTGAGCTTCATCAGCGTATCGAGCTTGTCCTTCGGCGCGTCGCTGTCGAGCTCGAAGGCGAGCCGAATGGCGCGAAAGCCGACAGGTGCGTCTTTCGCCACGCCGAGCGTGCCGCGAAAATCGAGATCGCCTTCAGCCTTCACCACGCCACGCTTGAGCGGAATCTCGAGCGCGGTCGCGACCGCTTTGAGCGTCACGCCGGCGCAAGCGACGAGTGCCTCGAGCAGCATGTCGCCCGAGCACAGCTCGGCGCCCGAACCTCCGGTCGCGGGATGCAGTCCCGCCACGGCGAGCGCGCGCCCGGTCTCGACCTTGCAGGCGATCTTGGCCTCGTCGATCTCGCCTTGCGCCTTGAGGGTGATCAGCGCGGCGCCGGGATCTTGCTTGTAGGTTTCCTTGTGCGGCGCCTGCATCGCCCGCAACGCACCAGCATCCATGGATTATCCTCCCCACGCGATTTCAATCTCGCTCCCGATCGCCTTTGGATAGGGTTCCTCGCGCTTTTCTTCAAGCCGAACGCTCCGCTTGCACGCGTGAGCCGTCCCATTCGACACAGGCCTCGGCAATGGTCGAGAATGACGTTTCGGCGCGGTGCCCGCGCCTGAAACCGAGCTCAAAACAGGAAACACCATGCTGAAGTCCATCGATCCGATCCTCAATCCGGATGTGCTTCATGCGCTTGGCGCCATGGGGCATGGCGACGATCTCGTCCTCTGCGACACCAATTTTCCGGCCGACGCGGTGGCGCGCCGGAGCGTGATCGGCAGGCTTTTGCGGATGGACAATGTCACGGCGCCGCGCGCCTCGCGCGCCATCTTGTCCGTCCTGCCGCTCGATGATTTCGTCGACGCCCCGGTCTCGCGGATGGAAGTCGTGGGCAAGCCGGCCGAGGTGCCGGAGATTCAAGCGGAGGTTCAAGCCGAGATTGACCGGGCCGAAGGGCGTCCTCGGCCCATGGGCTCGATCGAGCGCTTCGCCTTATATGACCGCGCCAGAAAGGCCTATTGCATCGTGCAAACCGGCGAGCGGCGCTTCTACGGGAACTTCATTTTCAAGAAGGGGGTGATAGGACCATTCTCATGACAAAGCATGAGCAAACGGATGTGATTGCATGGGTGTTTTCCCATGCATGTCGCGCACTTGGTAGCCAAGCAGAAGCACACGAGTTCATGATAACGCCACATCCGGAGCTCGAAGGGCGCACCCCGATCGAAGTCGCGGAAACGGACGGGGGAACACTTCGGGTCGAGAAAATCCTAAACGCGCTTGAGCACGGCCTCGCTCTTTAGAAGGCGCTTGCGCCCTTAAGGGTTGCGGTCATCGGTTTCAAAGCTCTTCTCAAAGCACATAGGAGCGCCACGCGGCATCTTGGGCACCACCAGCGTCGCGCCGAGGCGTTGCCGCGTCTCCGCCATCGCGCGCGAGGAATTTGCCCGATCCCTTGCCGACCTTGAGCGTGCCGCCCTCAACGACCACGCGTCCGCGCGAAAACACCTGCGCGGGCCAGCCGTGCAGTTTGCGCCCCGCATAGGGCGAATAGCCGGCACGGTCGTGCATCATGCCGTCCCCGACGGTGACCACGCTCTGAGTGTCCCAGATCGCGATGTCGGCGTCCATGCCGACGGCGATCGATCCCTTTCGTGGAAGGTTGTAGATATGTGCTGGCGCGGTCGCCGTCACCTCGACGAATTTCCGCAAACCCAAACGCCCTTTCGAGACCATGGCGTCGAAGAGGAGCGGAAGGCGGGCCTCCAATCCCGGCATGCCGTTCGCGATCTCCTTGAAGGTCGAGGCTTGGCCCGACGGGTATTTGCCGTCCGCATCGAGCCGGTAAGGGGCATGATCGGAGGAGACGGTCTGAATGTCCCCCAATTCGATGGCGCGCCACAACGCCTCCTGGTCCGAGGCGAGCCGGAGCGGCGGGCTGCACATCCATTTTGCGCCTTCCACACCCGGACGGTCGAGATCCTTCTCCGTGAGGAAGAGATATTGCGGACAGGTTTCCGAAAAGAGCTTGACGCCGCGCCCGCGTGCCGCGCGGATCACGGCCGCGCCTTCGCCGGTCGAGACGTGGAAGATCATGATCGGTTGATCGATCAGCGCCGCCATCTCGATCAGCCGGTTGATGGCCTCGGCCTCGGCGGCGCGCGCGTGGCTTGCCGCATGGAACTTCGGAGCCGTGTGGCCACGGGCCAAGAGACGCTTCACGGTCCAGGAAATGAGGCCGTGGTTCTCGGCGTGGACGCAAACCATGGCGCGGGACTGGCGCGCCACGGCGAGCACGTCGACGAGCTCTTCGTCATCGACCTTGAGGCGGTCATAGGTCATGAAAATCTTGAGCGAGGAATGCCCCTTCTCGACAAGGGCCGGAATGTCCTCGTCGAGCGTCTCGCGCGTCGGATTGGCGATGATCATGTGGAAGGCGTAATCGATGACGGCGCCGCGCTCGGCGAGCTTGTGGTAATCGGCGACGACTTCGCGAAGCTTCATGCCGCGATGCTGGGCCGCGAACGGAATGACCGTCGTCGTGCCGCCGAAGGCAGCCGAGATGGTGGCGCTCTCGAAGGTGTCGGCGTTGAGCTTGCCGTTCGCCGAAAGCTGTTCGATGTGGCAATGGCTGTCGACGCCGCCCGGAAGGACGAGCTTGCCTGCGGCGTCGATCTCGCGCTTTCCGCGCGCAAGCCCTTTGCCGATCGCCACGATGCTTTCGTTCTCGATGGCGATATCGGCATCGAACACATCGCTCGCGGTCGCGACCCTTCCGCCCCGAATGACGGTATCGTAAGCTTGGCTCATCTCGAGGCTCCTCGGCGCTTCGTGCCGAGCCTTGCTACGAGCGGGCGCGGATCGCCGCAAGCCCTCCGGCGGAAAGCGAGTGCGTGATGCGCAATGGAACTTCGCCCCTCATCTCGGTGATCAATCCGAATTCGAACGAAGCGGTGACGCGCGGCCTCGAAGAGGCGCTCGCTTGCTTCTCCTTCGAGAACGGGCCACGCATCGCCTGCTCGACGCTCGCGCAAGGCCCTTTCGGCATCGAGACGCAGGCCGATGCGGACGAAGTGGTCACGCCCTTGCGTCGGCTCGTCGAGAAGGACAACGCATCTTCGGCCTTCGTGATCGCCTGCTATAGCGACCCCGGCCTCCATTCCTGCCGCGAGGCCTCATCGCGCCCGGTCTTCGGCATCGCCGAATGCGCCGTGCTCACCGCGCTCGCGCGCGCCGAGCGTTTCGGCGTGATCGCGATCAGCGCGCGCTCGATGCGCCGGCATCTTCGCTATCTTCGTCAGATGGGCCTGACCCAGCGCTTCGCGGGCGAGCGCCCGCTCGGGATGAGCGTCGCCGAGACGGCGTCGGGCGAGGGAACGCTCGTGCGCATGGTCCAGGTCGGAGAGAAGCTGCGTGATCACGACGGCGCTGACGCCGTCATCATGGGATGCGCCGGCATGGCACCCCATCGCCGGCCGTTGGAAGACGCGCTCGGCGTCCCGGTCATCGACCCGACGCAGGCGGCCGTCGCGATGGCGATCGGCGCGATCGCGGCGATGTGAGAGCGCGTCCGGACGGTCAGTCGGGCGCGATGGCGCCGGTTCGGCTCGTGATCAACCCGTAATGCTCGATCCGGCGATGTCGGGCGAAATCGAAGATCGTGTTCTTGCCGAAGGCGGTGTCGTCGAGATCGCAAGCATGGACGAGGAGCTCGTCGCCCTCGGTCTTCGCTTGTGCGACGATCTCGCCCTCCGGGTCCACGATGAGGGAGCCGCCGATCATGTGATGGTCATCCTCGGTGCCTGCCTTCGCGACCGCGACGACGAAAGTCGAATTCTGATAGGCGCCGGCCTGGACGCTGAGCCGGTTGTGAAAGAGCCGCTTTTCGGGCCCTTCATCCTCTTTCTGCGAATTGGCCGACGGCGTGTTGTAGCCGAGCACGACCATCTCGACGCCCTGCAAGCCCATCACCCGGTAGGTCTCGGGCCAGCGCCGGTCGTTGCAAATGCACATGCCGATCACACCACCGAGCGTGCGCCAGACCGGAAAGCCGAGATTGCCGGGCTCGAAATAGCGCTTTTCGAGATGCTGGAAGCTTCGCTTCGGATCGAATTCGGCGTGGCCTGGAAGATGGACCTTCCGGTATTTGCCGATGATGCGGGCGCGCTTGTCGGTGAGGATCGCCGTGTTGAAATGATGGCCGTCCGGCGTGAGCTCGGCATAGCCGAAGGACATCGCCATGCCATGTCGCGCTGCGCGCTCGAAGAGCGGTCGCGTCGCCGCGTTCGGCATCTCGCGCTCGAACCAGGTGTCCACCTCGGCCTGATCGGTTATGTGCCAGCGCGGGAAGAAGGTCGTGAGGGCAAGCTCGGGATAGACGATGAGATCGGCGCCTTGCGCCTTCGCTTCGTCCATCAAAACGAGCATGCGTCGGACGACCGTTTCGCGCGTCTCGGCCCGCTGGATCGGCCCCATCTGAGCGGCCGCTACCTTGAGAACTCGCATCTTCATATCACCTCGTGGCCGGCGTTATGCCGAGATGGGGGTGACGCAGGTCGCCGCGCTTGTTGCGCTTGCGCACATAATTGATCACCGCCTGCGGCCTTTCATGCTTCACCTTGAGCGCCGCGATCAAGGCATCCTCGGCGTGAACCGTCACGCTTTGGCTCTGACCGGCGATATTCATGCCGACGGTGAATTCCTGCTTCATCAGGTCCTCCCTAGGCGCAGCCGATCCTACAGCATGCGCCTTGCAGTAGCATTTTGCGAGCGCTCACAAGACACCCGCATGGGACACACCGGCGCTGACCGGGTTAGCTCAACCACGTAGATTGGCGATGAGGCCGTCGAGATAGGCGTGGAAACGCTTCTCGATCTCGCGCGCGACAGCTTCCGGCAAGAACCACCACACCCCGTTCGCGTTCACCTCGAGAATCGCGAGCCCGTCCTCGACGGGCATGGCGTCGACGACGGCGTAGTCGAGGTCGAGCGCGCGGGCAACGGCGCGCATGCGCGCTCTCCACGCTTCGTCGACTTCGACGATGTCCGCATTCGGGCGTCCCGATCTCGTCATGCGCACATCGGTGATCGAGGCCTCGCGCGCGAGACGCACGAAGCTCACCTCCTCGCCCATGACGTAGACGCGATATTCGTGATCGGCTTCGATCGGCATCTGCCAGATGGCGGGGAGAGGATCGCCGGCGGCTTTCCTTTCGACGATACGCGCCGGGCTGAACTCGGTTGGGGATTTCCACCCTCCTTCGGACACGTTCTTGCGCACCAGGGAAGCGCGCGAGGCGAGGGGGCCGCGCTTCGGGACCCCGGTCGAGATGGCGGTCAGCGGCGGCGGGAAGCCGGCGCGAGCGAGCGCATCGAGCTGAAGGAGCTTGTTGTTGGCGCGGCGCGTGGCGACGGGCGTGTTCACGCATGGGGCGACACGCGCCAAGACGTGCTCGAGATATTCGGTGAGTGGGCGCCATTGCTGCGCGGCGAACAGAGGGAAGGCTTCATCGGGAGCGGCCGTCGCGAGATTCGTCTCCTCGACCTCGAGGCAGATCGGCATGTAGAGCACGAGGCGCACGCGGGAAAGATCGATCGGTGCTTCCTCACCTTGCGCAATCAGAACCTCGCCAGCCTCCATGTGCACGCGTGTGTCGCGATCATTGAGCACGAGCTTGCGGACGACGAGCCCTGGCCTTTCGGCGGCGAAGCGCGCAAGGCCTAAATGATCGCCGATCGGGCCGTTCCCGCTCGGGAAATCGGGGCGGGTGACGATGGCAAGAAGGTCGATGTCTTGCATGCTTTCGGCTCGGCTTCCTTCCAAGGAGCGGCGCAGTCGAGTGGGGCGGCGCCACATCCGCCCTTTGGCGCATATCATCTATCGCAAAAACCGGTCCCCTTCTTGCCGGTCATGCTCTATGGTCTCGCCGCCTCGGCAGGGGTCGCCGAGATACCCCACCGCGCCTCGCGCGGCCATTTTCAGCGAGATGACAGGACGAACCATATGGGCGAGACGTTGAAGGTTACGGCGAAGGATGGTGCGACGATCTCGGCCTATAAGGCCTCACCATCCGGCAAGCCGAAGGGCGCGATGGTGGTGCTGCAGGAGATATTCGGCGTCAATCACCACATCAGAAGCGTCACGGACCGTTATGCGGCGCAAGGCTACGTTTCCATCGCGCCCGCGCTTTTCGACCGCGTCGGCAAGGGCATCGAGCTCGCCTACACGCAAGACGATGTGACCAAGGGTGCCGACATTCGCTCCAAGACGAAGCTCGACGCCACGCTCGCGGATATCGAGGCGGCCGTGAAGGCGGTGGCAAGCGCCGGCCCTGTCGGTGTCGTTGGCTATTGCTGGGGTGGAACGCTCGCCTACGCATCGGCCTGCCGTCTTTCCGGCATCAAGGCCGCGGTCGGCTATTACGGCGGCGGCATCGCCGCGATGCTCGACGAGAAGCCGAAGGTGCCCGTGATGCTGCATTTCGGCGAGAAGGACAAGCACATCTCGATGGATGACGTGAACAAGATCAAGAAGGCTTTTCCGTCAATGCCGGTCTATGTCTACGACGCCGATCACGGCTTCAATTGCGACGAGCGCGGCAGCCATGACAAGCCGAGCGCCGAAGTCGCGCTCAAGCGCACGCTCGCCTTCTTCGACGAGCATCTGCGCTGACATGCAAGAACGCAATCTCGGCAAATCGGGCCTGAGGGTCTCCCTCGTCGGCCTCGGCTGCAATAATTTCGGCGGTCGGATCGATCTCGAGGCGACGCGCAAGGTGGTGCACAAGGCGCTCGATTGCGGCATCACGCTTTTCGACACGGCGGACACTTATGGCGAGCGCGGCGGTTCGGAAAACTTCCTCGGCCAGCTCCTCGGCGAACGCCGCAAGGACATCGTGCTCGCCACGAAGTTCGGCATGCCGATGGACGATGCCGGCCGCCTCAAAGGCGGGTCGCGCCGCTACATCATGGGCGCCGTGGAGGCGAGCCTCAAGCGCCTCAGGACCGATTGGATCGACCTCTACCAGCTCCACACCTATGATCCGCTCACGCCGATCGAGGAGACGTTGCGCGCGCTCGACGATCTCATCCGCTCGGGGAAGGTGCGCTACGTCGGCTGTTCCAACCTGCCCGCCTGGCGTGTCGTCGAAGCGCAATGGACGGCGGGAACGGAGCATCTCAACGCCTTCGTTTGCTGCCAGGACGAGTATTCGCTCATCGTCCGAGAGATCGAAAAGGACCTCCTTCCGGCGATGGAGGCCTACGGCATGTCGCTTCTGCCCTATTTTCCTCTGGCGAGCGGGCTGCTCACGGGCAAATACACGCGCGGCGCGAAGATGCCTGAAGGTGCGCGCCTCTCCGTGACGCAACGTCTCGCCGACCGCTACATGACGCCGGCGAATTGGCGCATCGTCGAGGGTTTGCGCGAGCTTGCCCAAAAGCGCGGCTGGTCGATGCTCGACCTCGCCTTCTCCTGGCTTGCCGCGAAGCCCGTCACCGCGAGCGTCATCGCGGGCGCCACCAAGCCCGAGCAGATCGAGCAGAACGTCAAGGCCGTGGAGCTCGAGCTCAGCCCGGAGGATCTGGCACAGATCGACGAGACGATCGCCGGCGCCAATGCTGGGTAAAATGAACGTCGATCCCGCCAAGCGCCGTTCTGGGGCGCCGCCGTCGACGCGAACTTTTATCTTGATCCCGAGAATGATGGATTTGCCTTGACCAGCAAAGCGCGTCTTGCGCTCGTTTTGCCGTTAGTCGGCTTGCCTCGCCGCCACGCTTTCAATTTTCGGGGCTTGTGCCGCGCGCGGTCGAGCGCGTGAGATAGCGACCCGAACTGGAAAACTCACGAAAGGACGAGGTTTCGGGACGGAGCGAACGAGGCTTGCGGGCCGTTCTCCACGTGCCGCCCCGAATAGGTTCGGCGAGATCAAGCCAGCCTTGGGCAATTTTGAGCAACAGCGCCTTGTCGTCCGAAGCGGATGCCGCGGCGGCGAGCTTAACGGCTTCGAGGGCGTGTTGTCGGTATCGGGTAAGCTTGTTCATGGAAAACAGGAAGCCATCCAAGATCGTGTTGGCGCAAACCCGCGGGATTGCCGGCAAGTTCCCGGCCCTAACAAAATTTGAACATGAACGATCAAGCTTATGGGCCCGTTCATCGAGCACGCTCGGCACGAAACCAATTTTGTCGGATGAGCATGCTCCTCGTTCAACCGAGAGCGTGATCCGCTTCAAGTGAGGGAGGCCGCGATGGCCAAGGACCGCAGTCACTCCGACCGGATCGGCAATCATCTTCTTCATCCCGAGACGCTGATGCTCGGATACGGCTATGACCCGGCGCTTTCGGAAGGTTCGGTGAAGCCGCCGATCTTCCTCACCTCCACATTCGTCTTTCAATCGGCCGAGGATGGGCGCGATTTCTTCGATTACGTCGCGGGTCGAAAGAAGGCACCCCCCGAAGGCGGGGCGGGGCTCGTCTATTCACGCTTCAATCATCCCAACAGCGAAATCGTCGAGGATCGCCTCAAGGTCTACGAGGGTGCGGAGGCGGCACTCGTCTTCTCTTCCGGCATGTCGGCGATCGCAACCACGCTTCTTGCTTTTGCGCGTCCAGGTGATGTGATTTTGCACAGCCAGCCGCTTTACGGCGGGACGGAGACGCTGCTCGCCAGGACTTTCGCCAATTACGGCATGATGGCCGAAGGTTTCGTCGACGGTACGGATAAAAAGGAGATCGAGGCCGCCGCGCGCCGCGCCATGGAGCGCGGCCGTGTCGGTGTCATCATGATCGAGACGCCGTCCAATCCGACGAACACGCTTGTCGATTTCAGCCTCGTGAAGGCCGCCGCCGGCGCGATCGAGAAGCGGCAAGGCCATCGCCCGATCATCGTTTGCGACAACACTTTGCTCGGCCCGCTTTTCCAGCGTCCGCTCGCGCACGGTGTTGATGTCTGCGTCTATTCGCTCACCAAATATGTCGGCGGCCATTCCGACCTCATCGCGGGGGCAGCGATCGGGGCCGCCGACAAGATCACGCCGATCCGTTTGTTGCGCGGCGCGATCGGGACGCAGCTCGATCCGCATTCATGCTGGATGCTCGGCCGTTCGCTCGAAACGCTCTCGCTTCGCATGACGGCGGCTTGCCGCAACGCCGAGGCGGTGGCGAGCTTTCTCGCCGCCCATTCACGCGTCAAGGCCGTGCATGCGCTGAGCTTGCTTTCGGCCGAGAGCCCGGCGCGCAAAGTTTATGACGCGCAATGCAAGGGCGGGGGCTCGACCTTCTCGGTCGAGGTCGACGGTGGCATGAAGGCAGCTTTTCGTGTGCTCAACGCGCTTAAGGTGTTCAAGCTCGCGGTGAGCCTCGGCGGCACGGAATCGCTCGCTTGCCATCCGGGCACGACGACGCATTCGGGCGTGCCCGCGGATTTACGCGCACGCACCGGCGTCACCGAGTCAACGATCCGCTTCAGCATCGGTATCGAGAACAAGGACGATCTGATCGCCGATCTCACCCAGGCGCTTGCCGCGATCGACGGCTGAACAGCCGGCGCCGCCCCTGCCGCGAATTCGTCACACCAGGCCAGCCGCGTAGCCGTCGCGTTGCGGATCGGCGCCACCTTCGAGCTCACCATCCCACATCGTAATGCCGTGTGGTGCCGCGAAGGGGAAGGTGAGGGGCGAGCGCTTCACCTCATACCCCATCGCTTCGAGCGCGGTTTGCGTCGCGCGCGGAATGCGGTTCGAGATGTCGATCACGTCCGAAGTTGCGCTGACGCGCGGGGCCGAGACCGCCTCCTGCATGGACATCCCCCAATCGAGCACGTTGAGGAGCACTTGCAAGATGGCGATGCCGATCCAGGCACCGCCCGGCGCGCCGAGCGTCATCACGGGCTTCTTGCCCTCGAAGACGATGGTCGGCGTCATCGAGGAGAAGCGCCTTTTCCTCGGCGCGATCGAGCCGGCCCGGCCCGGCCGCGGATCGTACCAGTTCATCGCGCCGTTGAGCACGAATCCGGTGCCGGGAACCACGACGCCGGAGGGCACGCCGTTGGTATGGGTGAGCGACACGACCATGCCGTCGCGATCGATGCAGGAGACGGTCGTCGTGTGCTTGCTGTCCGCGTTGGCGCGCGGCTTCGTCGCCTTCTCGCCACGTTTTATCCGGGCCGCGCATTCGCGCGCATAGCTTTCGGACAAGAGTCGCTCCAGCGGCGCAGGCACGAAATCAGGGTCGCCGATGTGTTCGTCCTTGTCGCGGCCGGCAATCTTCATCGCCTCGGCGAGGATACGCAGATATTCGGGACCGTTGTGCTCGAGGCGCGCGAGATCGAAGTGCTCCAGAATGCGCAGCATCACGGCCACCATGATGCCGCCCGCCGGAGGCGGGGGCGTCGCAATCGTGCGGCCCCGATACGCGACCTTGAGAGGCAGGCGCGAGCGCACCTCGAAGCTGGCGAGATCCTCGAGCGAGAGAAGCCCGCCATGCGCGCGCATGTCGGCATCGATGCGGCGTGCGAGCTCGCCCTCGTAGAAGCTCTTCGCGCCGTCGCGCGCAAGGCCGCGAAGCGTCTCGGCGAGATCGGGGTTGCGCACGCCATCGCCGACCCGTTTCGGCGTGCCGTCCGCCCTGAGATAGAGCACACGCCCGTCAGGCGTGTAAGCGAGCTTGTCGAGGTAAGGCAGGCGGCCATAACCAGCCTCATCGAGCGCAAACATGGTGGCGACATGCGGGCGCACCACCCAGCCGTTCTCGGCGTGTGAGATCGCCGGCCCGAAGAGCTCAGCCCAGGGCAGCTTGCCGAACGCCGCATGCGCATCGCCGAAGACGCGCATGATGCCGGGCGTGGTCACGGCACGGTGGCCGAGCTCGTTGACGCCGCCTTTCAGCACATATCCGTAACCGTCGCTGCATTCGCGTTCGAAGATCGCCGCCCACATCTCGGGCGAGCAGGCGGCGGGGCAGGCCGAGAGGCCGTCGAGCACAAGGTTCTGGCCGGATGCCGGATCGAAAATCTGCAAGACGCCGAGCCCGCCGATGCCGCACATCATCGGGTCGACGACGCCTTGCGTGAGCGCGCAGGCGATGACCGCGTCGATTGCGTTGCCGCCTGCGCCGAGCACGTCATGACCGGCCTCCACCGCTTCGGGTTGAGGCGCGACGATCATGGCCTTGTACGGCGGGCGCAGGCGTTTGGGCTTGGGCATTGCAGGTTCCGTGTGATGGATAGAGGGCGGATCGGTGCAGCAGGTCATCAAAATTGTTTCGGCAGTCCGGCATCCCGCAACACACCATTCGCGGTGTGGCGACTGACAATGTTGGTTGGAACGACGAAATTCCGATTGGTAATCGGACTATACCAAATCTGATGGCTGCCTTTCCCCGTCCTTGCGAAGCGGCAATTCGCTTCTTCCAAGAATCGGATAAGCTTGCAATCGAAAAGTCGGGACCATTCAGAGCGTTAGAGTCGCGACATGGTCCGCTGCAAGATGGATCTTCACGGGCTCGCCCCGATCCGCCAATCCGTTCATCACGGCGATCTCCGGCGCGATCTCAGCTGCCCTCGCGAGCAATTGGTCGAGTGTGGGAGCCTCGGTCGTCAACGGCAGCTCGGAATTTGAGCCGCACCATACCCGTGCTTCGGGGTCGAACTCAGTGTGAACCGTGAACTGTTTCATCCCGATGAGCCGACAATCCAATACGCCACAACGTCTACCTCATGCTATCATCAGGTGAGCCTGCAACGCCCCCATGTCAAGCGGAAGTGGGATAGCCCGGACCGCTAGGCGCAGCATCAAATAGGAGGTAGGGCTAGCGGCGCGCCTCATGCACCTCCAGGTTCGCGAGAGCGACCCGCAACAGTGGCGCCGCAATACCATGCCTTTCGGCCCGCCGCACCAGATCGCCGATGATGTGGTCGGCTTCGGTGCGGTTGCCCGCGATCATGTCGCGCATCATCGAGGCGGAGAAAGTGGAGCCCTTCGCGGTAAGCATCTTGCGCGTGCGCTCGAGCGCCTCGGGCGCGGGTGGATGGCCTTCCGCGACAGCGATGCGCTCGACCTCGCCCAGCACGGAAAGCATCAGCCATTCGCCCAAGCGCGCAGCCATGATCTCGCCGACATTGGCGCGGGTGAGTGTCGTCGCTGCCGCGAGCGAGGCAAGCATCACGAATTTCTCCCACATCGCCTGGACGATGTCGTCGCTGAGCGAAGCCGTGACCTTTGTCCCAGAGAAGGCTTCGGCAATAGCCTCGCAGCGCTTGGTGCGTTCTCCTGAAACTTCGCCGAAGGTCAGCCGATCCATCTCGCCCATGTGAACGATCTCGCTCGCGGCATCGAGTGTCACGCCGATGTAACAAGCACCGCCGAGCACGTGCGCGGCGCCCAGACGCTCGCTCAAGGTCGCGATGTGGCTGGTGCCGTTGAGCAGCGGCAGGACCGCGCTCTGTGGCCCAAGCGTCGGTCTGATCGCCTCGATGGCTCCGTCGAGATCGTAGGCCTTGCACGACGGCAGGACGACGTCGAAGGGCTCCCGAGCTTCTTCGGCGCGCACCGTTTTGACGTCCCGCGCGATATTGCCGAGCGGGCTTTTGATAACAAGCCCGCGCTCCGCCAATTGGCGCGCTCGCCTCTCGCGCACCAGAAAGGTGACGTCCGCGCCGCTTTCGAGCAGACGCCCGCCATAATAGCCTCCGATTGCGCCAGCCCCCAACACCAGAAATCGCATCTAAGGTTCTCCTGCCTGGAGGCTTCTCTCTCCCGCTTTGGTATAAGGGTTCGCGCCGGGCGCAAGCCATCCCGTGCCCGCGCAGGCGAGGACGATACGATCATGGCCGAGCTTTCACCTCTCGCGAGCGACTCCTTGCCGAGAGGCATCAATTCGCGTTTCGTCGACGGCATCAACGGCCTTCGCATGCATGTGCTAGAGGCCGGATTCGAGAACCCGGACCGTCCGCTCGTGCTGCTCCTGCACGGCTTTCCCGAGCTCGCTTATTCCTGGCGAAAGGTGATGCTGCCGATTGCAGCGGCGGGCTTCCACGTGATCGCGCCCGATCAGCGCGGCTACGGTCGCACGACCGATTGGGATCCCGAATATGAGGGGGACCTGCGATCGTTCCGGTTCCTCAACCTCGCAAGGGATGCGCTCGGCCTCGTGGCGGCGCTCGGCCGGCGCGAGGTCGCGGCGGTTATCGGCCATGATTTCGGTTCCCCCGTCGCGGCCTGGTGCGCTCTCGTGCGTCCGGACGTCTTCCGCTCGGTGGCGCTGATGAGCGCGCCCTTCGCCGGGCCACCGAGCCTCCCAAAACCATTCTCTGCGCGCACCGCGCCGAAGCCCGATCTGCATGAGGCGCTCGCGAAGCTTCCCCGCCCACGCAAGCATTACCAATGGTACTACTCGACCCGCGGGGCGAATGCCGACATGCGCGATTGCCCGCAAGGCGTGCACGCCTTTCTTCGCGCTTACTACCACTACAAGAGCGCCGATTGGAGCGGGAACAAGCCTTTCAAGCTCGACGGCTTCACGGCCGACGAGCTCGCCAAGATGCCGAGCTACTACATCATGGACCTCGACAAGGGGATGGCCGAAACCGTGGCGCCCTTCATGCCTTCGGCGCAAGAGATCGCCGCTTGCAAATGGCTCACCGAGAAGGAACTCGCGGTCTACAGCGGTGAATATGCGCGCACCGGCTTCCAGGGTGGCTTGCAATGGTATCGCTGCCGGACGGAGGGCGTCGACACGGCCGAGCTCGAGCTCTTCTCCGGGCGCGCGATCGACGTTCCCTCGATCTTCATCGCCGGCAAAAGCGATTGGGGTTACGCGCAAGTTCCCGGGGCCTTGGAAGCCATGCAAGAGCGCGCCTGCACGCGCATGCTCGGCTGTCACCTCGTCGACAATGCCGGCCATTGGGTGCAGCAGGAGCAGCCGGAGAAGGTGAGCAAGATTTTGGTCGAGTTCTTGCGCGGAGGATCGGGCGCGGGGTGAGAGCGCGCTGTCGCACCAGCTGTCACCCCCGGCGAGGCTCGCGCAGCGAGCCTCGGGAAGGGGGCCCATTTGAAGGCGCGAGCGGTGTGGAACATGGGCTCCCTTCCCCTCGCGGCCTTCGGCCGCTCGGCCGGGAGTGACAGCTTCGGAACGCACCAGCTGTCACCCCCGGCGAGGCTCGCGTGCGAGCCTCGGGAAGGGCCCCACTTGAAGGCACGAGCGGTGTGGAACATGGGCTCCCCTCCCCCCGCGGCCTTCGGCCGCTCGGCCGGGAGTGACATCCCTTCGGAGCGCACGGTATGTCACCCCCGGCGAGGCTCGCGCAGCGAGCCTCGGGAAGGGGGCCCATTTGAAGGCACGAGCGGTGTGGAACATGGGCTCCCTTCCCCTCGCGGCCTTCGGCCGCTCGGCCGGGAGTGACAGCCCTTCGGAGCGCACCAGCTGTCACCCCCCGGCGAGGCTCGCGTAGCGAGCCTCGGGAAGGGGGCCCATTTGAAGGCACGAGCGGTGTGGAACATGGGCTCCCTTCCCGTCGCGGCCTTCGGCCGCTCGGCCGGGAGTGACAGCTTCGGAGCGCACCACGTATGTCACCCCAGGCAACACTCGCGGTGTTCACTGCTTACTATTCACCATTCACTACCCGCTACTCGCCCCCAATGCCCCTTCACCCCATGCTCTCCCTTTGCTATCCAACAAACCATGCTCGTCGCCAACGCGCGCATGTATTCGCCGGCTGCCGGGGCGGCCAAGGCTTGGCGCGACTTCTTTGCTTGGCTCGCCAGGGCTGCCGACGCGCCGCTCGATGTCCTTGAACACGCGCCGCCCGCTCCGCTCGCGGAGCTTTGGGCGCGCCGCGATCTCGGCGCCTGCTTCATGTGCGGTTGGCCCCTCGCGAAACGCATCGCCAAGGTGCGTCCGCTCGCAGCCCCCGTGATGAATGACCCGCACGCGCAGGGGAGGGCGATTTACTGGACCGATTTCGTGGTGCGCTTCAATTCGGATTTCGGAAAGCTCGAGGATTGCTTCGGGCGGCGCATCGCCTACACGATAAAGACCTCGCACTCCGGCTACAACGCACCGCGCCACCACCTTTTGCGCTTCCTCGAAGGCGGGCCTCGGCGCCTCTTCAGCGAAGTGGTGGGTCCGGTGGTGACGCCGCGCGCGGCCGCACTCGCGGTGCTCGACGGGCGCGCCGACGTCGCCCCGCTCGACGCTTATGTCCACGCGCTCTTGCGGCGCTATGATCCGAACCTGGCGCTCGGGCTTCGCGTGATCGATCGCAGCGCCTTCGCACCCATGCCGCCGCTCGTCGCGAGCGCGGCCCTCGATGCTCGGCTCCTCACCCGGCTCACCGATGGCCTGATCGGCGCCGCGGTCGATCACGAGGGCCGCGCGATCCTCGCAAGGCTCGAGCTCAAGAGCTTCGCGCCCGCGAGCATCGCGAGCTATGACGAGACGCTCGCCTTCGAGAAGGAGGCGATCGAGAAATCCTATCCGGAGATCGTTTAAGCGAGATAAGGCCGGGCGTGGGCGCCCGCGCTTTCGCCTCGACAGAGGCCGGCGGCGGTGGCACAAGCGCCGCATTCCGGCAAGCACGGATCGAGAGTTCCCGATCGGGGTCGATCATGGAAGGCAAGATGTCCGATTTCGCTGCGCTCGAGCGCGAGCTCCTCACCGCGATCGCCGAGGCGCCCGACGAGGCGGCGCTCGAAACGCTGCGCGTCGCCGCGCTCGGGAAGAAAGGGCGCGTTTCCGATCTCTTGAAGAGCCTCGGCTCGATGACGCCGCAAGAGCGGCGCGAGAAGGGGCCGCTGATCAACGGCTTGCGAGACGATGTGCAGGGCGCGATCCAGGCGCGCAAGGAAGTCCTTGCCGGCGCGGCGCTCGAGGCGCGCCTTTCCGCCGAGCGCCTCGATCTCACGCTGCCCTTGCGCGAAAGCGCGATCGCGCGGGGGCGTGTGCATCCGATCAGCCAGGTCGTCGATGAACTCACCGCGATCTTCGCCGATATGGGTTTTTCCATCGCGGAAGGGCCCGATATCGAGACGGATTGGCTGAATTTCACCGCCTTGAATTTTCCGCCCGGCCATCCGGCGCGCGACATGCACGACACCTTCTTCTTTCCGCCCGATGCCAAGGGCGAACGCAAGGTGCTGCGCACCCACACCTCGCCCGTGCAAATTCGCACGATGCGGGCGCAAAAGCCGCCGATCCGCGTGATCACGCCGGGCCGCACCTATCGCTGCGACAGCGACCAGACGCACACGCCGATGTTCCATCAGGTCGAGGGCCTCGTCATCGATAAGACGAGCCATCTCGGCCACCTCAAATGGATATTGGAGGAGTTCTGCAAGGCCTTCTTCGAGGTGCCCTCGGTGAAGATGCGCTTTCGACCGTCTTTCTTCCCGTTCACGGAACCTTCGGCCGAGGTCGACATCCAATGCGCGCGAAAAGGGGGGGAGATCAGATTCGGCGAGGGCGAGGATTGGCTCGAGATTCTCGGTTGCGGCATGGTGCACCCGAATGTGCTCAGGAATTGCGGCCTCGATCCCGACGAGTTCCAGGGCTTCGCCTGGGGAATGGGGATCGATCGCATCGCCATGCTGAAATACGGCATGGACGATCTTCGCCAATTTTTCGAAGCGGATGTCCGGTGGCTCACCCATTACGGCTTTCGTCCCTTGGATTTCCCGACGCTCGCCGGCGGGCTGTCGAGCTGAGGAGCGCCGTCGCCTGCCGGGCTTGATGCGGGGCGAACACGAAGGAGCATGAAGCCCGTCATTTCGAAGGAGGCGCCGATGCATTGGCTGAAGGCCCTCGACGAGTTTGCTCGTCGCCATCTCACCCAGGATTGGACCGAGGGGAGGCGGCGTCGGTTCATCGCCAATTTGTGTATCGCCGGTGACGAGCCGAGCGAGCCGAGAGCTGTGCAGCGGGCCCTCGATCAAATGGACACCAAGGCCTCCGGCACGCTCACCCACATCTCGATGATGATCGCCGCCATGGGGGTGACCGCGATCAGCGAGATCGTCGATCACGATTCGGAGCGCTTCATCTGCTATCTGACGATCGGGCTCTACCTCATCCTCGCCGTCATGTGCCTGCGCTGCATGAGCGTCGTCGAGGCGACGCTTTTGGTGGGCGACAAGAAGCGCCTGATCTCTCACCTCGAGGACGACCTCATTTATCGGCGCGAGCTTTACGCCACCGTGAACAGCATGACCGCCGTGCTCACGGGCGTCGTTTTGGTGCTGATCTACTTCTTCTATTTTTATTGAGCCTCGCCGGGGGTGACAGAGCGCGTGTCCTTCCCGGCCGAGCGGCCGAAGGCCGTGAGGGGAAGTGAACCCATTTCCACACCGCTTTGGTGAAGCTCGCGCGTGGTCCCCCTTCCCGAGGCTCGCTCACGCGAGCCTCGCCGGGGGTGACAGAGGAGTGTCCTTCCCGGCCGAGCGGCCGAAGGCCGCGAGGGGAAGGGAACCCACAACCCGCGCCGCTTCCTCCGCGCCTCCCTGGACCCCCTTCCCTCGGCTCGCTCACGCGAGCCGCGCCGGGGGTGACACGCTGTTGCGGCACGGTCGCGAGCCTGGCCGTGTGCGACACCGTGTCATTCCCGGCCGAGCGGCCGAAAGGTCGCGAGGGGAAGGGAACCCACAACCCGCACCGCTTCCTCCACGCCTCCCTGGACCCCCTTCCCGAGGCTCGCTCACGCGAGCCTCGCCGGGGGTGACACGCTGTTGCGGCACGGTCGCGAGCCTGGCCGGGGGTGACGCGATAAGCTATGACGCCATGAATGGAATTAGGCTTGGTCAATGAATAAGAGCTATTGCGTCTATATCATAACGAACAAGCGCAACGGCACGCTCTATATCGGCATCACGAGCAACCTGCCTCAGCGCGTGATGCAACATAAGAGCCGGGCGGTGCCCGGCTTCGCTTCGCGTTACGGACTCGATCGGCTTGTCTGGTTCGAGATTCACGGCGAGGTGAACGAGGCGATCGCGCGAGAAAAGCAATTGAAGGGCTGGAACCGCGCCTGGAAGATCAAGCTGATCGAGAGCGCGAATCCGCAGTGGAATGAGCTCGACGCCACGATCCTGTGATCATCGTATCGGTGTCATTCCCGGCCGAGCGGCCGAAGGCCGGGAGGGGAAGGGAACCCATTTTCCACATCGTTTTGGTGAAGCTCGCACGCGTGGGCCCCCTTCCCGAGGCTCGCTCACGCGAGCCTCGCCGGGGGTGACAGAGGAGTGTCCTTCCCGGCCGAGCGGCCGAAGGCCGTGAGGGGAAGGGAACCCATTTTTCACACCGCTTTGGTGAAGCTCGTGCGGGTGGGCCCCCTTCCCGAGTCTCGCTCACGCGAGCCTCGCCGGGGGTGACGGAGGAGTGTCCTTCCCGGCCGAGCGGCCGAAGACCGTGAGGGGAAGGGAACCCATTTTCCACATCGCTTTGGTGAAGCTCGCGCGTGGGCCCCCTTCCCTCGGCTCGCTCACGCGAGCCTCGCCGGGGGTGACACCGTGTCCTTCCCGGCCGAGCGGCCGAAGGCCGTGAGGGAAGGGAACCCATTTTCCACATCGCTTTGGTGAAGCTCGCGTGCGTGGGCCCCGTTCCCGGGGCTCGCTCACGCGAGCCTCGCCAGGGGTGACAGAGGAGTGTCATTCCCGGCCGAGCGGCCGAAGGCCGCGAGGGGAAGGGAACCCATTTTCCACACCGCTTGGTGAAGCTCACGCGCGTGGGCCCCCTTCCCGAGGCTCGCTCACGCGATCCTCGCCGGGGGTGACACCGTGTCCTTCCCGGCCGAGCGGCCGAAGGCCGGGAGGGGAAGGGAACCTATTTTCCACATCGCTTTGGTGAAGCCCGCGCGCGTGGGCCCCCTTCCCGAGGCTCGCTCACGCGAGCCTCGCCGGGGGTGACAGGGCGCGTGTCAAGCTAAAAACATAGTCTCATTATCACATTTTCGTGATCTCACTTCTATCTCCACAACGCTCATTAGATGTGCTAACTAACAATGTGCTAATCTAATGGCAGGGTCCGTGTAAGCCTCCGGGGCGCGGATTCTCGAGGCCCCGAATGCGGCTCTCGCTTTCGGGGGAAATGAGGGGCCTACGATGAAAACGCGTCGCCCGAAGACGCCGTCCGCGGGAAAGAAGCAGACGGCCGGCAAGCGCCAGCGCAAATCCCTTCCGGGGCTCATGCCCTTGGAGCCGCGCGTCATGTACGACGCGGCGGGCGCCCATACGGCCGCCTCGCATCTGGTGCTCGATCCGCACCACACGGACCCCATTCACGCCGCGGTCGCGCCCCATCCGACCGATACGAGCCACGCCCCAGCGGCGGCCTCGGCTCCTGCCGCGGCCCCGGTCACAACACATGCGACGGATACGAGCCACGCGTCAGGCACGAGCCACGCGTCAGGCACGAGCCAAGCGTCAGGCACGAGCCAAGCGTCGACGCCGGTCCATGATGTTGCGTCGCAGGCGGCCTCGCCGACCCCATCGACCGCCGCCACGGCATCTGCTTCATCGCCGAGCACCGCTGCGGCTTCGCCGCGTCCGCAAATTACGAACAGAGGAACCGGAGCCGACGGAGTTTCCATCTCACTTATAGGTAAAAACCTCGTAGCCGGCACTGGCGACAGCCCCGAACCGGATGGTGACGTAACGATCGGCACTCCCGGCGTTCTCGAGATCTCGAGCGCGACGGTATCGATTGGCGCTGGCTTTGTGAGTGGCGACCGCCTGGGACTTCTCAATTCGGCTGCCTCAGTCACCGGCGGCAAAGTCACGGACACCATCACTACCACTGGAAGCGTGGCCGAGATCGTGTTCACCGGCGTCGACACAGCATCCGCTTATCAGAATTTGCTCTCTGGTGACGTCACATATTTCAATACGCTTAAGACTGTGACTGCAGCGGACAATATGCGGCAGTTTGTTTATTCGATAAGTGATAATGCCTCACCAAACCCCAGCACTGCCGTCGCGGCTTTCACGGCCACGGTGACGGCCGGTGGTTCCTCTCCGCCACCTCCGCCTCCGCCTGGACCGCCGCCCCCGCCCCCGCCGCCCCCGCCACCGCCACCGCCTCCTAACACGAATCCGGTCATCACGGCCGGAGGAACGGTCACCTTCACTGGCGGGCAGGCACCCGTTGTGGTCGATCCTGGCGTAATGTTGTCCGATTCTCCGGGCGAAAATCAAGTAATAACCGCGACAGTGGTGATCACTTCTGGATTCCAGACGGGCGATACGCTCAGTGCCGCCGAGCTAAATGGCGTTATTGGCAGTATGGCCTTCGATACAGGAACGGGCCGTGAAGATTCATTCCTTATCCAGTTCGACCACAGTACTAATTTCCAAGCGGACCTCGCGAATTTTCAAGCCTTCATGCGGACTATTGCCTTCACCGCAACCGACGTCACGGCTGGGCCACGCACATTAAGTTGGAGCTTCACTGACGGGAACAATACGCCATCGTTTGCCAGTTTCAGTACCGTCGACACGCTTCCTGGGGTGAAGATCGGCGTCGGAAATGTCTTGAATTTCACCGAAGGTCAGACGAGCCCGGTCGTGCTCGAGTCGCGCGCGTCCTTCACGGATAGTAACCAGATCACCGCGGTCACGCTCTCGCTTCCGGGCACGCAAGCCCTTTCCACGGATAGAGTCGGGTTCCTGAACGCCGCCGGCACGGACCTCGTCACCCAGACCACCCTCACCGCGGGGCAACAGTTCAACATCGGTGGAATTTCGTTCACGGGGGACGGCTCGGAGCTTCAGATTTCCCGGGCCGGCGGCACATTCACGATCACGTCGATCGGGGCGGTCGCAGCGTCGAATTTGGACTTCGAGATCGTGTCGCGTGAGGTCGCCTTCTTGGGAACGCCAGGTAGCGACCCGACCGCGGGCGGGCCCGATACGGTCCGCGACTTCATCTGGTCGATCACCGACACAACCGGGAATACTTTCGCGAGCGGCACGCGAAACGCGGACGGCACTTTCACCGCCAACCCGGGCGTCGCCACTGTCAACGGCGGGACGGTCCTCGACGTTCAACACAATGCGACCATCGGGGTCGGCAATACCTTGACCTTCGTCGAAGGCCAGAAACCGATCGTGCTCGAATCGCGTGTGAGCTTCTCGGACAGTGACCAAATCACCTCGGTCGTGCTCTCGCTTCCGGCCACGCAAGCCCTTTCGACGGATAGAATCGGGTTCTTGAACGCCGCCGGCACGGACCTCGTCACCCAGACCACCCTTACCCAGGGGCAGCAGTTCAACATCGGTGGAATTTCGTTCACGGGCGACGGTTCGCAGCTCCAGATTTCCCGAGCTGGCGGCACATTGACGATCACGTCGATCGGTGCGGTCGCGGCGTCGAATTTGGACTTCGAGATCGTCTCGCGTGAAGTCGCCTTCGTGGAAGCGGTAGGTGTCGACCCGACGGCGGGCGGCCCCGATACGGTCCGCGACTTCATCTGGTCGATCACGGATAACAACACAGCCCAGAATACTTTCGCGAGCGGCACGCGAAACGGCGACGGCACTTTCACCGCCACGCCGGGCGTCGCCAATGTCAAGGGCGGAACCGTCCTCAACGTTCAGCACCTGGCGACCGTCGCGGCGGGAAATACGGGGGTTTTCGTCGAAGGCGAGGCAAACGCCATTCAGATCGAGCCCTTCGTTACCTTCTTCGATAGCGACACTATAAACAGCGTCCAGCTCACGCTTCCGGCCTCGGAAGTCCTGCCAACGGATACGATCGGGTTTTCGACCACGAACGGGGTGGGCGCCCTCGCGGTCGATCTCACCTTCACCTCGGGGCAGCAGTTCAACCTCGATGGACTTTCGTTTACGGGGAACGGCGCGGAGCTTCAGATTTCCCGGTCCGGCGGCACGTTGACGATCACGTCGATCGGAGGCGTGGCGGCGACGAATAATGAGTTTCAGGCCGGGGCGAGTGAAGTCTTTTTCACATCCAGCGGCGACCCCACCGCTGGCGGCTCTCATGGGCGCCGTGACTTCATCTGGACAGTCTTCGACAATAATACCACCACAAATACTTTCGCGAGCGGCACCCGAAACGCGGACGGCACGCTCGCCGGGCCAACTCCATCCAACAATAGCATGGCCAATATTGGCGGAAGCGTCATCTCGCTCTTTCACAAGGCGCCCGTCATAGGCGCAGGCGGGTTGGCGACGTTCACGGGCGCGGCCTCGCCCACGCCGGTCCTTCTGGACACGGGCTTCACCTTGGCGGCCGATTCCGATCCGATCAAGAGCGCGACGGTCTCGATTTCGGGCGGCTTCCTCACCGGCGACACGCTCACTTTCGGCGCGGTCGCGGGCGCGACAGTGGGGGCCTCCTCGACGAGCGGCGGCATTGTGAGCGAGACGCTCAGCTTCGCCAATGGCGACACGATCAGCGCCGCGTACAACACGGCAATGGGCGTGCTGACGCTCACCACGACAAACATATCGCCGACACAAACCGTCGCTGATTTCCAGGCGGCCTTGCGAGCCGTCGAGTTCACCGACCCGGCGCATTTCGACCCGACGGGTGGCGGATCGGACACCTCGCGCACGATCTCATGGGTCGTCACCGACCAAAACACAATCGCGAATAACGCAAAGGGGGTCGGTAGCGCCACATCCGCTGCGCCGACGGAGCCCGCCGGGTTCGGCAACACGTCCACGACCGGCACGAGCATGGTGAAGACGGTCCAGACCGGGCCGTCCTTCGGGGCCGGCGCAACGGTGACCTTCATCGAGAATCACACACCCGTGCTTCTCGACACGGGTGTGTCGCTCACCGACCTGAACACCGTCACGAGCGTCGCGGTCGCGATCGGGAACGGCTTCGTTCAAGGCGAGGACAAGCTCGACCTGAACGGCGGCACGAACAGCTTCACGAGCGGCACGGACGGCTCGGTGATCACCGCCACGTTCAACGCGACGAGCGGCGTGCTCACCTTGACGACGAAGAGCGGCACGGCGACTGCGGGCGATTACCAGGCGGCGCTTCGCCTCGTCGAGTTCAGCGACCCCAACGGGTTCGACCCGACAGTGTCCGGCAGCGACACGGCGCGCGCCATCAACTGGACCGTGACCGATACGAGCACGAGCGTCGCCGGCGCGAGCACGGTCGACACGGTGCACAACCCGCCGGTGGTGTCGGGCGCGAATGGCGTGACGGTGACCTACACGGAGGGCCAGTCCGGTTCGACGGTTCTCGACAGCGGCTTCCACTTCACCGATTTGGACACGCTGACGGGCGCGTCGGTCGCGGTGTCGGGCTTCGCGAGCGGCGACCAACTGTTGTTTAGCACCGTGACGGGGGCGGCGCTCGGCACGGCCGCAACCACGATGGTGGGCGGGGACACGATCGTCACGCAGACCTTGACCTTCTCGGGTGAGACGATAACGGCGACCTTCGATGAGACGGCGGGCACGCTGTCGCTGAAGACGACGAGCGGAACCGCCAACAATGCGGATTATCAGGCGGCGCTGGATGCGGTGGCCTTCACCGAGGCTGCCGGTTCCGACCCGACGCATGGCGGGGCCGGGAGCGAGACGGCGCGCGGCGTAACCTGGACCTTAGTGGATCCGACAACCAGCGCGACGGCGACGACGACGCTCGACACGGTGCACAAGCCACCGGTGGTGACGGCTGGCGCGAATGTGGCGTTCACCGAAGGCACGGCGACGGTGGTGGCCGACGGCACGCTGACGGTTACGGATTCGGATTCAATCAAGAGCGCCACGGTGTCGATCACTGGCGGGTTCTTGTCGGGAGACACGCTCGATCTCAACGGCACGAACAGCTTCACGAGCGCCACGGACAACTCCGTGATCAGCGCATCGTTCAACGCCGCGACCGGCTTGCTCACCTTGACGACGACGAGCGGCGCTGCGACGGCGGGCGACTATCAGGCGGCGCTCGATCTCGTGCATTTCGGGCATACGGGTGACCCGACGAATGCGGGCGCGGATCCAACGCGCACGCTCACCTGGACGGTGGTCGACACCAACACGCTCGCTGGCGAGAACACGAGCAACTCGGCCACGAGCACGATCAACGTGACGCACAACCCGCCGGGCGTGACGGCGGGCGGCACGGGCGTTGTGGTGACCTACACCGAGCAGCAAGCGGGTGTGACGCTTCTCGACAGCGGGCTTGCCTTCAACGATACCGACAATCTTGTGAGCGCGACGGTTTCGGTGTCGGGCTTCCAGACCGGCGACGTTTTGAGCGTCGCAACGCCGGGAACGCTCAGCGTGTCGTTGAACGCGGCGAACGGCACTTTGGTGCTCACGGGCACGGCTTTGGCCTCGGTGTATCAGACGGCGCTCGATTCGCTCAGCTTCAGCGAGGGGCCGAACTCCGACCCGACGCATGGCGGCGGGGACAATGTCCGCAATGTGAGCTGGACGCTCGTGGACGCGAACAGCAACACGACGAGCAACACCACGACCTTCACCTCGACCCTGGACACGGTGCACAAGGCGCCGGTGGTGACGGCGGGCGCGACCGCGACGTTCACGGAAGGCTCGACGCCGATCGTGGCCGACGGCACGCTGACGGTGACGGATTCCGATTCGATCAAGTCCGCTACGGTTTCCATTACCGGCGGCTTCCTGTCGGGAGATACCCTCGACCTCAACGGCACGAACAGCTTCACGAGCGCGACGGACGGCTCGGTGATCTCGGCGTCCTTCAATGCGTCGAGCGGTTTGCTGACCTTGACGACGACGAGCGGCACGGCGACGTCTGGTGACT
>JAFBAS010000042.1 GCA_019247605.1 Hyphomicrobiales bacterium
CGAACGCTGCTTCAATAAGCTCAAGCATTTTCGGCGGGTCGCAACCCGCTTCGACCGGCGCGTCATCTATTTTCTGGCATTCATCCATTTCGCCAGCGCTATGATCTGGTCACGATGAATGTCGATTCAGCCTAGGACAAGAGAGAGAGCGCAATCGCCCAGGACGAGCTCAAACCCACCCAGCGAGCGAGCCCGTTCGTTACCCCTCCCTTTCGAGGCTCGCCGGAGCGAGTGACGAGAGGCTTTGATTTTCGGCCTGCGAGCCCTCGATCGAAGCTTCGAGGCGCGTCGCGATCGCTGCGAGGCCGGCCTCGAACGAGAAGGCGCTCGCAAATTTCTCACAGGCCGCCTTGCCGAGCTCGGCACGCCGAGCGGGCGAGCCGATGAGCGCCGCTAGCGCGGTCGACAGCACGGAAGGATCGCCCGGGTCGACCAGGACGCCTTGGCGCCCATTCTCGACGAATTCCGGAACGGCCGCGTAATCGGTCGAGAGGATTGCGAGGCCCTGGGAGGCCGCCTCGAGGATCACGTTCGGCAACCCGTCGCGATCTCCTTTCTCGCCTTCACGGCAAGCGAGGACGAAGAGATCTGCGGCCCTGAGCGCCGCAACGACTTCGTCCTGGGCGAGCGCCCCGACGAAGGTGACGCGATCGGCGAGCCCGAGTGTCGTGGCCTTGCGGGAGAGCTTCTCGCGCAAGGCCCCCGTGCCGATGATTGTGGCGCGCCAATTCAGCGCGCTGGGCAAATTCGCGGCGGCCTCGAGCAGCGTGTCAAAGCCTTTCTTGGCCACGAGGCGCCCGACCGAAACGAGCCTCACCGGATCATCGGGATCGGAACCGTCGCGCGCGGCACGTGACGCGGGCGCTTGCGGCATCCGCTCCACCGCGATCCCGTGATAGACGAGAGAAAGGCGCGCGCGATCCGCGGAATTTGCGACGCGAGTGAGCTCGTCGAGCCCTTGCCTTGTGCAGGTTACACCCCATTGCGCGTCGGCGATCTTCTCTCGCTTTTCCCAATCCGGCGTCGTCCAGATGTCCTTCGCGTGCGCCGAGAACGAGAAGCCGCGCCCCGTCAAGATCGACGCGTAGCGTGCAACAGAGCCTGGCGTGTGCAAATAATGGACATGCAGATGCGCGACGTCCGCGGCCAGCTCGCGCGCAAGGACGCAAGCCTGGCCAAGCCGGCGCCCACGATTGGCGGTGAAATCGCGCAGAAGGTCGCGAAGAAAGACACCGATCAATTTCGAAAACCCCGGTGATCGAAACGCGTGCAGCATTCCACGCAAGACGCGCAGGGGCTCCTGATAAAGGTATTCCGGCAGGTACCGGGGCTGTGCCCGCACCGCTCGATTGAGCGCATGCACGGCCCCGTCCGTGGGCTGGCGCAGTGACCAGATGTCGATCGAGAAGCCGCGGCGCTCGAGCCCCAGAATCTCTTGCGCGATGAAGGTTTCCGAGAGCCGCGGATAGCCCTTCACGATCACGGCAAGACGCGATGGGCGCATGCGTTCGTCTGCTTGCGGTGTATCGGACGGGGGAAGGGCGAAGCGTTTCAGGCGACCGCTTCCCCGAAAAGCGTCAGTGGCCGATCGGATGCGGCACGGCGCGCAAGCCAGCCGCCGCTTGCTTCCACGATCGTGTCGAGTCCATCGAGGAGCCCCGCCACATAAGCTTGGGAGGGGCGCGGACTGCGGAGGAGATCGTCGATGGCTCGCGTCATGGCGCAAGGCTCCCGTCGTCCTCGTCCCGTCTCCTCTGGATCCTCGAGAACCTTGGCGAGACCGAGCTCGGCCGCGCGGCGCGCCCTGATGGTCTGCTCGAGACGCGGCCGCGCGCGAGGTACGATCAAGGCCGGTTTGTCGAGCGACAGAATTTCGCAGAACGTGTTGTAGCCGCCCATCGCAACGATTGCGGTTGCACGATTCATGAGATTCTCGAGCTTGGCGTCGAAGGCGATCGCATCCACGCGCGAAAGTCGCGCTATCCGGGCAAGGAAGCTGCGGCGCTGCTCGCGCGAGATGAAGGGCCCGAAACAGATGAGGGCCGGCACGGAGGGGGGCACCTCGCTTTCATAAGCCGAGATCACCCAATCAATGAGATGGTCTCCATCTCCGCCCCCTCCGGTCGTCACCAGCACGAAATGTCCATGGGCGACCGGCGGGTATTCGACGAAATGGGGTTCGAGCGGCAACTCTCGCCGAAGATAGCCTGTGTAGCGGATGCGCTTCTCCACACATTCAGGCAAACCGAGGCTCGCGAGCGGCTCGTGAAAGCTTCTCAGCCCATAAACGACGATGTCGTCATAATGACGCAAAAGCGCGTCAGCCGCCCCCTTGCGCTCCCATTCGCGGCGCAAAAGAGCCGGATCGTCCATCACGTCACGGACACCGAGGACGATCCGCGCTCCGCGCCTCCTCAGCATCCCGAGAGTGGGCAAGAGCTCACCGCGGAAACCGGCAGGCTCCTTGTCGACGACCAAAAGATCGGGCGCGAATTTTTCGGCCGTCTCCTGAATGATGGCTTCGCGCAGGCGCACCGCCTCGTCGAGGTCGACCTTGAGGTTCATACTCGTGTAATCGCCGTTCGGCTGTTTCACCACACCCGGCACGCGCACATAATCGACGCCATTGCCGTATTCGAAGCTGCCGACCACCGGCGAACCTGAGATGATGAGGATCGAAAGGCCGGGATGAGCCTCGACGAGCGCGTTGGCGATGGCGCGAGTGCGCCGCAAATGGCCGAGCCCAAAGGTGTCATGGCTGTAAAAGAGCGCACGACGGCCCGATCGCGAGCCGTCGCCATGATCGTCAAACGACGCAGCGCCGTTCGCCAAACCCATCTCGACTTCCCAGCTAGGCCAACCCGAGCGCCCCACGCGGCTCAGTCGGACACCCATCGCTTGGCAGTCATGCCCAACTGACGCATTATATAGCACATTCGGGCGCGGCCGGAAGGGCGCGACCGAACTTGCCGCGATCCCGTCGCGGCCCGCGCATGGGAAGGCCAGCCTCTGGATCGGCGGCTTCGCCGAGCGGTGAGGAGGAAAAGGCGGCAATCGGTGGCCAAGATCGATAAGAGCTTCTTTCGCTACGTCTGGCGAAATAGTCGACGCGAGCAGATCACCATTTTGGCGGTCGTGCTGGCATCGCTGCCGCTGTATTTCTGGTCGCTCGATTTGCCGAAATCCATCGTCAACGACGCGATCCAGGGCCGTGCCTTCAAGAACGGCACCGCCACGATCAAGGCTTTCAAGGTCGTCCTCAATCTTCCCGACTTTCTCGGCGGGAAATCCTACGAGCTGTTCGGCGGTCTCGACATGGAGCGCGCCACTTACCTTTTCGCGCTGAGCATGGTTTTTTTCGTGCTCGTTCTGATCAATGGCGGCTTCAAATGGCTCATCAACCTGCAGAAGGGCGTGATGGGGGAACGCATGCTCCGGCGGCTGCGCTTCGATCTCGTGCGTCAGCTCACCTGGTTCGCGCCCGAGGAAATCCGCGGCATGAAGCCCGCCGAAGCGGCGAGCATGATCAACAACGAAGTCGAGCCGATCGGCGTTTTCATCGGCGACGCCTTCGTGCAACCCGCGTTTCTCGGCACGCAGGCGCTCACCGCGCTCGTCTACATCCTGGTGCAAAGCGTCTGGCTCGGCATCGCGGCAGGCGGCATCGTGGCCATCCAGGGCGTCATCATCCCGATCCTGCGACGCGAACAGATCCGGCTCGGCAAGCGACGACAGATCGCTTCGCGCCAGCTCGCCGGACGCATCGGCGAGATCGTCGAGAGCTCGCCCGCGATCCGCGCGCACGCCACGGACCCTTACGAACGCTCCGAGATCGGGTCGCGGCTCGCCAGCCTCTTCTTCATCAGGCTCGACCTCTACAACCGCAAGTTCGCGGTGAAATTCCTCAACAATCTCCTGGCCCAGCTCACCCCGTTCTTCTTCTACACGGTCGGAGGCTATCTGGCGCTCAAGGGACAACTCGATGTCGGCCAGCTCGTCGCCGTCATCGCGGCCTATCGCGACCTGCCGCCGCCGGTGAAAGAGTTGATCGATTGGGATCAGCAGCGCAACGACGTCACCGTGAAATACGAGCAGATCATCGAGCAATTCGACGTCGACGAGCCCCATGAAGGCGAGGAACTCGCGGCGGCCGAAGAGGTTCAACGCTCGCCGAAAATCTCGGTCGACGGCTTGTCGGTCAACGATCTGCACGGCACCCCGCTCGTCGAGAACGTCTCCTTCTCGATCGATCAGCCGGGCCACATCACGCTCGCCGGCCCGCCGGGAAGCGGCGGCGAGGTCGTGGCCCGCGCGATCGCGCATCAGATCACGCGCTGGAAGGGAACCATTTGCCTGAACGGCCAGAATATTTCGCGCCTGCGCTCGGGCTCCCTGGCGCGGGTCTTGGCTTATGCGGGACCTGAGCCGGTGCTGTTTCCGAGCACCATCCGCGACAATGTCGTCTATTCGCTGCGACGCAAGCCCCCCGAGCTGCCCGGCCCACCGCTACCGAAGGAGGAAGTGAAGCGCCGCCATGAGGCCGAGCGCAGCGGCAATCCCCTCGAGGCACCTGGCGATGACTGGCTCGACTTTGCGGCGGCCGGCGTGAAAAACGGGGTCGAGCTCGACCACCTGATCTTGCATTTCTTCGCCCTCCTTGGTTTCGAGGAAGATATTTATCGGCTTGGACTTCTCGGCAGGATCAGGGCCGCGGACGACGAAAAGCTCGGCCACCAATTCGTCGCCATGCGCGAGGCGATCCGCAAGAGACTCGCTGAAGAGGGCAAGTCGCGTCTTGTCGAGCCCTTCGATCCTAAGCGCTTCAACTCGAACGCGACGATCGGCGAGAACCTCCTGTTCGGCGAGCCGGTGGGCGAGGTCTTTGCCGAGGATAACCTTCCGTCAAACCCTTATGTGAGCAAGGTCATCGAAGCTGATGGCCTTGCAACGCGGCTTGCCGAGATCGGGCTGAGGCTTGCCGAGATGATGCTCGAAATGTTCGCGGGCGTTCAGGCCGGAAATGCGCTCTATGAGCGCTTCTCCTTCCTGGCTTCGAGCGATCTTCCAGGGTTTCAGGAGATCGTGAATCGTTCGAGGTCGCGTCGGCGCAGCGAGACGACTGCAGATCGCGACAAGCTGATCTCGCTCGCGCTCGCTTATGTCGAGCCTCGTCACCGCCTCGGCCTTCTCGACGAGCCGACACGAGAAGCGATCGTGCGGGCTCGCTCGAGATTGCGCGAGATGATTCCCAAATCGCTGGCGAGCTCGGTCGAGTTCTACGATCCTGAGCTTTATTGCAACGCCGCCCCCGTGCGCGACAACCTCCTTTTCGGGCGCGTCGCATATGGCATCGCGAACGCACAGGAGCAGGTATCAGCGGTGATGAAATCGGCGCTGGCCGACGGCGGCTTTCTCAACGCGGTTTATCGCATCGGTCTCGACTATCAGATCGGCGCGCATGGGCGGTTGCTTTTTCCGCGCCAACGCGCGGCAGTCGATCTTGCGCGCTGCCTCGTGAAGCATCCCGCGATTCTCGTTCTCGACGATGCGTTGCGCGCTTTTCCGGGGATGGAAGCCAAAGCCATGCTGGGTCGCTTGGCCGAAGAGTTCAAAGGGCGCCTCTTGATCACGGCGCTTCCGGGGCTCGACGATGCCGTGCCTTCCGATCTCAAGATCAGGTTCGACAAGGGACGCCTCGTCGGCATCGACCGGGGCGAGGAGGCACTCGCGCCGAGCGGCGAGGTCAACCTCTCTGCTCGCGATGCCGCCGAGGAGCAGCGCGCGAGAGAGCCGGCGCGCGACGAGGCGACGAGGGAAACGCCGCAAGACTCGCTCCCGACGACGCAACAAGACTCGCCCGCGTCGGCGCAAGAGGATGAAGGCGCGGTTCAGACGCAGGTGGCCGAATGACTATCGAATCGGAAGTGCAGTCGTTGCGACAGGTCTCGATGTTCCGCGACATCGATCCTGCGAAGCTGAAACTTCTCGCCTTCACCAGCGAGCGGCTGTCGTACGAGAAGGGCGATGTCTTGTTCCATCAGCATGAAATCTCCGACTCGACTTACGTGATCGTCGCAGGAAATGTCGAGGTTTGGCTCAGCGCGGGAAACGAGCGCATCAAGGTCACCGAACTTGGCGAGGGGGCCATGGTGGGCGAGATGGGCGTGCTCATCGATCAGCCGCGCTCGGCGACCATCGTGGCCGGCTCGCATGTCGTTGCGCTCAAGATCGGGCGGGAGGTTTTTTTCGATCTCTTGCGTCAATTTCCGCAAATGTCTCTCGCGGTGATGCGCGATCTCGCCCGACGCCTGGACGCCACGAACGCAAAGCTCTTGGCGGTCACGAGGTAACAAGCGATCATAGGGAATATGGATACGCGTACACCCACGGGCTTCGATCTGCCGCCTCTCGCGAGCCGAGGTCTCGGTGTGCGCTTTTTCGGAGTCAGAGGCTCGATCCCGGTTCCCGGCGCGGGCACGCTCGTCTACGGCGGCAACACCGCTTGCGTTGAAATTCGCGTGAACGGAAGGCTCTTCATCGTCGATGCCGGAAGCGGACTCGCGGCACTCGGCAATGCGCTCATCGACGGACCTGAACGCTCCATCGACATCCTGCTCAGTCATCTGCATCAGGACCATATCGTCGGCCTTCCGTTTTTCGGGCCGCTCTACGATCCCGACCGGAACATCAAGATCTACGCAGGCAATCTCGGGGGCAGGACACCCGAAACGGCGTTGCGCACCATGTTCTCCCCCCCGCTCTTTCCGATCGAGCTCGACCACAAGGCGAAGCATCTCGAATTCATCGGCTTTCGGGCCGGCGAGACCTTGCGCTTCGACGATGGAGCGAGCGTGCGCACCGTTCCCTTGCGTCATCCGGGAGGCGCGACCGGGTATCGGTTCGACTCGGGCGGGCAGGCCGTCGCCTATGTCTCTGACTTCGAGCATGCCGGACCTGCCCCCGAAAAGGAAATGATCGATTTCGTGCGCGGTTGCGAGCTTGTGATCTATGACGCGACTTTCACGGTGGAAGATTACATGGCGTGCAAGGGATGGGGTCATTCGACCGTCGAGGCTGGGTTGGCGCTTTGCGCCGCTGCCGGCGCAAAAAGGCTCGCCGCCTTTCACCACAACCCCGAATATGACGACGCCAAATTGGCCGAGGTCGACGCGATGCTCGAGAAAGCCTCTCCCGGCTCATTTTGCGCGCGCGAAGGCCAGGTAATGCATTTTGACGAAATCGCCTTGCCGGCCTCCCAGCCGAGCGCTTGAGGAATTCCTTCACAAGCCGATCCTCGAAGTCGTGAAAGGGAAGAGGCGAGATGGCAGGCTATCTCATCGCGAATCTCACCATCCACGATCCGAAGCTGTTTGAGGAATACCGACGAGAGGTTGCCCCTCTCGTCACGCGCTTCAACGGCCGCTATCTGGTGCGCGGCGGAAAGCTTCGTACTCTCGAGGGAAGCGCCATCTTCAAGCGCCTCATCGTGCTCGAGTTTCCTTCGCTTGCCGACGCAGAGCGTTTCTACGCCAGCCCGGAATATGCGCCCATTCTGAAGCTTCGCTTGGCGAGCGCAACGGGAGATGTGGTGCTCGCGGAAGGCTATTCCGGATAGAGAAACCCTCCTCGGCAAAGCTGTTGGCTCTCGTTCGGCGTTGAGATTTCCTGCAAAGGTGGCCTCGCGGCCGCCTCACCGTCAAGACGTGCATGGCTGGGCCGAGCCTGTTCAGGACGGAGAGGCGCTTTTCGAGTGGTCATGCCCGAGCTTGTTACGGGCACCCGTGCCTTCCTTCCGCATCGATGCGTAGATGAACTTCAGAAATCAGAGTTGATGCGCCCCAGGTGCGTCGCGCCCACGCCATGCCGGAGGAGAGACGCCGAAACTTGATCGAGAATAAGAATCGAAGCCCGTGTCACCTCGAGGTCGAATACATCCAGTTTGCTTTCTTTACTCATTGATTTTGAAAACGGAACCTGCGTGAATAGGGACGCGGCGTAGCCACAGGTGAGGTTTCGCGACATGGATGTCTCGGCAATGGCACTGACGCGAAGGGCGTTCGCGGGTCTAGCCTCGGTTGGCATTTGCGCAATGCCGGCCCTGCGGGCATTTGCACAAACTGATGATGAAGCGGCTTATTTCGCCGGCACTGTGGAAGACAATGGCTATGTCTACCGGCGCACCAATATGGACCGAATCGACCCGGTCTGGCGCAAGCAGCTCGTCAACTACGTTCACAGCGAGCAACCCGGCACCATCGTCGTCGATACAAAAGCGCATTTCCTCTACGTGGCCTTCGAGAACAATACCGCGCTGCGCTACGGGGTAGGCGTCGGCAAGGAGGGCTTCAAATGGTATGGCCGCGCGCAAGTCGAGCGCAAGGCCCTCTGGCCCGGCTGGACGCCGCCTCCGGAAATGCTGGCGCGGCGTCCGGATCTACCGCGCCACATGGAAGGTGGCCCCGACAATCCTTTAGGTCCGCGCGCCATGTATCTTTATCGCGACGGGCACGACCTCGATTACCGCCTGCACGGCACTGTCGAGCCTTGGAGCATCGGCTCGGACGTATCGAGCGGCTGCATCCGCCTGTTGCCGGAACATGTCATCGATTTGTTCCAGCGCACGCCGGTCGGTACCAAGGTTCTGGTGCTCGAGCATCTGGTGTGAGCGCAAGGCTGTAGGCGAGCTCGGGTTCTCCTGAAAACGGCTGTGGTAATTGGCGAGCGTGACGAGCCGAGTTGAGGCCGTCATGCCGTGGATCAGAGGCAGAGGGGTCGATCATCAATGGATAAATCGAAGCAGAAGATCGCAAAGGTGAAGCGGGGAATGGCGCTGGTGATGGCGCTGGCGCTCGCGGGCTGCGCCTCCGACTTGGCGCCATCGAAATCCACCGCGAACGACGCGCCCGCGGGTGCAGGGCTCAACATCCCGCCAGGTTCGAACGAAGATTTCATCGTCAACGTCGGGCGGCGTGTCTTCTTCACCGAGAATTCGGCGGCGCTCGACGACACGGCAAAGACCACCCTCGACAATCAGGCGGCTTGGCTTTCGACATACCCGGCCTACAAGGTGAAAGTGGAGGGCTTCGCCGACGAGAAGGGCAGCACTCAGTTCAACATGCAGCTTGGGGCCAAGCGCGCGGAAGCAGTCGTCTTCTATCTCGTGTCAAAGGGAATTCCGGCCGCGCGGCTCAAGGCGAAATCCTTCGGCAATGCGTCCGACCGGAAAGTGAAGGCGTGCGATGACATCTCTTGCTGGTCTCAAAACCGACGCGCCGTGACCGTCCTCGTTACGGATGTCGAGACCTGAGGTTCACAAATCTTGTCGCGGCCTCAGTTGCGGGCGAAGCCGCGATAGACGAAGGCGCCTGCCGCAATGAGAATGACCCCGATTGCGGTGATGAGGAGAGGCGCGATCAACCAGAGCAGATAACCGCCCTCGATGAACCAGGTTTTGACAGCCTCGAGCACCTCATCACGTTTGCGCCCCGTCATCGCCGGATCATCGAGACATTTTTTCACGTCGAACTGGGCAATCGTCTCTTTGCGGATTTGGCAATCGGCCAGGAAACCCTGCTCGACATGGGCTGCTTGTCGCGCGAACACGACGACGAAACAGAGCACGGTCCAGGTGATGAACACCACGAGGAGAAGCCGAATCGACCCCTGGGCGAGATTCATGCGTCAACCAAACCGTTTCGCGCGTCGCCTTCCAGCTTGACCGAAGTATTGCGCGGCGATCTGAACGCCCGCTTAATGTCGATCGAGGTAGCGGCGTCGTTCGCGCTTTCGACACGCAAGCGCGAACGCGCCAAAGGTCACTTGTCGCTTTTTCCCGATGACGATTCGGCCGCCGTTTCCGCCGCGTCGACGGTCTTCAAGGCTTCGGGGTGGGGCATGGAAACGATGTTGTAGCCCGAGTCGACGTAATGGACCTCGCCCGTGACGCCGCTTGAAAGATCGCAGAGGAGATAAAGCCCGGCGTTGCCGATTTCCTCGATGGAGACCGAGCGGCGCAGGGGCGCGTGCCGTTTCTGAAAATTGAACATGAGTCGCGCGTCGGCGATGCCGGCACCGGCGAGGGTGCGAACAGGACCGGCCGAAATGGCGTTGACCCGAATGCCCGAAGGGCCGAAATCGGCCGCGAGATAGCGAACCGAGGCTTCGAGTGCGGCCTTGGCGACACCCATCACGTTGTAGTTCGGCATGACTCGGTTCGAGCCGTCATAGGTGAGAGTGAGCAGCGCGCCACCCGCGCTCATCAGGCGCGACGCGCGACGAGCAACCTCGGTGAACGAAAAGCACGAGATCAACATCGTGCGCGTAAAGTTCTCACGCGTCGTATCCGCATAGCGGCCCTTGAGCTCGGTCTTGTCCGAAAACGCGATTGCATGAACCACGAAGTCGAGCCCACCCCATTTGGTGGCAATTTGGTCGAACACGGAATCCACCGAGCCGGCATCTTCGACGTCGCAGTGTTCGACGATCGAGGAGCCGAGCATTGTGGCGAGCGGACGAACCCGTTTGCCGAGCGCGCTTCCCTGATAGGTGAACGCAAGCTCAGCACCTTCGGAATGCAGCTTCTTGGCGATGCCCCAGGCGATCGAGTGGTCATTCGCCACACCCATGACGAGACCACGCTTGCCCGCCATCATTCCGTGCCCGCGCGCGCCGGGCGCCTCGGCCCGGCTCGTTTCCTGCCCGCTCATCGCCGTGCCATTCTTGCGGGCGAGCATGGCGAACGACGTTTCGACCTCGTCCATGGATCCAATCCTCGATTGCCGGAAGGCGCGCCCCTGCACGGGCGGGTCCTCCTCGCGGCGATCGCTGTCGACGGAGGCGCCGTCTGCAAACCGATCCCCGAATTCACTCTGCTGAAAGGGCAGTCCCCGGATGACCATTCCTTTTCCGGAAAGGACCTTCCAGCCGAAAGACGTGGATTTGCCCACCGCGTCCGGTCGAGCCCATCCGCACACGTTCGCAACGTCGGCGGGGAATGCATGTGCTTGCCTCCACCCGGCCCGATTCCGCGAGATTAACCCTCATATCGTTGCAAAATTATTGTCGCGTTGGTGCCGCCGAAGCCAAAGGAGTTCGACATCACGCAATCGATCTTGGCATCGTCGATGCGGGTAGTGACGATCGGCATGTCGGCGAAAGCAGGGTCGAGCTCCTCGATATGAGCGCTTTTGCAGATGAAGCGATTGTTCATCATCAAAAGGCAATAGATGGCTTCCTGGACGCCGGTCGCGCCCAGCGAATGGCCGGTCAGCGATTTTGTCGCGGAAATCTTCGGGCATTTGTCGCCCCGCCCGAAGACCTCCCGAATGCCTTCGATTTCCTTCAAATCTCCGATCGGCGTCGAGGTGGCGTGCGGATTGATGTAGTCGATCGGCTCCTTGACGCTCGCCAAAGCCATCCGCATGCATCGCACGGCCCCCTCGCCCGAGGGCTGAACCATGTCATAGCCATCGGAATTCGCGCCATATCCGGTGATCTCGCCATAGATGCGGGCACCGCGCGCCTTGGCGTGCTCGAGTTCCTCGAGCACGAGCACGCCCGCTCCCCCTGCAATGACGAAGCCGTCCCGACCCTTGTCGAAAGCTCGAGACGCCCGCTCCGGGGTCGCGTTATATTTCGTCGACATCGCTCCCATGGCGTCGAACAGCGCCGACAAAGTCCAATCGAGCTCCTCGCAGCCTCCAGCAAAGACAACGTCCTGCTTGCCAATCTGAATGTTTTCATAAGCGTTGCCGACGCAGTGAACGGACGTCGCGCAAGCCGAGGAGATCGAATAATTGATACCCTTGATCTTGAACCACGTCGCGAGCGTCGCCGAGGCGGTCGAGCTCATCGTCTTCGGCACCGCGAAAGGGCCGACCCGCTTCGTCGAATGCGTCTCGCGAAACTTGTCGATCGAGGCGATCATGGTGCGAGTCGAGGGGCCGCCCGATCCCATGATGATGCCAGTGCGCTCGTTCGAGACCTCATGAGGCTCGAGCCCCGAATCCCGAACCGCCTGCTCCATCGCCACATGATTCCAAGCCGTGCCGCCGCCATGGAACCGCATGGCCCGACGGTCCACATAATCTTCGGCGTTCAAGGTCGGTGCGCCCGCGACAGCGCAACGCATGCCGCGCTCGGCGTATTCCGGCTGAAAGGTAATCCCGGACTTCGCCTCGCGCAGGGAAGCCAACACCTCTTGCGTGTTGTTGCCGATGGAGGAAACGATCCCCATCCCGGTCAGGACCACCCGCCTCATGTCAACGCACTCCCCGCTGCTTTTCTTCTTTCGCGGAGTTCCTCAAGGCGATCCCGTCTCGCCGGCGAGGCGCGCCCCGCCTGAAACCCGCCAATCCCATGCCCTTCACGCCGCCGGACTCGCGCTGGCCTGCTGAAAAAGCCCGACCCGCAAATCCTTCGCCTCGTAGATGCGCCGGCCGTCCGCCTCGAGCCAGCCATCGGCAACCCCGAGCACCAGCTTGGTGCGAAAGACGCGCTTCAGGTCGACGCCGTACACAACCTTCTTGACCGTGGTCAGCACCTGATCGGAAAATTTCACCTCGCCTACGCCAAGCGCGCGCCCCCGTCCCGGGGCGCCGAGCCATCCGAGAAAGAAGCCACAAAGCTGCCAGAGCGCATCCAGGCCAAGGCAGCCGGGCATGACCGGGTCACCTTTGAAATGGCAGTCGAAAAACCATAGATCCGGCCGGATATCGAGCTCGGCGCGAATATGACCCTTGTCGTGCGAGCCTCCGCTCTCGCCGATCGAGGCGATGCGGTCGAACATCAACATCGGGGGCAACGGCAATTGCGCATTTCCTGGGCCGAACAATTCGCCCCGCGCACAGGCGAGCAGATCTTCATAAGAAAAGCTGTTGCGGCGAGACATAGGCTTAAGTCCGGCTCCCTGTGGCCAGTCGCGGCGAAAAATGGCGCCCCATTGCCGGTTCGGTTTCGGCCGCCTCGTATCACAATCGGCGTTGGCTTGAAAAGCTCGGCTCCCTCCACGAGCGCCTCGATGCGGAGGCTTCGCAAAGGGGTTCGGTAGGACGCCCGACCGCGGCGAAAGCCCTCTGTTGCAGCCGAGCCTGCAAGAGCTTATGTCATTATTGCAAGGCGATATTCAAGATCGATCGGGACGAAAGATGACGACGCTCAACCAAGGCTTCACGCTGAGGGACTTTGGTCCCGGTCAGGCGGGCGGCGCCTGCGTGGTGCGTGATCTGCGCGAGCGCCTCAGGGGAGCGGGCCTGCGTCCCACGCGGCAGCGTCTGTCGCTCGGCTGGTTGATCTTCGCCAAGGGGCACAGGCACCTCTCCGCCGAGGCGCTTTTCGAGGAGGCGTCGCGTTCGCGCCTGCAGGTGTCCTTGGCGACCGTCTACAACACGCTGAACCAGTTCACGCAAGCCGGGCTTCTGCGGGAAATCGCCGTCGACGGCACGCGCACTTATTTCGACACGAACATTGCCGAGCATCATCATTTCTTTATCGAGGACGAGGGGCGCGTCATCGATATTCCCGCATCCGCGGTCGAAGTGAGCGATGTGCCGCCCGCGCCGGAGGGTTTCGAAGTGGCGCGCGTCGATGTCGTCGTGAGGCTGCGACGCAAGAGCCCCTGATCAAAAGCCGGTCGCCCGCTCAAGAAATCTTGATCCTGCGAATCTGACGAACGTTTCGGCCGGCGACAAGGGCTTGAGGCCTTTTCGGCGAAGCTGCCAAATCCATATCACCCCTTTGATCGAAATCGGCCGGGGAGGCATCTTCATCGATGACGAAGGAAACACGCACCATTGAGCTCCACACCTGGGACACACCCAATGGGCGCAAGATCAGCGTCGCGCTCGAGGAAATGGGTCTGCCCTATCGCGTTCGCCCGGTGAACATCACCAAGGGCGAGCAGCATGCGCAAAGCTTTCTGAGCATCAGCCCAAACAACAAGATTCCCGCCATTGTCGATCCGCATGGACCTGACGGCGCGCCGACCAGCGTGTTCGAATCGGGTGCGATCCTGCTCTACCTTGGGGAGAAGACTGGCAAATTCCTGCCGCGGAGCCTGCGTGACCGTGTGCCCGTGCTGGAATGGCTGATGTGGCAAATGGGAGGCTTCGGCCCGATGCCCGGCCAGGTCCATCATTTCCTTCAAGTGAAGGATGAGACAGACCGGCGCTATGGGCTCGAGCGCTACGCGCACGAGACGCGGCGGCTCTATGGCGTCCTCGACCGACGGCTCGAGGAGAAGGAATTTGTCGCCGGGCCACTTTCCATCGCCGATTTCGCGATTTTGGGGTGGGCTTGGCGCCACGAGCGCCATCAAGTCGCACTGGCCGATTTCCCCCATGTCGAGCGCTGGTATCGAGCGCTCAATGCGCGCCCGGCCGTTCAGCGCGGCTTGAGCATAAAGCTGAACTGAATTTTTGTTGAAAAGCTGAGGTGGAAGCGCAGCATCAGTCGACCGTCTCACGCGGATAAACGCCCCACAGCTTATCCTCCTGAATATACCCGTCGAATTTATCGCTCTTCAAACGGCACCAGTTTCGTGAGCAATCGTGCACGGCCGCGAGGACCCGGGGTTGAAGCTTGGCGACAGTCGCGGAATTCGCATCCGGACGCTCGAAGAGGCTGATCGTCTCTTCTTTGGACCAGGGTGCGATGAGCGCGGTGCGCCGGCCTGACAACAGGTTCTGTAGCACCCACCCTTCAGTGCCTTCCGAATCACGGATGCGCCGCCACTGTTCGAACTCGGCGGTGATCTCGACGGGCAGGCCGGCACGTTTGAAAATCCACTTCACCGGATGATCTCGATTGGGCCCCTCGCGAAGATTGACGCTGTCGGCCTTGAGGCTCACGAAACGAGGCATGGGGAGCTTGGTCACCGGACCTATGCCGGTCTCCTCGGCGCAAACTTGCGCACCCGCCGCGGTCGCAAGGCCGACTCCGAGGAGGACCGCCCGAACGAGCATGCCTGTACACTTGGGGCTAGACCGAAGCCATCCGTGCTCGCCCCTCGCGTCTCGCCAGGCCAAGGTCAGACCGGTAAGGGTCGAAACTCGCCGGAAATTCATGCGAGGCTCCTTGAAACATGCAGTGCCTGTCATTGAAACATGCCTAAATGACGGCGCACGGCAGGCCTTAGGGCTCTATGTTCACGTGATTCGGCCCTCACAAAAGGAATGGAGCGGCCGGCTTAACGGCCCGTAAAACAAAAAAGCTGGCATATGATGTTGGCACGTTCCGATCGGCGGGGGTGCGCAATACAGCGATCTCTTGAGCATCATCGCTGCGCAAGTTTAAGCTGACTTCTTGAACAAGTGCTTCGAGGACCGGGTGGCGCAATGGCCAAAAAGAGACCTGTCGTCGTGGTGACCCGTCGCCTGCCGAGCGTCGTCGAGACGCGGCTGCGTGAGCTTTTCGACGCCAAGCTCAATTCAGACGACCATCCGATGACCCGCGACGAGCTCGCCGAGGCGATGTCCAACACCGATGTTCTCGTCCCCACCGTCACGGACGACATCGACGCCGATCTCATCACGAATGCCGGCCCCTCGCTCAAGCTCATCGCCAATTTCGGCAATGGCGTCGACAATATCGATGTCTCCGCGGCGACCGGGCGCGGCATGGTCGTCACCAACACGCCACGCGTGCTCACCGACGACACCGCCGACATGACGATGGCACTTGTGCTCGCCGTCGCTCGTCGCTTGGTCGAGGGGGCGCGCACCCTCAGCGACGGGAATTGGAACGGCTGGTCACCGACCTGGATGCTCGGCCACCGCATCACCGGCAAGCGTCTCGGGATCGTCGGCATGGGCCGGATCGGCCAGGCATTGGCGCGGCGCGCGCGCGCCTTCGGGCTCGCGGTCCACTACCACAATCGTAGACGCGTCGATCCGCGCATCGAGGATGCGCTCGAGGCGACTTATTGGGAGAGCCTCGATCAGATGCTGGCGCGCGTCGACATCGTGTCGGTCAACTGCCCGCACACACCCGCGACCTTCCATTTGCTCTCGGCGCGACGGCTGAAGCTGATGAAGCCCAATGCGATCATCGTGAACACGGCTCGCGGCGAGATCATCGATGAGACCGCACTCATCAAGATGCTCGAGGCAGGCGAGATCGCCGGCGCCGGCCTCGACGTCTTCGAGCACGAGCCCTCAGTGCCCCCGAAGCTCGCGCGTCTCGCCAAAGCCGGGAAAGTGACCCTCCTGCCGCATATGGGCTCGGCGACGAATGAAGGGCGGGTCGATATGGGAGAGCGGGTCATCGTGAACATCAAGACATTCATCGACGGCCACACCCCGCCCGACCGCGTGCTGCCCTCGATGATCTAATTGCGCGCGCGCCCAACGAAACCCCGTCAAGTTTCGCTTACCGCCAGCTGGGAACACGCTCCTCCGCGATTCTCCCCCATGTCCGCGGAGGCGGGCATCCAGCTTTCCCCGTTCGCCCTTTGATCCAGCTGGGTTTCGCAGCGCGGCAACGAGCGGGCGAAAACGCGATCGATTGCCTATTTCAGCGGGCAATCCTTGCCGTGCGGGTCGACATCGTCCTTGAACACCGTCTGGACGATCTCGGTCTGGTATTTGCCATCCGGCCGCTTTGCCACCTTGGTGATGTAGAAATTCTGGATCGGGTAATCGTTGTTGTTGAACTTGAAGCTGCCGCGGAGCGATTGGAAATCGGCTTTCTTCAGGGCGGCCCGCAGCGCTTCCTTGTCGTCGGTCTTGCCGCCCGTGGCCTTGAGCGCGGAGTCGATGAGGAGCGCCGCATCATAGGCTTCGAAGGCATAGGAGCCGGGGACGTAATTGTAGGCCTTCTCGAAATCCGCCACGAACGCCTTGTTCTGCGGGGTGTCGAGATTGGGGGCCCAGTTTGAGCTGCCGTAGAAACCGACGGCTGCGTCCTGTTGGGCCGGAAGCGTCGATTCATCGACCGTGAAGGCCGAGATGAACGGAATGTCGCTCAAGCCCGCTTGGCGGTATTGCTTGACCAGATTGACGCCCAGCCCGCCCGGCATGAAGGTGTAGATGGCGTCCGGCTTCGCGGCCGCGATCTTCGCCAGCTCGGCCGAGAAGTCGAGCTGGGTCAAAGGGGTGTAGACCTCGTCCACGATCTCGCCCTTGAAGGTGAGCTTGAATCCCTCGATCGCGTCCTTGCCGGCCTGGTAATTCGGCGCAAGGAGGAAGACGCGTTTATAGCCCTTCTCCTGGGCGTAGGTTCCGCTCGCGGCGTGAATACGATCATTCTCGTATGAGGTTACAAAGAAATAGGGGTTGCACGCCTTGCCGGCAAAGCTCGAGGGACCCGCATTCGGGCTCACCAGGAAGATTTTCTGATCGGTGACGGGTTTCATGATCGCGGCGAGCACATTGGAGAAGATCGGGCCGACCACGAAATCGACCTTGTCGCGATCGATGAGCGCCTGCACCTTGGTGATGGCGAGGTCGGGCTTCAGCTCGTCGTCGACCACCACGGTCTCCACCTCGCGGCCACCCAATTTCCCGCCCAGCGCCTTGAGGCCAAGCTGAAAGCCGTCGAGCGCCTGCTTGCCGAGCGCCGCCGGCGGCCCCGAAAGGCTGAGCACCACGCCCACTTTCAGCTTTTCCTGAGCTTGCGCCGGAAAGCTGAGCGCGAGCGCGGCGACGAGCGCCAAGGGCGTGAGGATTCGCTGCATGGGCATTTCTCCTGGTGCCGTTTGTGACCGGCCCGCGGGCCGCGGCTTCGCCGGAAAGTCTAAGCTCGAACGATTGCGCTTGTGAAGCCGTTTTGCGGCGCGCATGCGGGCTTCGACCGGGCCGCGCCGGCCGGCGTTTCCACCTCCCTCCCCCCCGACGCAGTCGCGGTGGGGAGGGGGCGAGCGGCGCTGAGCGCCTCGACCTGAAAGCGCGAGCGCCGCATCCGTCTTAATCCTGTTGCGTCTTGGCGCTTGCGCATTGCGGAGAGCCTGTCCATTCTCGCCCTTGCAGCGCAAGAACGGGGAATGGCAATGAAGGCGGAAACGGGCGGGGTCACCAAGGCAAATACCGGCATCGATGGGATTTCCTGGAACATTTTCGGCCAAACCTACGTGCCGAAACAGGTGTCCGAAGCCTCATTCGCCTGGCACGCGACGCTTCCGCCAGGAACCTTCGTTCCGCCCCATATCCATCCGACGCAGGAAGAGTTCATCTATATGCTGGAAGGCCGCATGGACCTCGTTCTCGATGGGAAGGATTACGTCGCCAGCGTGGGCGACCTCATCCGTCTACCAATGGGTGCGCCGCACGGCCTCTTCAATAAGGGCGAGCAGACGATCAAATGCCTTTTTTGGGTGTCGCCGACGCGCAAGCTTTACGATCTTTTCTGGGGCATTCACTCGATGAAAGAACAAAAGCCTGAAGAGGTCGTGGCGCTATCGGCCAAGCATGAGGTGATGTTCCTCCCGCCTCCGGCGTGAGACGATCAGGCCGCGATGGCGACGCCCTCGGTGGCGCGCCGCAAGGCGGCATGTGCCAGAAGCCGTGTGGTGTCGAGAGTCGGGAGCGGTGAATTCTCGTCATTCATGATGAGCGGAATTTCGGTGCAGGCGAGCGCCGCCGCATCGCACCCATCAGCTTTCATCCTCGCAAAGACGCGCTGGAATTCCGCAACCGCCTCCGGCTTGAACACGCCATAGGTGAGTTCATCCATGATGATGCGGTTGATCTCGGCGCCTTCACGAGTGTTCGGCCGCATGTGGCCAATGCCGCATGCCGCAAGCTTTTCGGGGTAGACCTCACTTTCAGTGAGCCAGCTCGTGCCGACCACGCCGACGCGCCGAAGGCCGCGACGCGTCGCTTCCGCCGCCGTAACCTCCGCGATGTGCAGGAAGGGAAGCGGCGAGCGCGGCTCGACATGAGAGAAGGCGCGATGGATCGTGTTGTCGGGGCAGATCAGGAAATCGGCCCCGCTGCGCGCGAGCTTCTCGGCCGAAGCGAGCATCAGCTCGCCGACACCCTGCCAATCGTCGCGTTCGAGATGCGCCACATATTCCGCAAGCGATGGCGTGTGCATCGAGATTTCCGGATGCGCGTGGCGCCCGAGAATCGTCGCGCCTTGCGCGCAGATGGTGCGGTAGCATAAAGCCGCACCTTCCGCCGAGCAGGCGACGATGCCGATATGCTGGACCATGGGCCTGCTTGCCTGTCCCGATCACGCAGCAGCCGCGGCGCGGAGCTTCGCCTTGGCGGCGGCGGCGCGCGTTGCATCGTTTTGCTGGAACATCTCGAGCGTCTCCAGATCCTGATCCGCCACAGGCGTCAGCGCGAGGTCGCGATAGAGCCGCGCCTTCGGGTCGCGCTTGATCGCACGCCGCGTGCGGCCCATGCGCCAGACGATGCCGGCGATCTTCACATGCTTTGCGATGAGCTCGGCAACGTATCTGGGGTAGAAGACGAAGGGGTTCTCGATCGGCATCCCCGGGCGCCGGTCACGGCGCACCTTGCGGCGCAGATAACCGCCCTCGAGCGGGTGAATTTTCTCGATGGTGACGCAGCCGTAAAACCAGACGAGCAGAAACATCATCTTGCCCGGGCTGATGCCGGTCGCGTAGGCCCGGCGCATGATGGTTTGCATATGCTCGGGCGTGTAATACGCCTCCCAGGCGCGGCGGTAGACGCCCTCCCATTCGGCTTTGGACATTTTCGGGTGTCCGGTCGTCACATGCTCGAGATCGTATTTGTTCATGTCCGGGTCCATCGGGACACCGGCCTTGAGCAGCTTCTGATGATCCTCCGAGCCGGGCAGCGGCGTCAGGCAGAAGAACTCCAGAAGGTCGAGCGGCAGCTCGCGCTGGATGATCTCGATGTCGCGGAGGATCGAGCTCGGCGTGTCGTTCGGAAAGCCGAGGATATAACCCGCATAGGTGAAGCAGCCGACCGCCTTCCACGCGAGCAGCATGGTGCGGTATTCAGCGATGCGATTTTGCTTCTTCTTGGCCGCAAGCAAATTCTCGGGATTGATGTTCTCAAGTCCGAGGAAGACGCGCCTCACCCCTGCCTTGGCGGCCTTCTCGATGAAGTTCGGAATGCGGTGGCAAAGCGTGTCGACCTGGATGACGATCGAGAAATTCACGCCCGTGTCGGCGCGCACCTCGATGAGCCGATCGAAGATCGGCTCCCAGTTCTTGTTGCGCGCGAGATTGTCGTCGGTGATGAAGAAGGCGCGCACGCCTTGCGACAGATTGGCCCGCACGATGGCTTCGACGTCATCGGGCGTGCGGTAACGCGATTTGCGCCCCTGCACATTGATGATGGTGCAAAACGAGCATTGGAAAGGGCAGCCACGTCCGGCATCGAAGCTCGTCACCCGCCCACCCGTGCGCCCGACCCGTTCCACCGGCAAGAAAGGCGTAGGCGCCGCCTCGATCGAGGGCAAATCCTTCATGAAGTCGTAAAGCGGTCGCAGCGTGCCCCTCGCGGCGTCGCGAAGCACGAGGTCGAGCCGGTCCTCGGCCTCGCCCGCGAAAAGCGAAATGCCGAGCGCCTGCGCCTCCTTCAGATCGTCCGGCATCTGCGGCAGCATCGCGAGGCAGCCCGAGACATGAAAGCCGCCGATGGCGACTTTGACGTCTTTCGCTCGCAATCTGCGTGCGAGATCCATTGCGTGCGGAAATTGGTTTGATTGCACGCCGACGAAAGCCACCACGCCGAACCCGCCATTGGCGGCAAGCTCGTTCGCGATGCGCTCGGGGCGGATGCGCGTGTTCGTCTCGTCGAGCGCCACGATGTCGAACTCGATATCCTCGCCCAGCACCTTGCGATCGGCGCAATCGCGAGCGAGCCCGTAAAGGACGGCGAGGGTGTTCGACGGAATGGCCGAGCGCATCCATTGGATGACGTAGCCTTCATCGTCGTAATGGGAAGGCTTGATCAGGAAGAGCTTGAAGCGACGCCTGGCGAATACCGCTGACGTCACGGCGGATGCGGTCATCACAAAACCGCGATCACGAGCTGGCGCCAACCGCGACGGAAGCCGAGGCGGCATCGGGCCTTGCGGCTGCCGCACCCGGACGCAGCAACTCGGCGCGCTCGCGCGTTTTGGCGACCGCCGCGCGGCCGCCTTGTGTGACGTTGAACATGTCGAGACGGTCCATCTCGTCTTCTTGCACCGGCGTGAGCGCCATGTCCATATATTCCAGGGGCTTCGGGTCTTTCAAAATACGCCGGCGGACGCGATCGAGCCGCCAGAGAAGCGCCCCGATCCTCGCCACCTTCCCGGCCGTCTCGGCCATGTATTTGAGATGCCAGAGCACTGGCGGCTCGAGGGGGAAGCCTGGACGCCGATCCTTGCGGTATTTGAGCCGCAAATAGCCGCCTTGAAGAGGATGCAGGCCCTCGATTCCCACCGAGCCCTGGAACCAGGCAAGAAAATACATGACCTTGATGGTCTTCATGCCGCAGGCGGTGGCGCGCCGCATCACGGTCTCGATATGCTCGGGCGTGTAGTAGGTTTCCCAGGCGAGCCGGTAAGCACGCTCCCACTCCTCTTTCGACATCACGGAATGGGCAGTCGTCGCGTGCTCGAGATCGTATTTGTTCATGTCGGGGTCCATGGGGACGCCCGCCAGATGCAGGTTTTTGTGGTCTTCAGAGCCCGGAAGCGGCGTGAGGAAGAAGAACTCCAGAATGTCCAGCGGCAGCTCCCGCTGAATGATCTTGATGTCACGCAGGATGCTCTCGACGCTGTCCTTCGGGAAACCCAGGATGTAACCCGCATAGGTGATGACGCCCGCCGCCTTCCAGGCAAGGAGCATCTCGCGATACTCGCAAATGCGGTTCTGCTTCTTCTTCGCCCCAGCGAGGCTGTCCGGATTGATGTTCTCGAGCCCGATGAAGACGCGCTTGACGCCGGCACGCCGGCACTTCTCGACAAAGTTCGGAATCTTGTGACAGAGCGTGTCGACCTGAATCACGAAGTGGCAGCGGATCGCATGCTTTTCCCGCATCTCGATGAGGCGATCGAAAATCGGTTCCCAATTTCGATTGCGCGCCAGATTGTCGTCGGTGATGAAGAAGCTTCTGATGCCCTGCGCCACATTGGCTCGCACGATCGCCTCGACGTCATCGGGCGTGCGATAGCGCGACTTGCGCCCCTGCACATTGATGATGGTGCAAAACGAGCATTGGAACGGGCAACCCCGACCGGCATCGAAGCTCGTTTCCCAACCGCGCGTGCGGGCGATCTTCTCGGCCGGAAGGATCGGCATCATCGCGGCTTCGAGGCTCGGCAGATCCTTCATAAAATCGTAGATCGGCTCGAGCTTGCCGGCAGCGGCGTCCTGCAACACCGTATCGAGCCTCCCTTCCGCCTCACCGGCGAAGAATGAGACGCCGAGCCTTTGCGCCTCCTTCATGTCATCGGGCATCTCGGGAAGCATTGCGAGACAGCCCGAGACATGAAATCCGCCGATGCAGACCTGAATGCCTTGCGCCCGCAAAGGCCGCGCGATGTCCATCGCGCGCGGAAACTGGTTCGACTGCACCCCGACAAGACCGACGAGACCAGACCCGCCATTCTCGCGGATGCGTCGCGCGATCCGCTCGGGCCTGATGCGGGTGTTGGTCTCGTCTACGGCCTCGATCTCGATGTCGACGTCCTCGCCGAGCACGCCACGATCACGGCAATCCGCGGCAAGGCCATAGAGTGAGGCGAGCGAATTGGAAGGGATCGAGGAGCGAAACCATTGAATGACATAGCCGTCGTCGTCGTAATGCGACGGCTTGATGAGGTAGAGTACGAATCTCTTTGCGCGAATCGGGGCCATCGACGAAGTCCTGTGAAATCCTCACAACGCCCGGAAGGCTGGACTTGAACAAGCGAAGCAGTCGCGACCTCGGCTTCATTACAAATTTTAGATGCGAACACAACCGCGAACAAAATCATTCGCGAGGATGCAGCGGAATTACTGAAGAAGAATGAATGGGCAAACGTGGAGTGGCGGCAGCGTTCCCCTAAGCGGCGCGATTACTGTTTGCAGGCGCGGGCGGAGTCAGCGTGGCCGAGCGTGCGACCTGCTCCTTGGCAAAGCCGGCCGTCGAGGCATAGCCGCGCACGATCGCCTTGCGCTGCTCGAAGGAGAGCACGTCCTCGATGCGCTGGAAACCCTCGGGAGCAAGCGCCTCGACGGCATCGATGACGCCTTCCGGGCCGCCCTTGCGGTTGAGCCGCACGATCTCGGCGGTCATGGGAGCGCGCTCTTGCTCATAGGCAAGGAGCGCTTGCGCGGGATGCTCGGCGCGCACCAGCCAATCGGCGAGGCATCGCGCATCGAGCACCGCTTGGCTCGCCCCGTTCGAGCCGACCGGGTACATCGGATGCGCGGCATCGCCGAGAAGCGTCACGCGCCCCTGTGACCAACGCGGCAACGGATCGCGATCGCACATCGGATATTCGTAGAACTCGCTCGTCGCCTCGATCAGATGGGCTACATCGACGCCCGGAATCGCGAATTTGCGTACATGTGGCAAGAGCTCCTCGAGCCGGCCCGGCCGCGACCAATCCTCCTTGCGCGGCGGCACTCCGCTCTCCCCGATCTTGGCCGCGACCGCCCAATTGGTGAGCCGGGTGTCTTGGTGTTCGCCTTGCGCGATCGGATAAAGGACGAGCTTCGCGCTCATCCCGCCCGCCACGATCATCGACCTTCCGTCCAGAAATTGCGGCCAATCGAGCGCGCCGCGCCAGAGCATGATGCCGTTCCATGCCGGCGGTCCTTCATGGGGCGCAAGCGCTGCACGCACCGTCGAATGAATACCATCGGCTCCGACCAGCACGTCGCCCGTGGCGGTGCGCACATGAGCACCTTCGCGGTTGAAGAAATACGCCGTGACGCCGCTCTCGTCCTGGCTCCAGCTTCCAAGCCGGCAGCTCGTATGAATATGGGTATCGCCGATGCGCGCGCGCAGCGCCTGATGCAGCGCTTTCTGCAAGCGTCCTCTATGAATGGAGAATTGCGGATAGGGAAAGCCCGCATGGGTGCCGCGCGGCTCGCGCCAAATCTCCTGACCAAAGCGGTTGGCATAAGTGAGCTCATGCGTGCGAATGCCGACATGATCGAGCCGCTCCAAAAGCCCGATCTCCGCGAGTTCCTTGATGGCGTGCGGCAATGTGTTGATGCCGACGCCGAGCTCGCGGATTTCGCTTCCTTGCTCGAAAACGTCGCAAGCAAGGCCGCGCGCATGCAACATGAGCCCCGCCACGAGGCCGCCGATGCCGCCCCCGGCGATGATGACGCGCATGACCCGACCTCATTGAAACCCGACCTCGTTCGAGCTTTTCACAAGCTCGAACATGCCGACCTGCGCAAAAGGCTAACGGCCGGCGCGCCGCACGGCAAGCTGAGTCGGGCCCCGGCGCAGCGCAAATTCGAGTTAGGGTGAACGGCGAAGCGAGAGGCGCACAGGATCACGATTTGCCGGATTGTAATCCGCGACGCCGGAAGCTTGTTGTGCCTTTCCTCGAGCCCGGGCTTCGAGCCGCACTCTTTGCTCGGCAATCGTTTTTCGGCATTCGTCCATCGCGAGGCTGAGCGCCGCAAGGCCGGAATCATCGATGCGCCCATCGCGCGCGTAGCGCAAGGTCGAGATCGACAGATTGGTCACGGCCGCTTCGGCCGCATCGAGCGCAGCTTCGTCCTTGGCCTCCCGCGCCTCGATCTGGATGTGGATCAGCTCGTCGATCGAACTCAGCGTGCCGCGACGAATCCAGGCGCGAGCCGAGGCGATGAGCGCGGCGAGTCCGGAGACGAGGCCGCTGATGCCCATGGCCCCGAGGTAAAACCAATCGTCGTAGCGATCGAGGAACGATTTTTCGTTGCCGTCGAAATAGGCTTCCGCGCCGGGATGGACCGGCAGCGCCGTCTCGTTGTCCGTATCGGGCTTCTCGATGCGGTCGGCGAGCGCCGAACCTGGGCTGAGCGCCATTCGCAAAGTGAAAAGGCGTCGCGTGAAATCCGAGACGACATAATCTTCGAGCGAACGGCTTGCGACCAGGCGATAGGTGATCGCCAAGGTGTTGAAGTTTTGCTTCGGCCGAGGCGGATTGCCGCCAAAGAGGCCGTTCACGATGTCCTGCGACTCATAGACGGGCTTTCGCTGCGCGATCGCTTCGGCCTCCTTCACCTCGACGAATATAGGCTCGCCATGCGAGGCGTTCGCGACTGCCGTGACCACGTCGCGCGTGAAATTGCCGGAAGCCGGCGCGACCAGCATCACGGCATCGACGCGTTTGTCTTGGAGGGCCGATGCGACCGCATCGGACTCGAGCGGAACCTGCGCCACGGCGCCGAGCGCAATGCCGTATTCCGCAAGAAGGTCTCCGAGGAGATGTGAATTTTCCGGGGTCGCACGCAGGATGCCGAGCCGCTTCTTGTCGAGATCGGTGATCTTGCGAACGGAAGAGCCATGCGGCGCAAGGAAAATGACGGCGTTGCGATGCAGGATGGCGACGGTGAGCCCCGTCTCCGACATGCCGACATCGCTGCGCACCACGGCGAGATCGGCTTTCCCGGCATCGAGCGCGGCGGCGCTTGCGTTTGCATCATTGGTCGTGACCAGCGTGAGCCGCATTCCATGGCTCTCGTCACGCGCCAACTGGCTCGCGAGCTCGGACATGATCTTGACGTCGGCGCTTCCCTCAGGGCCCACAGCGACGCGCAACACAGTGGGCTGGATGGCGAACCGCAGGCACCAGACAACGAGGGCGGCGGCAAGCACCGCGGTCGGGACCCAGAGAAACGGCGAGCGCAAGAGGCGTGAAAACCCGGCGCGCCGCCGGATTTGGTGTTCGGGCGTGATGGTCGAACCTCCGCTCAGCAGCCGCCCCCGGCCTGCCCCGGACCGCCAATGAATGTACTCATCCAGCGGTCGAATCGATCCACGCTCTCAACGGCTCGTGAGACGGCTCACCGAAGAAGCCCAGCCGATCTCGAGTCTCCAATATATACGACAAAGCTTACAAAGCGTTATTCACAATTCTGGGCGGGTTTGCGGCAAGAACAGCGAAGAACAAGGCACGACGATCTGGAGTCCGGGCCATTCCGCCCTGCTTTCCGATGCTCGCCGAAAAGCCTGGCGCGCCGCCTATTCGTTCTGCGAGGCCGACTTCGTCCTTATAGCTCGAGCTCGGTCGTGGCGAGCGCGCCCTCGTGCCGCAAGAGCCAGCGTTTGCGCTCGAGACCCCCGCCATACCCTGTAAGCGATCCGTCCGAGCCGATCACCCGATGGCAAGGCACAACGACGCTCACCGGATTGGCGCCGTTCGCGAGACCGACCGCTCGTACTGCATTCGCCTTGCCGATCCGCTTCGCGAGCGCGCCGTAGCTCATGGTCTCGCCGGCAGCGATGCCCGTGAGCGCGCGCCACACGAGCGCTTGAAAAGCCGTGCCTTGCGCTCGCCAAGGAATCTCGGAGAGCGCCGAGAGGTCGCCCGCGAAATAGCGCTCGAGCGGTCGCCGCACGCCAGCAGGCGCAGGGCCTCCTTCGAGCGCAACCGATCCATATTGCCGGCGCAGGAGGACGCGCATGCGATCCTCGTGATCTTCCCAATCGAGCAGGCGAAGCGCCCCGCCGTCATCGGTGACGAGAAGCGCCCTGCCGATCGGCGTGTCGAAACGGTCGAGATGAAGGCGATCAGATGCGAATGTGGTCATGAGTCGCGCTCTTCGGCTTGCGGCAAGGTTTCTCCTCTCGTTCACGGGTTGCGTCAATGACACAGGCCACGGCAGGGCGCATGACGCGCGCGGGCGTATTGGCAAATCCCAAAAGTAGAGCCGGACACCTCGGCACATCCTTCCTCAGCGTGTAGGCGGCCAGTGCCTCGACGCCGATCCGTCGCGCGCGAGCCTTTCGGGCGACGGCGGCGGCGTCGATGCCGCCCGGCAATTCGCAGAGCACATGAACGCCGGTCGCCGCGCCTGAGATATGAAACATCCCCGCGCCCGCACTCTCGAGCGCGTCGAGCAGGGCGGCCCGGCGCTCTGCGTAGAGAAGACGAAGCTTGCGAATATGCTGGCCGAGATGACCATTGCCTATGAACTCGGCGACTGTCGCCTGCAGGGGCAATGAGACTTGGCGATCGAGCGCCGTTCGTACCGCGCGTGCGGCATCGACGAGCTCGTCGGGAACGATGAGAAAACCGAGTCTCAGGCCGGGCGCCAAAACCTTGCTGAGGGTACCCACGTAGAGCACGCGGCCATGAACGCCGTCGAGCGCCTTGAGCGAGGCGACCGGCTCACCGTCGTAGCGAAATTCGCTGTCGTAATCGTCCTCGATGATGTATCCGGCAGCGTCGCGTGCCCATTCGATCAATGCGAGCCGGCGTGCAAGCGACATCACGACGCCCGTCGGAAATTGATGTGACGGGGAGACGACCGCGAGCCGCGCCGTGGGGTCGCGGCTTCGCCCGTCGGCGATGTCGAGGCCCTCCTCATCGACGCGTGTCGCGACAATGCGCAGATTGGCGAGGCGAAGCGCAAGGCGTGTCCCATCATATCCAGGATCCTCGACGAAGACGCCCTCGCCCGCATCGGCGACCACGAGCGCCGCGATGAACGTTGCGGCCTGCGTGCCGGTGGTGACGAGCACATTTTCGGGCGAAGAGATGATGCCGCGGGCGGCGCCAACATAGGCCGCAATCGCTTCGCGCAAGGGCCCATAGCCGAGAGGTTCGCTGTAGGCGAGATCGGCGGCGCTTTGCCGGCGGTGAAAGCGTGCGTTGAGCCGCGCCCAGAGCGCGAACGGGAAAGCGTCGAGCGCCGGCACACCCGGCGTCAAAGGCCAGTCGGCATGCGTCTGGCGCGGGCTCGCCTTCATCAGCTCGCGTGCGCGGCCGGAGCCGGCCCGTTCGGTGGAAAACGGCGGTTTCGCCTTGACCGGCTGCGACTTCAGGGGCGTTCCGGCGACCAGCGTGCCGAAGCCGTGCCGCGTGACGAGAAAGCCCTCAGCCGCGAGCCGCTCGTAGGCGCCCGACACGGTTCCGCGCGCGAGCTTGAGTTCTTGGGCGAGGGCCCGGCTCGCCGGAACCCGAATCCCGGGTCGAAGCGCGCCGTTTGCGACTTCACGCCTGAAAAAACGAACGAGCTGCTCCTGGATTGTCAGCCCTTTGTCTCGAGAGGGAGCAAACTGGGTCCAGATCGCATAAGCCGGGGGTCGCGCCATAAAAGTGGTCCAATAAAAACGATCGATATGGATCTTTTCAGTAGTCCTCATTTTTGGCAAGTCTGCATCGGGCAACAGTCTTGTTATCGGGCAACAACGGCTCGCGGAGGTGCAAAATGGACGAAGGTTTCGTGGAAGCCGCCAAAGCTTGGCCAAAAACGCCGCGCAGCAAGCTGCGTCGTTATCCAGCCCGAGGAAGCTACGGCGAGCCCGAGATCTACAAAATTCTCGATGCGGCGCTCCTTTGCCACGTCGCCTATTGCATCGACGGCCAACCTTATTGCACTCCGACCGCCTTCTGGCGCGATGGCGACCGCCTCTTCTGGCACGGGTCCTCAGCAAGCCGAATGCTTCGCACCCTGGCTGCCGGAACGCCCGCTTGTTTGACTGTCTCTCATCTCGACGGGATCGTTCTCGCACGCTCTGCCTTCCATCACTCGGTGAACTACCGCTCCGTGATGGCGTTCGGAACCGCCGAGCTCGTCACCGGTGAAGAACGAAAAGCTCAAGCGGCGCGCATGTTCGTGAACCGCTACTTTCCCGGGCGGTGGGACAGCATCAAACGGCCGAGCGCACAGGAGATGAAGGCGACGACCATCATCACCATGCGGATCGATGAAGCCTCCGCGAAGTCTCGCTCGGGCCCGCCGGTCGATGACGAACCCGATTACGCGCTTCCGATCTGGGCCGGCGTTGTCCCGGTGCGCACGGTCGTCGGCTCACCGCTGGATTGCCCGCGCCAACACCAGGATTCGCGACGTGGCGCCGATGTTTCCCTCTACCGCAACGGAAGGCCTCTGGATGAGGTGCTCACGGAGGCGAGCAAGGTCGGCGCGTCGGGCTGAGGCGGGCCAGTTCCTCTCAGACGCGACGCACGCCGGGTTGAGAGGGATCGCTGAGCGCGTAATTCACCGGGCCAATGCCGCAAATGGCGATGATCACCGGTTCGGGGTGGCCGCGAATGACGCCGTCATAGTGGGGGGTGAGAGCGACGCGTCGCACGAAGCTTCCGGCAGGCACGGGAACGCAAGCCGCCGGATCGAAGTCCGCTCCGCTGTTGCACCACCAGGTTCCCGAGACCACGACGCAAAGCCGGTCGCTCGTGTAAGTGTGAGGGGCGCTCATGAAGCCCGGCCACCAGCGCACCAAGGTGTAGTAGAGGCCCGGCTGGTTGATGTCGCCAAAGAGCGGGCACATGTCGACGCTCGGCTCGGGATAAGCGGGGTTCGATTTCCACTCGAGCTTGTCGGGCGCGCGTATGATGGTCTGCGCCGGATTGAGAGGGCTTGCGGCGGCGCTCTCGGCGAACGCGACCGGCAAGGATGAGAGAAGTGCCGCCAGCAAGAGGTCTCGCCGGCTCGTCGCGAGATCGTCCATGATCGCTTCCTTGGCTCGACCGGCCTTCAGCCGGAGGTTCAAGTCTAAGAGCAGCTTTCATCAAAGAAAGCTGGTGCCTGGTCACGATTTCGCGCGGTCCCGTCCCAGCGGGACCCAGGCTAGGCGCGCGTTCCGAAGATCGCCGTGCCGACGCGGATATGCGTGGCACCGTGCGCGATCGCCTCTTCGTAATCGGCGCTCATGCCCATCGAGAGGAGCGCGAGGCCGTTGCGCTCGGCGATCTTGGCAAGAAGAGTGAAGTGTGGCGCGGCCGGCTCGCCCAGCGGGGGAATGCACATCAGCCCGGCGATCGCTAGGCCATGGCGCTCGCGGCAGGTTTCGATGAAACGGTCGGCGTCAGCCGGCGCGACGCCTGCCTTCGAGGCTTCGCTTCCCGTGTTGACCTCGACGAAAAGCTTAGGCTTTCGACCGGCGCGGGCGATTTCCTTGGCGAGCGTCACGGCGAGGCTTTCGCGATCGAGCGCATGGATCGCATCGCAAAGCGCGAGCGCTTCGCGCACCTTGTTGGTCTGGAGTGGACCGATCAGATGAAGCTCGAGGTCGGGATAGCGCGCTTTCAACGCAGGCCATTTTGCCTTCGCCTCTTGCACGCGGTTCTCGCCGAAGACGCGCTGGCCGGCCGCAAGCGCCTCCTCGATCCTTTCCGCCGGGATGGTCTTCGACACGGCAATGAGCGTGATGTTCGCGGCTTCCCTGCCGTTGGCTGCCGCCGCGTGCTCGATCGCGGCACGCACGTTTTGGAGGCCGTTTTTGACGGAGGTGCTCACTTTTCCTCCGAGGTCGCCGCCACGAGCTCGGGCTTGCGCTCGCGGCGCAGGCGGATCAGGCCCTCTTGCGCCACCGAGGCGACGAGGCGCCCGTCGCGCGAGAAGATGGAGCCGCGCGAGAAGCCGCGTGCCCCACCCGAAAAGGGCGAGTCCTGGCTGTAGAGGAGCCACTCATCGGCCCTGAAGGGGGCGTGAAACCACATCGCGTGGTCGAGGCTCGCCCCCTGGAAGCCGCGCTCGAAAAGCGTGCGTCCATGCGCGACGAGGGAGGTGTCGAGAAGCGTGAGATCGGACGCATAAGCGAGCACGCAGCGGTGCAAGATGGGATCGTCCGGCAGCGCGGCGGTGGTGCGCATCCATAGATTGAACACCGGCTGGCGCGGCGCATGCGAGAGGTAGCGCTCATATTCGACGGGGTGCAGCTCGATCGGGCGCTCGCGCTCGAAGTAGCCGCGCACCGGATCCGGCATCGCCGGCATGATGCGGTTCTTGATTTCCGATTCGCTCGGCAACTCCTCGGGGCTCGGCACCTTCGGCATTTCGATGGCGTGCGAAAGCCCCTCCTCCTCCAGGTGGAAGGAGGCCGACATGGCAAAAATCGGATGACCGTGCTGGATGGCCCTCACGCGCCGCGTGGTGAAACTCCTGCCGTCGCGTAGTCGCTCGACTTCGTAGATGATCGGGATGGCGGGATCGCCAGGCAGGATGAAATAGGCGTGCAGCGAATGCGGCATGCGCCCCTCCACGGTCCGGCAAGCGGCGACGAGCGCCTGGCCGATGACTTGGCCACCGAACACGCGTTGCCACCCGACTTGCGGGCTTCGGCCTCGAAACAAGTTGATCTCGAGCGTTTCGAGATCGAGAATGTTGATGAGATCGCGAACGGCTTTGCTCATGTGAGGCGCGGGCTTCCTCTCGGTTCGCCAAATCTCCAAATCCCGGCTTGCCAAGCCACGAAGCCCGGCGCAAACCGTTTGGTCGAATAGGGCCTTTCGAGGCGCCAACGTCAAGAGTGGCCTGAAGGCGCGCCCGCGCCTTCGAACTTTGACAGGAGGCGAAAGCCGAGCCATCGGGGCCGGAATTGAGAACCGACCACCTTTCGTCACGCTTTTTCGTCACGGAGCAGTGCCGGCGCCCATGCCGCATCGAGTCAAAAGCAGTCACCGATCCGTCGGGTCGCGCGAGCCCACCGCGATCCCGCTCGGGAAAGGCCGTCGCGAACGGGCCGATGCGGTCGTAGCCGGGGACGGGATCGTCGCGCTCGCAGCGGCGCTCGCGCTGCGCACCGCGCTCGGTGAGCAGGCCCGCATCCTCGTCCTCGGGAAGCCGGCCCCGATCGCTCATGAGATCGATCCGAGGGCTTACGCCATCGCGGGCTCCGCTCGGCGCTTGCTCGAAGGGCTCGGCGTGTGGCCGGTGCTCGAAGCCGATGCCCAGCCCATGGAGCACATCTTTGTCACGGACAGCCGGCTCGATGATGTGGTGCGCCCGGCCTTCCTGTCCTTTCTCGGCGACACCCACGAGCCGGAAAGCGGAAATACTTTCGCTCATATGATCGAGGCAAAGGCCTTGCGGAATGCTTTGCTCGGCGCCCTGAACCTGGCACGCATCGAAACCGTGCCGTTGCGGGTCCATGCTCTCATCCATGAGAGCGATGACGATCGGATTGTGTTGCGCGCCGAAAGCGGCGAGGTGATCGCGTCGGCGCTTCTCGTCGCCGCCGACGGCGCACGCTCGACCTGCCGCGAGCTCGCCGGCATATCGTGGATCGGCTGGGACTATCCGCAGCTCGGACTCACGACGACGATCGCTCACGAACGCGAACATGGGGCGCGCGCCTATGAGCATTTCCTTCCCGGCGGACCGTTCGCCATCCTGCCGCTCAAGGGGCGCCGCTCCTCGATCGTGTGGGCGGAAGGCAAGCGCGAGGCGAAGCGCCTCCTCGCGCTCGATGATCGGGAGGCGTTCATCGAAATCACACGCCGCTTCGGCCATGAGCTTGGCGCATTGCGCCTCGAGGGCCGGTTGATCGGCTACCCTTTGAGCTTCGGCATCGCGCGTGCCTTCACGGCCAGGCGCCTTGCGCTTGTGGGTGACGCGGCCCATGTGATCCACCCCGTCGCCGGCCAGGGACTCAATCTCGGTCTGCAAGACGTCGCGGCTCTGGCGGACGCGGTCTCGGAGGCGGCACATCTCGGCCTCGACCCCGGCAACCCTTTCACGCTCTCGGCCTACCAGCGAGCACGCCGTTTCGACACGACCGCCATGGCGGCTTTGACCGATGGCCTCGTCAGGCTCTTCTCGAACGATCATCTCCCTTTGCGGGCGCTACGCGATTTCGGGCTTTCGCTCGTCGACCGAGCCCCGCCGGTCAAGCGGCTTCTCGCGAACAGAGCCGCCGGCAGAGTGCGCGCCTGAGGCGCCGAAACATTGCTCAACCTCCTGGTGGCCGCACCTCGTCGGCGCGCATCCAAGACCGTTCCAAAAGGATCGGAATCATTAACGCGACCGCAAAAAATCTCTCTTTTATTTCTGCGAAATAGAAGCGTTGCGGCAGTATTGGCAAGGACCATCGAGGCCGAAAGCGAGGTGAAAGCTGCCGGACATGAGCAGGGAGTTCAAGCGCCAGACCGCGGAACCTCCGACGCTAGTCGCGCCTGACGCGGGGTCGTCCCACCTCGTTTCAATTGGCCCCCGTCAGGCGAAGCAGGACGATTCGAAAGAGGAGGACATTCGCAGCTTGCGCGAGACGCTTGCTGCCGTGCAAAGCGTGCTCGACGTGACGCTGAACAATGTGGAACAAGGCATCTTGATGATCGATGCCGATCATTACGTTCGCCTATACAACAAGAAATTCGTCGATCTTCTCGAGATCCCCAGGAGGATTTTGGGAAATCCACTGCACTTTCAACAGATCATCGAATACCAATGGTCGGTTGGCGAATTCGGCGGGGTGAGCGAGGACATCGCCACTTGGATTCGTTCCGGCGGCATCTTCAAATCCCCACCCGTCTACGAACGTCGGCGCCCGAACGGGACGATTCTCGAAGTCCGTACCACCATGCTCGAGGACGGCGGCGCGGTGCGCACCTTTTCCGACATTACGGACCGCTGCAAGAAGGAGGAGGCGCTCAAGCGCGCCGAGGCCGAGTACCGCAGCCTCTTCGAGAATACCGTCGTCGGCATTTACCGCTCGACCGTCGACGGCCACCAGCTGCGCGCCAATCCCGCGCTCGTGCAACTCAACGGCTATACGAGCGAAGCCGAGATGCTCGCCAGCGTGAACGATATCGCACGCGAATGGTATGTCGATCCGAAGCGGCGCGACCAATTCCTCCACGAAATGCGGAACAAGGGGCGAGTGACCGATTTCATCTCGGAAGTGTACCGGCACAGGACGCGCGAGAAGATCTGGGTGTCGGAGACCGCCTGGTGCGTGCGCCGCGAGGATGGCCAACCTGTCATCTTCGAGGGAACCGTGCTCGACGCCTCGGCGCGTATGCAGTCGGAAGCGAAGATCGCCTTCATGGCCCATCACGACACGCTCACCGGGCTGCCCAATCGCGCCTATTTGACCGAGCGCATCGAGGATGCCTTGCGCGACATCCGTGTATCGGACCGCTTCGCGGTTCATTACCTCGATCTTGACCGGTTCAAGGAAGTCAATGACACGCTCGGTCATGCGGCGGGTGACATGCTCTTGCGCCTCGCCGGGCGTCGGCTGAAGAAATGCGTACGCGCGAGCGATCTCGTGGCGCGGCTCGGCGGGGACGAGTTCGCCGTGCTCCAATTCGATGTGGCGGAGGATGGGCAAGCCGAGGAGCTCGCCGCACGCATCGTGCGCTCGCTGAGCACGCCTTTCCGCCTTGGCCCGCACTACGCCAATGTCGGCGCGAGCGTCGGTATCGCGGTCGCGCCCGGGGACGGCCACGATGTGCAGGCCTTGATCAAGAACGCTGACATCGCGCTTTACGAGGCCAAGGCGGGAGGACGTCGGACATATCGGCGCTTCCTTCGAAGCATGGAGGCCGGCCTGCAGGAGCGCCGTAAGATCGAGGTCGATCTGCGCGGCGCCTTGTCTCGCGGCGAGTTCATCGTCGAGTTCCAGCCGATCATTTCGCTGACGAGCGGAGAAACCGAGGGTTTCGAGGCGTTGATCCGTTGGCAACGGCCGCAACGCGGTCAGGTCGCGCCCTCGGCGTTCATTCCGATCGCCGAAGAGATCGGCATCATCGAACCGATCGGCGAATGGGTGTTGCGCGAAGCGGCACGGCAGGTCGCTTGCCTTCCGGGAACACCTTTTGTGGCCGTGAATCTCTCACCTTTCCAGTTCCGCAGCCGCGGCATCGTCAAGACCATCATGAGCGCGATTGCGTCGGCCGGGCTGCCGGCAAGCCGTTTGGTTCTCGAGATCACCGAAACGGTACTTTTGCGCGACGACAAATTGACGAGGGACGCGCTGCATCACTTGCGTCAACTCGGCGCGAAGATCGCGCTCGACGATTTCGGCGCCGGGCATTCGTCGCTGCACTATTTGCAAAAATTTCAGTTCGACAAATTCAAGATCGACCGATCCTTTATTTCCGCCTTCGAGAAGGATCGCGCCGCGAGCGCCGTCGTGCGCGCCGTGATCAACATGGGGCGCGATCTTGGGGTTTCGGTGATTGCCGAAGGGGTCGAGACGTTGAGGCAGCTCGAGGGATTGAAGGCGTTAGGCTGCCAAGCCGCGCAAGGCTTTTTTCTCGGCGAGCCGCGCGCGATCGACGATTGGATCGCGGCGAGCGAGACGCCGGGCGACGAGCCGGCACCGCTTGCGGCGCCCTCCGACGCAGAGGCCGACCCGCGCCGTTTCGGGGAGCATCGCGCCTCTTCTTCTTGAGCCCTGAGCGCGAGCCTTACATCGCGTCAGTGCCGAGCACCCCCGCGACGAAGCGGTCGCAGAGCGCGAGCTGTTCGAGCGCGACGAACTCGTCGGGCTTATGCGCTTGCGCGATGCTGCCGGGGCCGCACACCATGGCCGGCACGCCGCCCTCCTGGAAGAACGAGGCCTCCGTGCCGTAGGAGACCTTGCCGATTCTTTTGTCGGGCGCGACATCGAACACGCGACGAAAAATCGGGTCTGTCTCCTTCGTGTCGAGCGCCGGGATGGCGTTGACGCGCTCGAACGCGATATCGCTTCGCGCATCGATCGCCCGCATGCGCGGGAGAAGTTCTCGCGTCGCGAAGCCGGTGATCTCCGCAACGAGCGCATCGGGATCGAAGCCGGGCACGTAACGGAATTCGAAGCTGAATTCAGCCCCGTCCGGCACGATGTTGCCGGCCGTTCCCCCCTTGAGGAGATTGACTGAGATCGTGGTGTGCGGCACGTCGAAGCCCTCGGCGCGAAGCCCTCGCGACTCTTCGCGATCGGCGATCGATTGGATGAAGGCGACGAGGCGCGCCGCATAATGCACCGCGTTGACGGCACTCGGCGCGAGCGAGGAATGCGCTGCCTTGCCGGTGATCTTGCAGCGATAGACGTAGCCGCCCTTGTGCGCCACGACGGGTCGCATCGAAGTTGGTTCGCCAACGAGGCAGCCTCGCGGCTTGACGCCCCAGCGCTGCATGGCCGCCACGAGATGCGGTATGCCGAGACAGCCGAGCTCCTCGTCGTAAGTCAGTGCCACATGGATCGGTTCGCGAACCGACGCCTCGGCAAATTCGTGCGCATGCCCAAGGACGACGCCGACAAAGCCCTTCATGTCGCAAGCGCCGCGCCCGAAGAGCTTGCCGTCGCGGACGCTCGCCCTGAAAGGGTCACTCGTCCAGACTTGTCCGTCCACCGGAACGACATCCGTATGGCCCGAAAACACAATGCCTCCCGCGCCTTCTCCGAAACTCGCGAGCATGTTTGCCTTTTGCCGGTCGGAACTCCAATCCATGCGAATCTTGGCGCCGCGGGCCTCCAAATGCCGCCGCGCCCAGTCGATGAGTTCGAGATTGGAGTTGCGGCTCACCGTGTCGAACGCGATCAAGCGCTCGATGCAATCCATCGTTCTTGAATCGGGCATCGAAGGATGCGCCATTCGCATGTCTCCTGCTTTGCGTAACGCTCTGGAAGATGCGGCAGATTGGGCGTACAAATCTCGAGGTCAAGCCATTCGAGCCGATCATGCCCGATGTCGTCGTTATTGGAGGGGGAATAACCGGCGCCGCCGCCGCGTTTTCGCTCGCCCAAGAGGGGCAGACGGTCACTCTCTTCGAAAAGCACGGAATTGCCGCCATGGCGTCCGGCTGGACGCTCGGCGGCGTGCGCCAATCGGGACGGGACGTTGCCGAATTGCCGCTGGCGCGTGCGGCCGTCGCGATGTGGGCGACGCTCGACGAGCGGCTGGGCTTCGATGTGCGTTATCGGCGCGGCGGAAATTTGCGCCTCGCGCGCGACGAGGGCGAGGTCGCGATCATCCGCGCGCTCGTCGACCGGCAACGCGCCGAAGGGCTCGACCTCGAATACCTCGCGACGAATGCGGCCGTGCGCGAGCACGCGCCCGCGATCTCCGAGCATGTGATCGCGGCTTCGTTGTGCGTGAGCGACGGTCACGCCGATCCGATCGCGGCGACGCAAGCCTATGCGCGAGCCGCGAGACGAAAAGGCGCAGTCATCCGCGAAGGTCTTGCAGTCGATGCTTTACGGATCGAGCAGGGACGCGTCGCGGGCGTCGATACGAGGGAAGGTTTCGTTCCGGCCGCTTGCGTGATCTTGGCGGCGGGTGTCAACACCCCCGCGCTCTTGTGGGATCTAGGCCTCGACCTTCCGCTCCGGGTGACGATCGTACACGTGTTGCAGACGGAAAGATTGTCGCCCGTGATCGCTCAGGTGTTCGGCGTCGCCAATGCGGATTGCGCCGGTCGGCAGGAAGCCGATGGGCGACTTCGCGTGACCTCCGGCTCGCTGCCCTTCAACGGCGATCCGGCTCGGTGGAGCGAGGCCGCGCTCGCGCCGACCACCTCGGACATCCGGCGCCTGAGAGCGCTCGTCGGCAAGGTGCTGCCGGTCATCGAGGATGCGCCTCGGCATCGCGCGTGGGGCGGACTCATCGACCTCACGCCGGACGCGCTGCCCGTCCTCGATGCGCCCGACGAAATCGCCGGCCTCGTCATCGGCGCCGGCTTCTCCGGTCACGGCTTCTGCCTCGGGCCGGTGAGCGGCGAGATCCTTGCCGATCTGGCGCTCGTCCGCGACCCGCGCCACGACCTTTCGGCTTTCCGCCTCGCCCGCTTCGCGGACGGGGGCGCACAGAAGCCGGCCGCACTCAGCCTGCACGGGTGACGCAATGCTCGACCCCCACGGCCGCGTGATCCTCGTCTCCGGCGCCAATCGCGGCATCGGGTTTGCGATTGCCAACACCCTTTACGACAGGGGCTACACCGTGAGCCTCGGCGTGCGCGATCCCTATTCGCTCTCGGGCGCGATCACGCATTGGAACGAGCTTCGCGTGCACACCGCCCATTACGAGGCGACCGATTGGAGGACGCATGCGGCCTGGGTGGAATCGGTGGTCGAGCGCTTCGGGCGTATCGACGGGCTCGTCAACAATGCGGGCATCGACTCGCGCGGCACGCTTCGAGACATCGACGAGAAGGAGCTCGACCTCATCTTCGCGGTGAACTGCAAAGCGCCGCTCAACATGATCCGGCAGGCCTTGCCGCATCTCGAGGCCTCGGGCTCGGGCCGCATCGTGAACGTGGCGTCACTCTCCGGCAAGCGCGTCAAGAACGACCACGTCGCCTATGCGATGTCGAAATTCGCGGTCGTGGCGCTCACTCACGCGGTGCGGCGCCTCGGCTGGGAAAAAGGCGTGCGCGCCACCGCGCTCTGCCCCTCCTTCGTGCGCACGGACATGACGGCAAACGCAACGCAGATCGCGGCGGAACTCATGACCGACCCCGCCGATCTCGCCGAGCTCGTCGCGACCGTGATCGGGTTGCCGAACACGGCCTCTGTGGCGGAGCTTCTGGTGAACTGCAGGCTGGAGGAGATGGTGTAGGGGCGGCTTGCTGATGCTTCGATGCGCTCAAGCAACTGGGATGGTTATGGCGAATGTCGCTCCCTTTGACGACGGCAGCAAGGAAATGCTGCCCTTGTGCGAGCGCAAGAGAGAACGCACGATGTGAAGGCCCATTCCGGTTCCACCAAAATCGCGTCGCGTCGTAAAAAAGGGATCGAAGATCCGATCGCGATTTGCTTTTGATATTCCGAGCCCGTTGTCGGCGACCGTCAAGGTGACGAGATCACCTCGCCTCTCCAAATCGATACGCAGTTCTGTCGAGCCATGCCGCATTGCATTGTCGGCGAGATGGGAGAACAACATCACGCCGTTCTCTCGCGAGAGTGGGAGGGACCGGCGAGGCCCCGTGTTCCAGCGTATGTCCAGCTCGGGAAAAGCGGCGTTCACTTCCATGGCCACTTCATCGAGGGGCGTCGGGCCGATTGTCTGGAGATTTTCAACCTGCGCCAGGTCCCGGAGCCGTTGGAGAAGCGCGATGAGCCGCTTGGTGTCTCCAATCATGTTTTCCAGAAACCGGCGGCGTTGCGCCGGCTCCATGCTCGGGCTCGCCGTTGTCGCGTCGTCTAGCAAAAGCTCGGCAGCGCCCTGGATCGCCGTCACGGGGGATTTGAGCTCGTGCGAGACGTGAGCCGCAAAATTCGCAATGTAGCTCGAGCGCTCGGAGAGTCGCCGAGCCATCTCGTGAAAGCTTGCCGAAAGGCTCGCGATCTCGCGCGTGCCGTAATGTTGCGGGGCATCGTCAAGACTCATGCCCCTATGGCTGAGTTTGTGGGTCTCTCGGATCAGCGTCTGAATGGGTCGCGAGATCGCGCGTGAGAACAAAAAGCCGATCACAAGGATTACCGCGAGAATGCAAGCTCCAGCGAGAGTGAGTTTGAGACGCTCATTGTAGAGGCTGCGGAAAATGTTGTTGGGCGTTCGCGACGCGTAAATCACGCCGGCTACTCTCCCGGCCACGAGCACGGGCATGGCGACGAAGACACGCACACTCGTGCCTCGGCTCATGGAATAGAGGGGAGGCGGGGGATCGTTCGAGACGCGAACGCGCAAGACGCTGCGAAAATCACCCCGAAGCGCCATCGCCACTTCCTCGACATTCGCGAGTGACCGCCCGGCCTCCTCTCCCCCGGCAATCACGACGCCGTTCGGGTCGACGATGCGGAAGCCGGCGAGCGTCACCTCCTGGGCCTTTTGGGCGATCGCGTAGACATCGGTCCCGATCCTTTGCAGTTTCGGGTCGACAACCTCGCTCGTTTCCATCGCATCAGGGCGTCGTCCGAGGATGTCATCTGCCGTCAAGTCCAGGCGTGGCTCGATCGGGTGAAAGCGATCTTCCCGCTCCGCCTTCTTCCCTGGGGCGACGGGCCTCAATCCGCCCTGGCCAAAGGCCCCGCTTCGCTCGACCTGTTGCGCGAAGATCGTGGCCAACATCGTCGTCTGCACGATGAGCTCGGATTCGGTCTCGCGGACCAATTGATTTTCGTAGAGCCGAAACAGAAAGAGCCCGCCGAGTGGTAGCGCCGCGACGGCGAGCAGCACGATCGCCACGATCATGCCGAGGGAAGGCCTCCATCTGCGCGGGACGCCTGAACTCACCGATCAGGCTCGCATCGTCCGAGCCGGAATCCGATACCATGGACCGTCTCGATGGCGTTGTTGCAACCGGCGCTCGCGAACTTTGCCCTGATGTTGCGAATATGGCTATCGATTGTGCGATCCGACACGTGGATATTGGCCGCATACGCGGCCTCCATCAGCCTGTCGCGACTGAAAACGACATTTGGGCGGGCCGCCAACGTTCTCATGATCGCAAACTCTCGGGCCGTGAGCGCAAGGTCCTGGCCGTGGAAGGCAGCGGTATGCCCGTTGGTGTCGATCGCGAAACCAGCACGAACGAATAAGGCGGCGTGTTCCGTCGCGTGGGTCACCGCCTTTTTCGTGCGGCGCAAGATGACGTTGATGCGTGCCACGAGCTCGCGCGGGCTGAAGGGTTTGGTTACGTAATCGTCTCCCCCGATCTCAAGGCCGAGCACGCGGTCGATCTCCTCATCGCGTGCCGAGAGGAAGAGGATCGGCACCTCGGAGGTCTTTCGCAACCGCCGGCAGACTTCGAGCCCGTCCATTTCCGGCATGCCGATGTCGAGAATGACGAGGCTCGGCTCGTTTCTCTCGAACCGATCGAGGGCATCGACGCCATTCACGGCCGCCTCGGTGGCCATGCCGGCCTTCTCGAGCGCAAAGCAGATGACGTCGCGGATATGCGGATCGTCATCCACCACAAGAATGGAGGACACCATCTTTGCTCCTCGACAAACCCGTCAGCGCGCCTTCCTCATGAATGACCGGTTTGTGCGGCCGGCCCGAGAAAGAGTTGCCGCCGCGCTAAATAGCGCCGCAAACGCTCTTCGCGAAACCCCCAGCCCCGCCATTCGCGCATCAAAAGATCGTTCGCCCATGAGGCTCTTAGATCAACCCACCATTGGCGAGGCATAACCCAACCCGGACGCTGCCAGCGAGGCGGCCCTGCCGGGTGCAACACGAAATACCGATCGATCGCCGGCAGCGCCTGGGATCCAAGCGACGCTAGGTAATAGATGTCGAGCTCGACCCCTTGGCCCGAAATCTCAAGACAATGATCGACATTATAGCGGGCGATGAGGGCAGGTACGTTGATGAGGCTCGTGACATAGAGCGCGAGCCCGAGCGTGCAGCAATTGGCTCCGATCAGCCAGCGATTGGGGCGCTTCAGCGCGAT
>JAFBAS010000123.1 GCA_019247605.1 Hyphomicrobiales bacterium
GGAATTCCACGTGATGCGCCACCTCACCAATCTCGAGACGGTGAACACCTACGAGGGCGCTCATGACGTGCACGCCCTCATCCTCGGGCGCGCCATCACCGGAATACAGGCTTTTTCGTGAGATGAACAAAGATCCAGGCAAGGTGCAGCAGGGTTCGGCGGCGGGCCACGTGCAATTCCCGCGCACGGGCGGGCAAATTCTGGTCGACCAGCTTCTCGTCCAAGGCGTGGACCGCGCCACTTGCGTGCCTGGAGAAAGCTATCTCGCGGTTCTCGACGCCTTGCACGACGCCGCCATCGACGTCCTCATCTGCCGGCAGGAGGGCGGCGCCGCGATGATGGCCGACGCTTATGCGAGGCTCACCGGGCGCTCAGGCATCTGCTTCGTGACGCGCGGTCCCGGCGCCGCGAACGCTGCCTCGGGCATTCACATCGCCATGCAGGATTCCTCTCCGCTCATCGTCTTCGTCGGTCAGGTCGAACGCGGCATGCGCGAGCGCGAGGCTTTCCAGGAGCTCGACTACAAGGCCGTGTTCGGCACGATGGCGAAATGGGCTGTCGAGATCGACGCGGCCCAGCGCATTCCAGAGATCGTGGCGCGCGCCTTCCGCGTCGCGACGCAGGGGCGGCCCGGCCCAGTCGTGGTTTCCTTGCCCGAAGATGTGCTCACCGAGATGGCGACGGTCGCCGATGTGCCGCGCATCGAGCCGGTGCGGCCGTTTCCGGGCGAGGCCGAGATGGCGAAGCTTCAGGCGCTTCTTGCCTCGGCCGAGCGCCCGCTCGTCATCCTCGGCGGCTCGGCCTGGACGCAAGGAGCCCATGACGCCTTCCTGCATTTTGCCGAGCGCTTCGACCTGCCGGTGACGACGAGCTTCCGCCGCTCCTCGCTCTTCCCGGCCGACCACAAGAATTACGTCGGCGACATCGGCGTCGGTCCGAGCCCAAAGCTCGTGGGGCGCGTCAAGGAAGCCGATCTCGTGCTTCTCGTCGGCGGGCGCTTTTCCGAGCAGCAATCCTCGGCCTATACGCTCCTCGACGTGCCAATGCCGAAGCAGAAGCTCGTGCATGTCTACCCGGACATCGGCGAGCTCGGGCGCGTTTATCAGCCGACGCTCGCGATCAACGCCACCCCGGAAACGTTCACGGCGGCGCTTCACGCGCTCGCAACGCCGAACCGCCTCGCCTGGGCCGAGCGGACGAAGGCGGCGCGCGCCGAATATCTCGACTGGACCGGAAAGCCGCGCACGCTGCCCGGCGCTTTTCAGATCGGCGAAGCCATGGTGTGGCTGCGCGAGCGCCTGCCACCCGATGCCATCGTGACGAACGGCGCCGGCAATTACGCGACCTGGGTGCACCGGTATTTCCGCTTCCGTCGCTTCGGCACGCAGCTTGCGCCCACCTCGGGCTCCATGGGCTTCGGCACGCCGGCCGCCGTGATGGCGAAGCGCCAATGCCCGGACCGCGTCGTCGTCGCCTTCGCGGGCGATGGCTGTTTTCTCATGACCGGCCAGGAATTCGCGACAGCCGTGCAATACGACCTGCCGATCATCGTCGTCATCGTCGACAACGGCATGTACGGCACGATCCGCATGCATCAGGAGCTGCATTACCCGCGGCGCATTTCCGCCACGACGCTGAAGAACCCCGATTTCGCGGCTTATGCGAAGGCATTCGGCGGACACGGGGAGCGCGTCGAGCGCACGGAGGATTTCGCGCCGGCCTTCGAGCGGGCACTCGCCTCGAAGAAACCCTCGATCCTGCATTGCCTCATCGATCCCGAGGCTTTGACGCCGATGCGCACGCTCTCCGAAATCAGGGAAGCGGGCGAGAAGGCGGCCGCGCGATAATCTCCCTCAAAGATCACGAAGGTAAGCGAGGATGCTGGAGCTCGAACGCCCGGCCGACATGGTTGGTCATATTGGCAAAGAGCTCGGAAAGAGCGAGTGGCTGACTGTCGATCAAAAGATGATCGACCGCTTCGCCGAAGCGACCGGCGACCATCAATGGATCCACGTCGATGTCGAGCGTGCGAAGCGCGAGATGCCGGGCGGCAAGACGATCGCGCATGGCTACCTCACCTTGTCGCTCATACCGCGCCTCTCGCAAGGCATTTGGCGGATCGCGAAGCGCTCGCGCGGCATCAACTACGGCGCAAACAAGATCCGCTTCCTCAATCCGGTGATGGTCGGGAGCCGGATCCGGCTGGTCCAGACGCTCAAGGCCGCCGAGCCGATCGAGGGCGGCCAAAGGCTCATTTACGAAGCCAGGATCGAGATCGAGGGCCAGGTACGCCCGGCGCTGATCGCGGAGACCATCGCGCTCGTCTATGATTGAACGTGGAAGTGCATGAATTGGAATAGCTAGCCAAACCACACTTTTTGCCATATAAGGTGTGACTAGGGCTCGTAATTTAATGGAGTGGGGAGGATGGATGTTGATGCTTTTAAGGCGCCGGCAGGCAAGCTGGTAGATACTATTGCGGGACAAAAGGCGTTCGTGCCTGACCCATTACCCCCAGATCTCGATTTATCTCCCATTCAGCAACTCCTCTCGGACGCAGACCAAAAACTAGGCGAACTGCGGGGCATTGGGCGGTACTTACCAAATCCCTACCTGTTGATCCGTCCCTTGCAGCGAAAAGAGGCCATCGCATCCTCGAACATTGAGGGTACTTATACATCCCTCCCAGAGCTATTGCTCTTTGAGTCTAGCCCGAAGGACGAGCCAGCGACTACCGATACCAGAGAGGTATTCAATTATACGCGAGCCCTGCAGATCGGCATTACTCGCCTGGAAGACATCCCGATCTCGAACCGACTCATTAGAGAGCTTCATCAAGATTTACTCGCAAAGCTTCCGTCGCATAGATCAGGCCATCACGTTCCGGGCGAGTATCGTAGGGAACAAAATTTTATAGGCAGATCGAAGGACATCTCAAAATCGAGATTTAACCCTCCTCCTCCGCCCTTACACTTGGAGTGCATGAACGCGTTAGAGTTGTTCATAAACAAGGACGACATGGCTAACATAACCCCGCTGGTATTCATAGCCATGATCCATTACCAGTTCGAGACGATCCATCCGTTTCCAGACGGAAATGGTCGAGTCGGCCGGATATTAATTCCCTTGATATTACATAGTCGAAAAATTCTGGATCAACCCCTATTATACATGAGCCAATATTTTGAAGATAATAGAGATGAGTACGTCGACATCATGCTTTCGGTATCACAACAAAGTTTCTGGATGAATTGGATACGTTTCTTTCTGAAAGGAGTCCTGCATTCTTGCGAAAAAACAATCGAGACGATCCATAGAGTACGTGAGTTGCAGGATGCCTATTACAGAAAATGTCACACAGCACGCTCTTCTGCGTTGCTATTAAAGATAATAGATCACGTTTTCGAAAGGATCGTGGTAACTGTTCCAAGAATAAGGGAGCTAACTCAGACTAGCTATACGGCGGCTCAGAATAACGTTAATAAGCTGGTCGAGTATGGCATCTTGAGCGAGTCAACGAGCAGCCGAAGGCCAAAATATTACTTTGCAACAGAGCTCCTCGATATATTTGGAGCGTAAGGCTTAGCCTCACCTCAAGTGCTATGCTGGCGTGTTTCCACATCGTCCTTGCGATTGCGTATTCGTAGGCGCGGGGATCTCTTGGGTGGCCTTACCGGCGGGGTGACCCCCGCCCACCCTTGCAGTCACGCCGCCACCTCGCCTACATCGGCCCCATGAGCGGTGAAGACCTCCCTCCTGGGGCGACCACGGAAGAGGACGAGGAGGAGGCGCTCGCCTCCCTCCAGGCCCCGCAGGAGGACACAGAAAGCGAGCCTCGAGCGGAGAGCGCGGTCGGCGCCGGCGCTTCGGTCATCCGTCGCCAGTTGAAGCACGCGCCCAACGCGCCCGGCGTCTACCGCATGATCGCGGCGAATGGCGACGTGCTCTATGTCGGCAAGGCCCGCAACATCCGCGCCCGCATCGCGGCTTACGCGCGCGGCCAGGCGCACACGAACCGCATCGCC
>JAFBAS010000152.1 GCA_019247605.1 Hyphomicrobiales bacterium
TCGATATCGGCGTCCCACCACATGTTGAGGCAGCCGGCTGCGCCCGCGCCTGCCGCGATCGCCAGGATCGAGATGAAGGCGATCACCGGATGCGGGCGCGCGGGGGCGAGCATGAGCCCGGTGAGCGCGGTGAAGACGACGAGCGACATCACGCGCGGCTTGAGGAGGGCGAAGAAATCGCCGGGAGTGGCAAGCGAGACCGCGGGGAGGACGGGCTCGCTCCGAGCGCCCTTGGCGATGATGTCCGTCGCGAGCGTCATGGCCTAATCGAGCTTGGCGCGGCGCGCGCTCAATGGTCCCCGCCGGTGATGCGCGGCAGCACTTCATATTGGTGGAAGGGCGGCGGCGAGGACAGAGTCCATTCGAGCGTGGTGGCGCCAGCGCCCCAGGGATTGTTGCCGGCCGGCTGCTTGCGGATGAAATAGGCGTAGAGGTTGGCGAAGAAGAAGAAGATCATTCCGGCCGCGAAAATGTACGAGCCGATCGACGCGACGAAATGCCAATGCGCATAGGCATCGGGATAATCGAAATAGTGTCGCGGCATGCCGGCAAGTCCGAGAAAATGCATCGGGAAAAACGTCACGTTCGAGCCGATGAAGGCGAACCAGAAATGTGTCTTGCCCATCCAATCGGGAATCACATAGCCGGTCATCTTCGGGAACCAGTAGTACCAGCCGCACAGGATGCCGAAGACGGCACCAAGCGACAGCACGTAATGGAAGTGCGCCACCACGTAATAGGTGTTGTGGAGCACGTGATCGACGCCCGCGTTGGCGAGCACGACGCCCGTCACGCCCCCGACGGTGAAGAGGAAGAGGAAGCCGATCGCCCAAAGCATGGGCGCATGGAGGCGGATCGAGCCGCCCCACATGGTGGCGATCCAGGAAAAGATCTTCACGCCCGTGGGGACCGCGATCACCATCGTGGCAGCCGTGAAATAGCGTTGCGTGTCGAGTGAAAGCCCGGCGGTGAACATGTGGTGAGCCCAAACCACGAAACCGATCACGGCGATGGAGACCATCGCATAGGCCATGCCCAGATAGCCGAAGATCGGCTTGCGCGAAAAAGTCGAGATCACCTGGCTGACGATGCCGAACGCCGGCAGGATCATGATGTAGACTTCGGGATGCCCGAAGAACCAGAAGAGGTGCTGGTAGAGGATCGGGTCGCCGCCCCCCGCCGGGTCGTAGAAGGTGGTGCCGAAATTGCGGTCGGTGAGCAGCATCGTGATCGCGCCCGCGAGGACCGGCAGCGACAAAAGAAGAAGGAAGGCCGTTACGAGCTCGGACCAGACGAAAAGCGGCATGCGGTGCAACGTCATGCCGGGAGCGCGCATATTGAGAATCGTCGTGATGAAGTTGATGGCGCCGAGGATCGAGCCGGCGCCAGCGGTGTGGAGCGCCAGGATGCCGAAATCGACCGCGGGACCGGGGTGGCCGAGCGTCGAGAACGGCGCATAAAGCGTCCAGCCCGCCCCGACACCATTGGCCCCTGGCGCGCCTTCCATCTGCGTCGAGAGAAGCAGGAGGCACATGCCGCCGGCGGTGAACCAGAAGGACAGGTTGTTCATGCGCGGGAAAGCCATATCCGGCGCGCCGATCATGAGGGGAACGAACCAATTGCCGAAGCCGCCGATCAAGGCCGGCATGATCACGAAGAAGATCATGATCAAGCCGTGGCCGGTGACGATCACGTTGTAGGCCTGCCCATCCGAGAACAGATGATGACCCGGCGATTGCAGATTGATGCGCATGAGGATCGAGAAGGTGCCCCCGATCAGCATGCCGACGATCGCCAACGCAAGATAAAGCGTGCCGATGTCCTTGTGATTCGTGGAGAATAACCATCGCCGAAGCCCCGTCGGATGCGCGGCGTGGCTGTCCGAAGCCGGATGTTCGGCATGGGGGTTGAAAGCTGCGCCGTAAGCCATGGCGGGTTTCCTTCAGCTAGTCTTGCAGCCAGTGTGGCAACGCGGCCGGTCAACCGTCCGCGAATTTCAAGGCGCGAGTGGTCGTGCGTCGGCGACGCGGGCGTGCGAAGCGCCGTTCGAAGCGAATTTCGCCTTCGCCTCCTTCAACCATTCGGAGTAGCGCTCCGGCGAGACGATGTGGAATGCGAGCGGCATCTCGGAATGCTGGTCGCCGCAGATCTGGGTGCACTGGCCATAATAAAGGCCCTCCGTGTCGACCTTGAACCAGACCTCGTTGTTGCGCCCCGGTATGGCGTTCACCTTCACGCCGAAGGCTGGCAGGTTGAAGCCGTGGATCACGTCAGTGGAAGTGACCTCCACCTTGATGATCTTGCCGACCGGCAGCACGACCTCGTTATCGACGGCCAGAAGCCGCGGCGCGTCTTCGGGCGAGGTGCCCTTGGCGATGAGCTCGCCACGCTCTTTCTCGTCGAGCATCTTGGACACGATGGTAAAGCCGCCACCTTGGTCCTTCGGATAGTCATATGTCCACAGCCACTGCGATCCGGTGGCCTTCATCACGATGTCCGCCGGCGGCGGGACGAGCTTGAACCTGAGCAGGCTGAACGAGGGAATGGCGATGCCGACCAGGATCATGACCGGAACGATCGTCCAGACGATCTCGAGGAAGGTGTTGTGCGTCGTGCGACTCGGGACCGGGTTGCGGGCCTCATGGAAGCGAAACAAGGTGTAGAGAATCAACGCCAGCACGAAGACGGTGATGAGCGTGATGATCACGAGCAGGCCGTTGTGGAGCGAGTTGATTCTTTCTCCGATCTCGGTCACCTGCGGCTGCAGACCCAGTTGCCAGGGGTGCGGCTGGCCGATCGCTTCGGCGCAGGCGGGGCTCGCAAGAGGCGCCGCGGCAAGGCCCGAAAGCGCCATTTTCGCGCCTGCCCTGGCATTCATCGACATTCTTTTCCTCGTCATGACCTCAAGCCCGATCGGGCCGCACGCGCCGCGATGAACGCGGCAGCCGAGCGGCTCCCCCTGGCGCGTCAAACCACAAACCCGTGCGGGGCGCAACGGCGCCTTCCCCGCCTAATTGCCGCATCTCGCATGCGGTTCTTCGGGAAAGACCTCGCCTCGAGGGTCGAAACGCAAGGGCGATGCCGCCACACGGTTTCCTTGACAGCGACAAAATCGCATGGTCCGAACGGCTGCGGTAGCCAAGGGAGCCGCCGAGCTGACTCGATCCGAGGAATGAGGCCGCAATGAAACGAGCGAGCTGGGTGCTGGATGCTGGGAACCGACGCGCAAAAACCGCCTTTTTCGCAGCTTTCCTCCTGGCGGCAGGACTTGGCCTGACGAGTGCTCCCCCCGTCAAGGCCGAAGGGGTGATCAAGGCCACGAACGGCGATTGGGAGACGCGCTGCGACACGCCCACCGGGGCCAAGGGCGAGCAATGCGCGATGATCCAAAATGTCGTCGCGGAGGACCGGCCGAACATCACGCTCCTCGTCATCGTCTTGAAACCGGTCGACAAGAAGAAGCCTTTGCTGCGCGTCGTGGCGCCGCCCTTCGTTTTCCTGCCGACGGGGCTCGGGCTCAAGGTCGACCAAGTGGATCTCGGCCATGTGCCATTCGCGCACTGTTTCGGCAGCGGCTGTTTCAGCGAGGTCGAGATGGATGACAAGCTGATCAACCAGTTGAAGACGGGCACCACGGCGACATTCATCGTCTTTCAATCGGCGGATGACGGGGTCGGTATTCCGGTTTCGCTCAATGGCTTTGCCAAGGCGTTCGATACCTTGCCTTGATCGGTTTGGGAAAGGCAATTGGGGGGCATCAATCCCAGAAGTCGAGGGCCTGAGGTTCAGGAACGCACGGGATTGGTCGTGAGGTTTGTGAGGGAGCAGATGGTGAAGCGCGGATTGGGGGCATATGCCGGCCACAGGAAGTGGCGAGGCGCCTGGATGGGCACGGCGCGAGTGTCGGCCGCTCTCGCGCTCTGCGCTTGTATTTCGGCATGCAGCTCGCTCGGCTTCGGGGGAAGCTCCGACGACAACGCACCGCCGGCGCCCCCTTCCCCCACGAGGCAGTTCCTCGAAAACCTTGCGCTCGGCGGTCCCGCGCCTGCGACAACCGCCGAGCCCAAGCCTCAAACTCGCTTTCCGGATGCGGTGAACCAAAAGGACGAGTTCGATTGCCCCGTCCTCGACATCTCGGCGAACGGGGCGTCGATCCGTGATTTCGCCGGCGGCGCCGAAGCCGGCGCGCAGGCGCTGCGTCAACAGATTTCCATCACCAAAATTGCCCGCGAATGTCAGGACGCAGGCGCGAACATTAACATGAAGCTCGGTGTCGAGGGCTCGGTTCTTCTCGGACCCGCGGGCGCCCCCGGCACCTTCTCTATTCCTTTGTTTTTTGAGGCACGGGTGAAGGACAAGGTGGTCGCCTCGCGCCGGGAAACCTTGTCGGTGACCATCCCTTCAGGCGAGACGCGAGCCTTCTTCAACACGGTCGTCCCGAATTTCGTGATCCCCAAGGACGATGACACCGATGTTTTTGTAGGCTTGAATCAGGGCGGCGCACCGCGCGCTGGCGCGCAAAAACGCCGAAAGGCGAAGAGCTGAAGCGATTGCCGAGACCAACCGCCGTTGAGGCGCAGCACTGAATAGGTCCGCAATCCCATCTTCACCTGAAGAATGCTTTGCCCAGGCGCCGCGACAACAAGGCCGCGCCCGGTCTCACCTCAACTCTACTTGCGAGAGTATTGTCACCCTGGTGCCGCCCCGCCGACTATGCCAAACTTCCTGTCCGCGTCCGCCCGTCTGCGCGGCCAAAGGAGGCGGGCTCGTCCATTCAGGGAGCGTGACATGTCCGAGGAAAATACCGTTCTGCCGCATTCACGGCGTGACTTCTTCCGCACGGCCGCTGCGTCTGCGGGCGCTGCCACGGCGCTTCTGGGAGGCCTGAGCCTGAGCCCTTCGCTCGCCGCGACAGCCGCGGGCCGTTCCGACAAGCCGCTCAAGGCTGCCTTCTCGAACGCGGGCTTGCAGGCGACCTGGTGCGCTCAGGGAAAACAGGCCGCCGAATACTGGGGCAAATTGTTCAATGTCGACGTGACCTGGTTCGACGGTGAACTCGACGCCGTGAAGCAGCGCGCCGCCATCGACAACATGGCCTCGCAGAAATGGGATTTCGTGGCGATCCAGGCATTCGGCATCGGCACGCTCACCGCGCCGGTGCAGAAGATGATCGACGCAGGCATCCCGGTCATCGACATGGATACGTTGATCGCTCCCCTCGATCAGATCAAGGTTCACAGCTTCCTTGCCCCCGACAACGAATTCATGGGAGCTTCCGTGACGCAGGCGCTCGTGAGCGCGCTCGGCGGCAAGGGCAAGATGATCATGACACAAGGCGCGCTCGGCCATACCGGCGCGCAAGGCCGCGCCAAGGGCTTCGAGTCGGTGGTCAAGCAATATCCGAACATTGAGGTGCTCGACACGCAGCCCGCGGATTGGAGCGTGTCGAAGACCGCGCAGCTTTGGGAGACCTACCTCACGAAATATCCGCAGATCGACGCGGCCTTCTTCCACAACGACGACATGGCGCTCGCCGCCTACAACGTGATGAAGGCGCATAACCGCACCAACATTCTGATCGGCGGGGTCGATGCGATGCCGCCCGCGATCCAGGCCGTTTCCGAAGGCCGAATGTATGCGACTGTGCGTAATCCCTCTTGCCGCATCCATGGCGGAGCGATCATCGCGGGCGTCGCCGCGGTGGGTGGCGAGAAGACCGATCAGGGCATCCCAAAGAACATCGTCACCGATGGGCCGGTGGTGACCAAGGCCAACGCCGCCGGAATGCTCTGGATGCAGGACCATTTTCTCATCTGAGGCCAGCCGCGTGCCCACGGGCGCCCCGGTCATCGAGCTCGTGGGCGTGTCCAAATCCTTTGGCGGCGTTGCCGCGTTGCGCGACGTCGGCTTTGTCCTGAAGGCCGGCGAGATTCACGGTCTCGTCGGCGAGAACGGGGCGGGCAAGTCGACCTTGATGAAGATCATCGCGGGTGTGCATGGGGATTATGTCGGCGAATTGCGTCTCGACGGGCGAGAGACGCGCTTTCGCTCGGCGCGCGATGCGCTCTCCACCGGCGTCGCCATGGTGCATCAGGAATTGAGCATCGCGCCCGATCTCAGCGTCGCGGAAAACGTGTTCCTCGGCACGCAGCCGGTGAACCGGGCGGGCATCGTGCAGTGGCGGCGCATGGTGGCGGAAGCGCGCCGTCAGCTCGCCGGCCTCGGTCTCGACATCGATCCGAGGGCTCGCATCGGGGACCTACCGATCGGCCTGCAGCAGATGGTCGAGATCGCGCGCGTGCTGTTTTCGGGCGCGCGCATCATCATTCTCGACGAGCCGACCTCCGCCTTATCGCCGCCGGAGGTCGAGCGCCTGTTCGCGGTGCTGCGGCGCTTGCGCGACGATGGACGCAGCATCATCTTCATCTCCCATTTCCTGGACGACATCCTGCACGTCTCCGACACCGTTACCGTGTTCCGTAACGGCCGCAGCATCGCGACCACACCCGCGCGAGAGACGAGCAAGGCGGCGCTCATCGAGCGGATGATCGGCGCGGGCCATGAAGAACTCGGCGAGAGCTACCGCGCCGATATCCGCCTCGCTAGCGCAAGGGCCAGCGCGGCGGTCCTCGAGGCGCGCGGACTCTCGCTCGGCAGAGCTTATCGGGACGTTTCGCTCGAGCTGCGGTCCGGCGAGGTGCTCGGGCTTTACGGTTTCATGGGTTGCGGCCAGATCGAGCTCGTGCGCAGCCTATTCGGTAAGCTGCGGCCGGATGCGGGCATGTTGCGGGTGGACGGGCGCCAGACGCAGTTGGCGAGTACCGCTGCGGCGCGGCGCGCCGGCATCGCCTTCGTGCCTGAGAGCCGCCGATCGATGCTTTTTCATGCCGAACCCGTTTACAAGAACACTTCGGTGAGCGTGCTCGAGCGGATATCGCGCTTCTTCCTCAATCCGGCGCGGGAGCGCGAGATCGCGCGTGAGCAGATCGAGAAGCTGCAGATCAGGCCGCCGCGCCCCGATGCGCTCCTGGGCTCGCTTTCGGGCGGCAATCAGCAAAAGGTGGGCCTCGCGAAATGGCTGAGCTTTCCGCCGAAGGTCCTGATTCTGAGCGAGCCGACGCGCGGCATGGATGTGGGGGCGAAGGAGGATGTGGTGCGAATCGTGCGCGGCTTGCGCGCCCAAGGGCTCGCCATCCTGGTCGCCTCGACGGAGCCCGAAACGGTGCTGTCGCTCGCCGATCGCGTGATGGTGATGAAGAAAGGCGTCGTGGTGCGCGAATTCGAGAACGAGGCGATCAGCAAGGATCGCCTGCTCCAAGCGGCTTGAGCGAAGGATCAATTGCATGAGCGCATCGCTCACGGATGAGAAAGGTCGAGCCCGGTCGACGAGCATCGGATCGCTCCTGCGCGGTCAGATGCGCAACATCGCGCCTTTCCTCACGCTCATCTGCCTCGTCGTTTTCTTCAGCTTCGCCAGCCCATCCTTCGCCACGCTCGATAATGTCTGGAACATCCTCACCCAGGTCTCGGTGACGGGGATCATCGCGGTCGGCCTCACCTTCGTGATCTTGTGCGCGGAGATCGACCTCTCGATCGCGAGCGTGGCCAATGCCGCGGGCATCGTGGTGGCGTATTTCACTGCCCAGGAATCCTACGTGAACATCGCCAATCTGCCCTTGCCCGGCGCGGCGGCGATCGCGCTCGCCCTCCTCGCCTGCTTGGCGCTTGGATTCATCAACGCGCTCGGCATCACGGTCATCGGCATTCCCTCCTTCATCATGACGCTCGCCATGATGCAGATCGGGGCCGGAATCTCCGCGCTCCTCGTTCGTGGCCAGATCGCCTACAAAGTACCCGACCTTGTCTCGACCCTGGGTGCGGGCTCGGTCGGCGGCATTCCGTGGATCGTCATCGTCGCGGCGGTGCTTTTGCTTTTCGGCCACCTCGTGCTCACCTACACGCGATTTGGCCGCTGCGTTTACATCGTCGGCGGAAACCGCGAGGCGGCCGAATATTCGGGCCTCAATGTCAAGCTCATCATCGGTGCCGTGATGGTGATCTCGGCTTTGTGCTCAGGGATTGCGGGCATGCTCGGCGTCGCCCATTTTGGCAGCGCCCAGCAGAACGAGTTCGACACTTACCTCCTCGATGCGATCGCGGCGGTGGTGGTCGGAGGGACGAGCCTTTTCGGGGGGCGTGGCGGCATCGGCAACACGATCGTCGGCCTTTTCGTGCTCGGCGTTCTCAACAACGGCCTCGACCACGTGAAGATCGATTCCTTCCTCAAGATATTGATCCGAGGGCTCATCCTGCTCGCGGCACTCATCATCAACGTGTACGCGCAACGCTTGCGCGAAACGGCGCGGGATTGAGCTTTATTGGTCATCGCCCCAGGCATAGCGAAAGATCGGCCGGCCGGAGTTCGGATTGCGGTCGCGGCGCAAGCATCGAAAGCCGTGCTTCTCGTAAAACGCGATGGCGCGCGGATTGCCCTCGTTCACGTCGAGCCAAAGCCCGCGAGGCGAGAGAAGCTTTGCCTCGGTGATCAGCGCGTCGCCGACGCCCTTTCCCCATTCGGCGTGATCGACGACGATCTGTTCGAGGTGGCGCCGCTTCGGCGAGAGAGCGATGAAGCCAACGACGCGCTCGCGGGCGCCGAGCGCGCAGCGCATCACGTAGTCCAGGCGGTCCAATTGTACGAGATGGCCGCGGAACCACTCGCGACGTCGTTCGAAATCGATTGCCGGCATCGCCTCGCGCCACGCCGCGACCCAAAGGTCGAGCACGACCTCGCGATCTCCCTCCTCGAAGCCGCGAAGCGTGAGGTGCGCGGTTATCGATCTCGACGAGGCTTCGCTCATCGCCCGTAGCCGCTCGGCTCACCGGTCCGTCAGCTTCAGCTCGATGCGACGGTTTCGCTTGAACGCATCCTCCGTGTCGCCGAGGTCGAGCGGCTGGAATTCGCCGAAGCCCGCCGCGAGAAGATGTTCGGGCGGTAGCCCCTGCGACTGGAGATAGCGCACCACCGCGATGGCGCGCGCCGCGGAGAGATCCCAGTTCGTCGCGAATTTCCCGGTTCCCGAGAGGGGACGCTTGTCGGTGTGGCCGTCGACACGGAGCACCCAGGGAATGTCGGGGGGGATGTTGGCGATGATCTCGCGCATCGCACTCGCGACTTTGTCGAGCTCGGGCATGCCTTCCGGCTTGAGTTCGGCCTGGCCGGGATCGAAGAAAACCTCCGATTGGAAGACAAAACGGTCTCCCACGATGCGGATATCGGGCCGGTTGCCGAGAATGTCGCGCAGTCGGCCGAAGAAGTCCGAGCGATAGCGCGCGAGCTCCTGCACCTTTTGCGCGAGCGCCACGTTGAGGCGCGAGCCGAGATCGGCGATCCGCGTTTGGGCATCCTGCTCGCGCGTCTCGGATGCCTGCAGCGCTGATTCGATCGCCGCGAGCTGCCGGCGCAGCGCCGCGATCTGCTGGTTCAGCGCGTCGACCTGCGAAAGAGCCCGATTGGTGTCGGCCGCTTGCGCTTCAAGAGCGCTCTGGAGTTGGCTGGCTCGACGCTCGGCTGCATTCGCGGCACCGCCGCCCGTGTCGATCTGCTGCTGGAGCCGCCCTTGATCGGCCTTCGCCTGATCGAGCGTCGCTCTGAGCGCACCGAGCTCGGCATCCGATTTCGTGGCCTTGGTCTTTTCGAGCGAGAGCAATTCCGTGAGCTCGGCAATCTGCCGATTGAGGCGAGTGAGGACTGTGTCACGCCCATTCACTTCCTGCGAGAGCACGACCTGCGCGACCGCGAAGATCGACAAGAGGAAGGTGATGGTCAGGAGCAGGGTCGACAACGCATCGACGAAACCCGGCCAGTAATTGATTTCGCGTGCGTATCGGCGTGTGCGGGCGAGTGCCATCGGTCAGCCCTCACTCTCTGCGGACGGGTTCGGAAGCAAGGCGGTCGAGGAGGCGCTCCACTTTGCGTTCCCGAAGCGCTTGCGCTTCCACCCAGTCGCGGATCATTTGCTGTTCCGAACGCATGTGCTTGACAAGCGCCTGGATGCCCTCGGCAAGGTTCGCCATTGCCTGGGTCGTGGCGCGGCTCGAATGATCGGCCCCGACGAGCTCCTTGAGTTCGGAAAGCGCGGTGAAGACGCCCTGGAGCGCGGGGAGCTCACCGCCTTCGGCGGCGAGTGACACACGTTGCGAGAGCCGGTCCTCGACCTCGGTTGCGAAACGCGCATGCGCCCGCCCGACCTGCAGATCGAGAAAGCCGAGGACGAGCGAGCCCGCAAGCCCGAAAAGGGATGACGAAAACGAGATGCCCATGCCGGCAAGCGGGGCCGCAAGGCCGCTCTTCAGATCCTCGAAAAGCGCTCCACTCTCGCCGCCCGAGGTGTGCATCGTGCCGATCACACCCCCGATCGAGCGCACCGTCTCGAGCAAGCCCCAGAAAGTGCCCAAGAGTCCGAGAAACACGAGAAGCCCGGCGAGATAGCGCAAGATCTCGCGCCCTTCGTAAAGCCGCGCCTCGAAGGAATCGAGCAAGGCGCGCTGGTTGAGCGGCGTCAAGCTTTTGACGGCTCCAGTGAACGCGCCTTCGAGCGGGCCCAGGAGATAAGGCTTGAGACGGGACGACGACGGGCCCGAACGCAGTTTCGAATTTGCCCAGCGCACCTCCCGGCCGATCTGCCACAAGGCATGCAGAGCGAGCACGATGCCGGCAACGAGCGCGGTGACGATCACGGCGTTGAGCACGGGATTTGCGAGAAACGCCGCGACGATGCGTTCTTGCAAGAAGGCTACGGCGATCCCGCAAAGAATCAAGAAAACGATGACCCGCCCGAAAAAGGTCCCCGGGCGGCTCAGCGGTGCGACGGGCGCGGGCAACGGCGTCGCGGGCCCGGAATCGACCATAGGCGAGGCTCCTTCGTGCTCAGCGCATCATGGCCGTGCCGGCCAATGGGATCAAGGGCGGCTCTATCATCGGCGACTTGATTGCGGGGTCATTTCACGGGTCGGGCGACAAGGCTGGCTTGTGCCAAACGCCCCCAACTCTTGGATCATCGGGATGCGCCAGCTGCCACGGACCGGACCGCTTTTGTGCGCACGCACGAGGGCTGTGGCACCGCAAAGGTCGGTAAATCGAGACGACTTCGGCACGACGTCGTCGCTGAGCTCGGCGGCACCCTGGTCATTCTCGTTGCCTATGGCGGCTCCACGAAGTTGCTTGTGTTTCGCCCATGCTGAGCGGAAAGAATACAGCGACGTTGAGACATTTTCGCGGCAGGGCTGTTGCACCTCCCTCAACGAATGTGGCGCGAGGCTAATTGCGTTGCCGTTGAATGGATTTGCCGCCCTGGGCCAAGCGCCTCGGGAGAGGCGTTATCGCAAGCGCCGAACTTTTCTTACACGGCGCCTTCGAGGAGCGCACTGAGCTCCCCATGCATGGTCTCATTTCCACAGATCACGTCGCTCGAGTCCACCAGTCGCTTCCTGCCGTCGAGCGTGCTGAAAACTCCGCCCGCCTCGCGAACCAGCACCGACGCCGCGCCGAAATCCCAACTGTTCAGACCGCGCTCCCAAAATGCATCGAGCCGGCCGCACGCCACATAGGCGATGTCGAGCGCGGCCGAGCCCAATCGCCGGGTGGCGGCGGCGCGAGCCATCACGGCACCGAGCTCCTTGAGAAAATGCGGCTGGCCGCCACGTCCCAGATGGGGAGTGGCGATCCCGATGAGGGCCTGGCTGAAGTCGCGCCTGGCCGCGACGCGAATGCGATGGTTGTTCATGTAGGCGCCCTTCCCGCGTTCGGCGACGAACATTTCGTCCTTCGCCGGATCGTAGACGACGCCGGCAACGAAATCTCCGTCTCGCTCGAGTCCGATGGACACACAAAATTGGGGAACCGCGTGAAGGAAATTGGTGGTGCCGTCGAGTGGATCGACATGCCAGCGATGAGCGCCGTCGGTTCCGGCGATGCTGCCGCTTTCCTCCATGACGAGGCCGTAGGTGGGGCGCGCCTTGGCGAGCGCCTCGCGGATGATCTTCTCGGCCCTGCGATCGGCGGCCGAGACGAAATCGCCCGGTCCTTTCATCGAGACTTGCAAGGCCTCGACCTCGCCGAGATCGCGCCTCAGGCTTTTTGCCGCCTTGAGGGCGGCGTCGGTCATTACGGAGATCAAGGGCGAGCGGATCATATCGGCACGATCAAGTGGCTGGTGGCGATGCGGAGGTGAGCGGGGTTGCGCTCAAAAGAAAGAGCGGTGGCGGCTCTGTGCGCGCGCATCAAAAGCCCGTCAAGGACTGAAGGTGCCGAGCTGGAAAGCGCTCAGTCGCTGGCGCGCGAGGCCTGCGGCTTTATCCCGTTCCTCCGGGGAGAGAATCTCGGTGGCCTTGTCCAGCCAAGGATCGTCGCGTCCCGCTTGTTTGGCAAGCATGTTCCAGGCCGCGGCCTCGGCGAGGTCTTTCTTGACGCCCCGCCCGACCACATAAAGGCGCGCCAAGCGATTTTGCGCCACCGGATTGCCCCGCGAGGCCGCTCGCGCAAATAGCTTCGCGGCCCCATCCTCGTCCTTCGCCACGCCCTCGCCATTGAACAGCATGATCGCGTATTGGATCTCGGCGGGCTCGTAGAAGTCGCGTGCGGCCTGCCCCATGAGCCGCGCCGCGCCCTGTGGATCGGCAGGTGTTCCCCTGCCGTCACGCAACAGGGTGGCGAGCGCGTATTCCGCCTCGGCGACGCCGGCATCGGCCCCCTGGCGAATAAGCTTCACCGCGCGGGCTTCGCCTTCCGTCGTTTTTTCATTGAGGGCGAGAAGTCCGAGGTTGTAGGCGGCCGAGGGTTGTCCTGCATCCGCGGCCTGTGCCAGCAGCGCCTTGGCCCGGGCTTCGTCCCTGGGCAGGCCACGCCCTTCGAGCACCATCATGCCGAGCGCGTAGGCGCCATTGCGGTCGCCGCGCTCCGCCGCGAGCGCGAACCATTCGGCGGCTTTCTTCAGATCGGGAGCAACGCCGAGACCGCCCCCTGTGAGCTCGCCGAGGAGCGCCATGGCTGGGCCGTCGTTGTGGTCCTGCTCGACTCTCTTGGTCGCCTCCGCGAAAGCGTCACGATAATGGCCGCGCTGGTAGGCCCCGAAGGCTAGGTCGGGTGCTTCACCGGCCCCCGCGAAGGCGCTTGGCGCGCAGATAGGGGAAGCCAGGAAGGCTGAGAGCACTCCCGCAGCCGCAAAGGTGCAGAGGAGCCGACCCGGCTTCATGCCGATGCCCGATTGCTCAAGCGCTGCATGACAGAGGCCGTAGCGGATGCCGGCCCCTCTGCGTGCGACCACAACGCCTCCCCGACGGCGGCGAATTCGCAGCTCGTCGCCGGGAGATCGTCCACCTCGTCGAGGCTTGCGGCGAAGGCGACGCAAGGCGTCTCGAAGATCGAGGACCACCACGAAACCCGTTCGAGAATGGCCGAGAAGGGGGGCCGCCGACCGTCCGGGTGCTCGTCGCCGAACAGGACGTAGTCCGCGCCCTTGTCCGCGGCCACCATGGCGTCGTCGCGAAGCCGCAACCCCCCTGTGCCGACGATGCGATCCTGGCGCTTCAGGAGATCGAGGGCGGCATCGAGCCCCTTCGGATCGCGAAGATGCAGACCATCGGCTCCGGCACGCGCCACGATCTCGGGGCGGTCGGCGATGAGCACCGCCGTATCCTTCGCCTGGGCCACCGCTGCGATGCGCTTGACCGTGTTGATGAGGCTTCGCTCATCCGCGTCGGCGAGATCGAGCACGAGGGCGGCCACCTCGCCGGCCGAGACAACGTCCCTCAATGGCGAAAGGAAGGCCTCACCATCGGAAATTCTCGGGCTGAACAGCATCAGGCGGGTGGAACTCGCATCCATTTGGCGGTTTGGCGTTTCAATCTCCCGCCGGTGCGGCGAGCAGCCCCTTCCCTTGCCGATGATGGTGGCGAAAGCGCGGCTTGCGAAACGGGCAAAGACGGACCTTCTGAAAACCCGTTGCGAAGGGGGCGTGGAACATAGGCTCCTTCCGCTCGCGGCCTTCGCCCGCTCGGCCGAGAGTGAAGGGGTGCGATGTTGGGACTGAAGGGCCAGCGCTCGGCCGCATCGATTCGCTCACGCCGCCTTTTCCAGCTCCTTTTTCCATTTTCCGAGCGTCGCGAGCCCATTCATCTTGGCGCGATGCGTGAAGGCCTTTTGCGCCGCCACCACGTTATCGGCCCTCCCGGCCCAAGCCTGTTGCGGCGCAGCCTGCAGGGCCCGTCCGTAGCTGAAGCTCAGCTTCCAGGGAAAGCCGCCAATGCGGTTCATGGCGTCTAGATGCGCGGTCGCCTCGATGTCGGACTGGCCGCCGGAAAGAAAGGCGATGCCCGGAACGGCCGAAGGCACGCAACGCTTGAGCACGCGAAGCGTGGCCTGAGCGACTTCCTCGACGCTCGCCTGCTTCGGGTTTTTCTTTCCCGAGACCACCATGTTCGGCTTGAGCACGCTGCCCTCTAGCAGGACATGCGCATAATAAAGCTGCTGAAAAACTTCCTTCAGCACCCACTCGGTGACACGTTCGCAGGTCGCAAGGTCGTGGTCGCCATCCATCAGCACCTCCGGTTCGACGATCGGGGTGATGTCGGCCTCCTGGCAAAGCGCGGCGTAGCGAGCGAGCGCATGGGCGTTCGCGAGAATGCAGGTGTAGGACGGCTTATGCGCGCCGATGTCGATGACGGCACGCCATTTCGCGAAGCGGGCGCCGAGCGCGTAATAGTTCTTCAGCCGGCCGGCGAGGCCGTCCAGCCCTTCGGTAACGGTCTCGCCGGGGCAGAAGGGCAGGGGCTTTGCTCCGGCATCGACCTTGATGCCCGGAACCGCGCCCGCATCCTCGATGAGCTTGACTAGCGGGGTGCCGTCTTTCGCCTTCTGGCGGATCGTCTCGTCGAAAAGGATCACGCCCGAGACATGCGTCTTCATCGCGTCGCTCGAGCGAAAGAGGAGCTCACGATAGTCGCGGCGATTCTCTTCGGTGTTGGACACGTGGATGGCGTCGAACCGCTTCTGAATGGTGCCCGTCGATTCATCCGCCGCCAGAATGCCCTTGCCGGGCACCACCAAGCTCTGCGCCACTTTCGACAATTGCTCGAGATTCATCGTTCTTCTCCCATCAAGAAGCGAAGCGGCATTCGCTCGACGCCGCCTTCACGCTGCGTCCATCACCGGCGGGCACGCCGCGCCCACCGGTCGCGCCAGCATCATGCCTTGCGCAAGGCCTCTACTCCAGGGAGGGCCTTGCCCTCAAGCCATTCGAGAAAGGCGCCCCCCGCCGTCGAAACGTAGGTGAACTTCTCGGTGACTCGAGCCCGATTGAGCGCCGCGACGGTGTCGCCGCCGCCCCCGATCGAAACGAGTTTCCCGGAGGCCGTGAGCGAGGCGGCTTCCCGCGCGATCGCGACGGTGCCCGCATCGAAGGGGGCGAGCTCGAAAGCGCCGACCGGCCCGTTCCAAACGAGGGTCGCGACCTCACGCAGCTTCCCCGTAATCACCTCGATCGAACGCGGCCCGATGTCGAGGATCATCTCGTCAGACTTGATGTCGTCGAGGGCGGCGACACGATGAGGCACATGCGCCTTGAACTCGGTCGCGACCACGGCATCGATCGGCAGCATGATCTCGCAACCTCGAGCTTTCGCCTTTTCCTCGATTTCGCGCGCGATAATCGCCAAATCGTGCTCGCAAAGCGATCGACCCACGGCGATGCCGCGCGCCGCAAGGAAGGTGTTGGCCATGCCCCCGCCGATGATCAAGCATTCGACCTCGGCGCACAGATTGCCGAGAAGCTCGAGCTTGGTCGAGACCTTTGCGCCCCCGACGATGGCGGCAACCGGGCGCCGTGGTGTCTCGAGCGCCCGGGCAAGTGCGTCGAGCTCTGCTTGCATGGCGCGCCCTGCATAGGCGGGCAGGAGACGCGCCAAGCCCTCGGTCGAGACATGGGCCCGGTGCGCCGCGGAGAAAGCATCATTGACGAAGGTGTCGCCATGAGCCGCGAGCGCCTCTGCGAAAGCGGGGTCGTTTTTCTCTTCGCCGAGGTGAAAGCGGGTGTTCTCGAGAAGCAGCACCTCGCCGTCCTTGAGGGCTGCGACGGCGTGTGTCGCGGTTTCGCCTATACAGTCAGGCGCAAATTTGACCTTCGTCCCCAGCGCGCTCTCCAGTGCTTGCGCGACGGGCGCTAGGCTTTCCTTGGGCTGGTGCTTGCCTTTTGGACGGCCGAAATGTGCGAGGAGCACCACCTTGCCGCCCTTGTCGGCAAGCTCGCGAATGGTCGGCAGAACGCGTTCGATGCGCGTCAGGTCGGCGACCTTTCCGTTTTCCATCGGCACGTTGAGGTCGAGTCGCAAAAGAATGCGCTTTCCCTTGGGGTCGAGCTCATCGAGCGTTCGGAAAGAGGTCATGTCACACGAGGCTTCCTCGGAGGCGCTGGCGACCGCTCGGCAGTGCTCGCCTCAGCGCGCCGCAAGCGCGGGCAAGAGACCCGGAATGCCGAAGCGAAGCGCCAGAACCATCAACAACGCGCCGATGAGTGCCGCGATGAGCGCAACGACAAAGATGGTGCCGGCCCCAGGCAGGCCGCGCACCCGCCCCTCGAGCGCCTTCACCTCGGCGGAACGGGCAAGTCCGCCAAAGCGCGTCAACGTGTCCTGGAAGCTCGCTTCGAGGCGCAGGAGAAGAGCCTCGCTGCGCGCGAATTTCTCCTCGATCCGGGCAAGCTTCTCCTCCAAACGAGAGAGCTGGTCGAGCCCACCGCGTTCGGAGAGCGGCACGCCCCCCGAAGCGGGCTGCGACGCCACGGCCGTGGGGGAGCCGTAGACGGTCGTTTCAGGGTCGACCGGGTTGATCGAAGGTTCGCGTTTGGCGGTATCTGACATTGCACGACCTCGTTGCGATGAAACCCGCCGCCCTACTTAGATCAGCTTCCCAATCGCCACGGCCGTATCGGCCATGCGGTTCGAGAAGCCCCATTCATTGTCGTACCAGGAAAGCACCCGCACGAAGGTCCCATCGATCACCTTCGTCTGATCGAGGTGAAAAGTCGCCGAATGCGGATCGTGGTTGAAATCCATCGAGACATTGGGTGCCGCTGTCACGGCGAGCACGCCCTTCATTTCCTGCTCCGCTGCTCTCTTCATCGCTGTATTCACCTCCTCGGCCGACGTCTTTCGGGAGGCGACGACCTTGAGGTCGATGAGCGAGACATTGGGCGTGGGCACGCGAATGGCACTGCCGTCGAGCTTGCCTTGCAGCTCGGGGAGCACCAGGCCGAGCGCCTTGGCCGCGCCTGTCGTCGTCGGAATTTGTGACAGCGAAGCAGCGCGTGCGCGGTAAAGATCCTTGTGCATCGTGTCGAGGGTCGGCTGGTCCCCGGTGTAGGAATGCACGGTGGTCATGTAGCCGCGCTCGATGCCGATGGTGTCGTTCAGCACCTTGGCGACGGGCGCGAGGCAATTCGTCGTGCACGAGCCGTTCGAGACGATGAGGTGGTCCTTCTTGAGCTTGTCATGGTTGACGCCGAAGACCACGGTCAAATCCGCGCTCTCGCCGGGGGCCGAAATGAGCACGCGCTTGGCGCCGGCTTCGAGATGCGCCTTGGCCTTGTCTTTGGCCGTGAAGATGCCCGTGCATTCAAGAGCGATATCGATGCCGAGTGCCTTGTGGGGCAGCTCGGCCGGATTTCTGATCGCCGTGACCTTGATCTTGCCCATGCCGACATCGATGCTGTCGCCGGAGACCTTCACTTCGTGAGGGAAGCGGCCGTGGACCGAATCGTAACGCAACAGATGCGCATTGGTTTCGACCGGGCCGAGGTCGTTCAGCGCGACAACCTCGATGTCTCTGCGTCCCGACTCCACGATGGCGCGCAGTATATTGCGGCCGATGCGCCCAAAGCCGTTGATGGCGACCTTCACGGTCATGGAACTTTTCCTCTTTTGCGTGTGATTGCGCGAGAACGGCAATAGCTTATGGCGACAAGCGCGTCATCGGTGGCCTGAAAGCTTCTCGACCGCCGCGGCCGCGACATTCTCGGGCGTAATGCCGAAATGCGCGTACACGTCCTTGTATTTGCCGCTGGCACCGAAGCCATGCATACCGATGAAGGCGCCATCGATGCCGATGATCGCATCCCAGCCTTGACGTACCGCGGCTTCGATGCCGACGCGTACGGGCGCATCGCCGATGACACGGCGCCGCGCTTGCTCGTCGCGCGCGAAGAAGAGCTCGAAACACGGCACCGACACCACGCGTGCGCCATGGCCTTGTGCCTTGAGAAGGTCGCGCGCCGCAAGCGCGATCTCGACTTCCGAGCCCGAGGCGAAGAGGCTGATTTTCGCCTGGCCTTCGGCCGGCGCGATCTCATAGGCGCCCTGGGCGCACAGATTCTCCTTCCCCGGCTCGGTGCGCGCCGGCTTGAGATTCTGGCGCGTGAGCGCGAGCAGCACGGGGCCGTCCTTGTGGCCGAGCGCGACCTGCCAGCACTCCGCCGTCTCGATCGCGTCCGCGGGACGCATCACGAGAAGATTGGGAATGGCGCGTAACGCCGCGAGATGCTCGACAGGCTGGTGCGTCGGCCCATCCTCGCCAAGCCCGATCGAATCATGGGTGAAGACATAAATCGCATGAGCTTCCGAGATCGCCGCGATGCGAATTGCGGGGCGGCAATAATCGGAGAAGACCAGAAAGGTACCGCCGGCCGGAATGATGCCGCCATGCAGCGCCAAGCCGTTCATGGCCGCGACCATGCCGTGCTCGCGGATGCCGTAATGCATGTAGCGGCCCGAAAAGTCAGTGGGGGTGATATCCCGAAGCGGCTTCACCTTGGTGTTGTTCGACGGAGTGAGGTCCGCCGAGCCGACCACGAGCTCAGGCACCTGCGCGATGATGGCTTCGAGCGTCGCCTCGCTCGATTTACGCGTTGCGATCGTCGGCTTCTCGGAGGCGAATTTGCGCTTGAGTTCATCGAAGGCCTGGTGCAGCGAGGCGAGCGGCTTGGCCGCGAGACGGCGCTCGAATTCGGCGCGCTTCTTGGCGTCCGCGCCGGCGAGACGCTTCTCCCAAGACTTGCGGGCGGCCCCGCCCCGTGACCCCGCCTTGCGCCAAGCTTCGAGAATCTCTTGCGGCACCTCGAAAGGCGGCGAGGTCCAGCCGAGGTTCTTCTTGGCGCCGGCGGCTTCCTCGGGCCCGAGCGCCTCGCCATGCGCCTTGCTGGTCCCAGCCTTTGTCGGCGCGCCATAGCCGATGATGGTCTTGCAGGCGATGAGGGTGGGTCGGTCGGATTTTTGAGCGGCCTCGACCGCGCCGATGATCGCGTCCGCGTTGAGCCCGTCGATATGCGAGGCATTCCAGCCGCAAGCCTTGAAACGCGCCACTTGGTCGACCGAATCCGAAAGCGAGGTCGGCCCATCGATGGTGATGCTGTTGTCGTCGTAGAAGACGATGAGCTTGTTGAGCTTGAGGTGGCCGGCAAGCGCGATCGCCTCTTGCGAGATGCCTTCCATGAGATCGCCGTCCGAGCACAGAACATAGGTGTGGTGGTCGACGAGCGCATCGCCGAACTCTGCCGCCATGATGCGCTCGGCAAGCGCGAAACCGACCGAAGCGCCGATGCCTTGGCCGAGCGGGCCCGTCGTCGTCTCGACGCCGGCGAGCGTATGCCCATGCTCGGGGTGCCCCGGCGTCTTCGAGCCCACCTGGCGAAAATGCTTCAGGTCCTCGATCGAGATGTCCGGATAGCCGGTGAGGTAGAACAGCGAATAAAGCAGCATCGAGCCATGCCCTGCCGACAGGATGAACCTGTCGCGGTCGGGCCAATGGGGGGCGCTCGCGTCGTATTTCAGGAAGCGCGTGAACAGCGCGGTCGCGATCTCGGCGCAACCCATCGGGAGGCCCGGATGGCCCGATTTCGCCGCTTCGACGCCGTCGATCGACAGCGCGCGAATGGCGTTCACCATGCCCTTGTGCAGATCGTCAGCTGTCATGATGAGGACTGGCTCCGATGAGCCTTGCCTGATAACACCTCACGGAAATGAGTCAAAGCGGCTCTCAGGACGAGCCCGTTTCATCCGATAGGGTAGCGTTTCGGGCACCGGATTCAATCTCGATCTGGCGGTTGGCATTGGGAACCCCACGTACTCTTCCAGGTCCATCGCCGATCCTGCTTTCTTCATCGCCTCTCGGGATCATGACATGCGACGCCGTTTTCTCGTGGATGCTCGTGAAACCCAGGCGCGAGTAGAAATCCGCCGCACCGGTCGTCGCTCGAAGGCGCAAGATGTGAAATCTCGGCCTTGCCTCTTGCACGATGCGCTGAACAAGCAGCGACCCCACGCCGAGACGGCGCGCTGAAGCGAGAACGTAAAGATGGCGCAGCCGGCCGACCGCGTCGACTTTGACGTAAGGGTCCCGGTTGAGGCCCGCGACGCCCAAAAGTTGGCCGTCGCCAAAGGCGCCGAGCAGGCATTCGCCGCGGCCTTCGAACCTGTTCGCTCCCGATGCCCATTCCTCGACAAAGCGGCGCATGAAATCGAAGCCCTGCCGCTCTGCCTCGATGACAAGCGGCCGCAGACCGTCGAGCGAGTTCAACCGCGCGACCCGAATCGCATCCATGCGGCCCGATGAAGGCATCCGATTGACGAAACTCTCATGCGTTGCGTAAGGTTGCAGGCGCATCACGCGAGAGACATTCGTGATTCGCTTCACCTGGACGGATCCAGAAAGCACGGTTCCGCAAGGCGTGAAGCGAGCCTCGTTGTGGAGGGGTCGCGAGCCCATGGCACCAACCGAAACGCTGCTTCTGGACCAGGCGTTCGAGCGGCTTTCGGCCGCGCTCGACCGGTTGGAGCTTGCGGCAACCGCAAGGCTCGACGCCGAGCAGGGGCTCGAGCCGCTCGAGACGGAGCTCGCGATCATGCGTGACGATCGCTCACGCCTCGCCGTCGAGCTCGACGGGGCCCTCGCGCGCAACGCCAGCCTCGAACACGCGACGCGCGAAATTTCCCAGCGTGTGGGCCGCGCGATCGGCAGCATCGAGGCAGTTCTCGGATCAGCCAATGGCGGTTCCGGAAACGCCGAGGCGGAAGGCAGGGCGACATGACCCAGGTCTCGGTCACCATCGCGGGGCGCTCCTACCGGATGGCGTGCCAGGATGGTGAAGAAGCGCATCTCGAGGGGCTCGCGCAGGCCTTCGATGAGAAAATTGCCGATATGCGGCGCGCTTTCGGAGAGATCGGCGATATGCGCCTTCACGTCATGGCCGCGCTGACCTTCGCCGACCAGCTTTCCGAGCTTCGCGACCGGGTGAAGGTGCTCGAAGCGCAGCACGCTCGCGCCGAGGAGACGAATGCCGAGCGCCTCTCGCAAAAGGAAGCGCTCGAGCACGAGCTCGCCGCGAAGGTGAATGCCGCCGCCGAACGCATCGAGCGGCTTTCCGCGACGCTCGCCACGAAGCCTCGGTGAAAAGGCACATTGGGCATAGTTCCACGCTCCACTCGCGGAGCTCGATGAACGACACAAGCTTTTGGCGTGACCGCCAGGGCCGCCGATGGCGTAATCTTCGCCAAGCTTCGCTTTGACGCACGCCGCCATTGAGACTATATGCCCGCAAACTCCGCGGGAGGCGGGCCGGCACGCCATGCCGGGTCAAAGCCGTCGCGACCGCGGCCTGCAACCTGAACGCTCACCGCCCAAGGCAGGGCGCGGCGTATCATTGGAGCAGTGGCATGGCGAAGAAAATCGCAGGCTACATCAAGCTGCAAGTGCCGGCGGGTGCGGCAAACCCCTCCCCGCCGATCGGTCCCGCGCTCGGTCAGCGCGGCTTGAACATCATGGAGTTCTGCAAGGCCTTCAACGCGAAGACCGCGCAGATGGAGAAAGGCACGCCGATCCCGGTGGTGATCACGGCCTACCAAGACCGTTCCTTCACCTTCGAGATGAAGCTGCCGCCGATGTCCTTCTATTTGAAGAAGGCGGCGAAGATCCAAGGCGGCTCCAAGACGCCGGGTCGCGGCACCGTCGGGCAGGTGACAAAAGCTCAAATCCGCGAGATCGCGCAAACGAAGCTGCCCGATTTGAACTGCGACAATGTGGAATCGGCAATGGCCATGGTCGAGGGCTCTGCCCGTTCGATGGGCCTCGAGGTCGTGGGGTGACGAGATGAGCGTGGGAAAACGTCAAAAGGCTGCGCTCGAAGGCATCGACCGCACCAAGCTCTATCCCCTCAATGAGGCGGTGAAGCTCGTGAAGGAGCGCGCCAAGGCCAAGTTCGACGAGACGGTCGAGATCGCCATGAACCTCGGCGTGGACCCGCGCCATGCCGATCAGATGGTGCGCGGCGTTTGCCAGTTGCCGAACGGCTCCGGGCGATCGGTGCGCGTAGCCGTGTTCGCACGGGCCGGCAAGGCGGATGAGGCGAAGGCCGCCGGTGCCGACATTGTGGGCGCGGAAGACCTTGTCGAGAAGATCAACGCCGGCGAGATCAATTTCGACCGCTGCATCGCGACGCCCGATCTGATGCCCCTCGTCGGTCGGCTCGGCAAGGTGCTCGGTCCGCGCGGCTTGATGCCGAACCCGCGTGTCGGGACGGTGACGCCCGATGTGGCGGGCGCGGTGCGCGCCGCAAAAGGCGGCGCGGTCGAGTTTCGCGTGGAGAAAGCCGGCATCGTACATGGCGGCGTCGGCAAAGCTTCCTTCGAGGCCGACAAGCTCGCCGAGAACATCCGAGCCTTCACGGATGCCGTGGTCAAGGCTAAGCCCGCCGGTGCAAAAGGGCATTATGTCCAGCGCATCGCGATCTCCTCGACGATGGGACCGGGCGTGAAGGTCGATCCCGCAAGCGTGATGGGAGCTTGAGGTGGTTGCCTTCTCCCGTTTTTGGGAGGAGGTGCCGATCGCGTCGGCGATCGCCGGTTGAAGGCAGGTCCGCGGCAGTGAACGCTCCTCCTGGAACGGCACCGGCGGATGGCCTCATCCGCTCCCCCATCGTTCCGGCGCCTTCTCCTGAAAGCGCTCACCCGATGCCGGCGCTCCTTCCGTCCTCGACAACCGCCTGGGTGCTCACGGACGGCAAGGCAGGAGATACGGCCATCTGCTTCGGCGTGGTCGAGGCGCTCGGCCTCGAGCCCGTGCTCCACAAGATCGCGCCGCGGCCGCCTTGGAGCTGGGTGACCCCGTTCGGGCCGATCGATCCGAAGGAAGCCCCGCATCGGCCGCAAAGCCCGATAGCTGCGCCTTACCCGGACCTCATCGTCGCTTCCGGACGACGCGCCGTGCCTTATGTGCGGCGCGTGCGCGCCGAGACGCGAGGGCGCACGTTCACGGCGTTCATGAAGGACCCCTACACGGGGACGAGGACCGCGGATCTGATCTGGGTTCCCGAGCACGACACGCTCGCGGGGCCGAACGTGATCAAGAGCCCGCTCACGCCCCACCGCGTCACGGCGGCGAAATTGGCCGCGGCGCGCGCCCAACCACTCGGCATGCTTGCTCGCCTCTCTCGCCCGCGCGTCGCGCTGTTGATCGGGGGCAATAGCGTCAATCACCGGTTCAGGAGGGCAGACGTCGCTGATTTGACAGCAAAGCTCGATCGCCTCGCGCAAGGTGGGGCTTCGCTCATGGGGACGTTTTCGCGCCGCACGCCACCGCGCTTGCGCAAAGCCATCGCGGCCGTCGTGGCGCGCCACAACGGCTATCTATGGGACGAGAAAGGCGACAATCCCTTCATCGAGCTCCTGGCGCTCGCCGACGCGCTAGTGGTCACGGCCGATTCGGTGGGCATGGTGGGAGAGGCGGCGGCGACGGGCCGCCCGGTTCTCGTTTTTGAGCCGAGCGGAGGCCACAAGAAGGTGACGCGCTACCTCGATGGGCTTCGGTCGAGAGGAATTGTCCATAACTTTGCCGGACATCTTGCGGGGACACCCTACGAACCCCTAGATTCGACGTTTGCGGTCGCTTCCCTTATTGCGGAGGCGTTTCGTCGGCATTGCGAGGCGCGCTGAAGCAGCACCGCGCGACCGGCGTGTCTTGAGCCCGATCGCCGAAGGAACGAGTGTGCCGCAAATTCAAACGCCACCTTTGCAAATGCCACCTTTGCATACGCCTCTTTTGATCGTCGGCTCGGGTCCGGCTGGTTACACGGCGGCGATTTACGCGGCGCGCGCGCTCTTGAAACCGATCCTCGTCTGCGGCGTGCAGGAGGGCGGCCAGCTCACCATCACCACGGATGTCGAGAATTACCCCGGCTTTGCCGATGTGATCCAAGGTCCTTGGCTCATGGAGCAGATGCGGCTTCAGGCGGCCCATGTCGGCACGACCCTCATTTCCGATCACATCGTCTCCGCCGAGCTCAGGGTTCATCCCTTTCGTCTCAAAGGGGATTCGGGCGACGTCTACACGGCCGACGCGCTTGTGATCGCCACGGGGGCTCAGGCCAAATGGCTCGGTCTGCCGTCCGAGGAGCACTTCAAGGGTTTCGGCGTATCGGCCTGCGCCACCTGCGATGGCTTCTTCTTTCGCGGTAAGGACGTGGTCGTGGTGGGCGGCGGTAACACCGCCGTCGAGGAGGCGCTCTATCTTTCGGCACTTGCCGCAAAGGTGACCGTGGTGCATCGCCGGGATGCCTTTCGGGCCGAACGCATCTTGCAGGAACGTCTCTTCGGCAAAGCCAATGTCGAGGTGATCTTCGATCACGTGCTCGACGAGATCGGCGGCACCGAAGAGCCGCGCTCGGTGACCGCGGTGACGCTTCGTCACGCCCGGACCGGCGTGAAGACGCACCTGAAGACGGACGGCGTTTTCATCGCAATCGGCCACGCGCCCGCGGTCGAGGTCTTCAAGGATCAATTGCGCATGACGGCGTCGGGCTATATCGCGACGCAACCCGGATCGACGACGACCAGCATTCCGGGCGTCTTCGCGGCCGGGGACGTGACCGACGAACGCTATCGACAGGCCGTGACGGCCGCCGGGCTCGGCTGCATGGCCGCGCTCGACGCGGAGAAATGGCTCGCCGCGAGGGAACAACAAAGAACGGCGGCCGAATAATCGTCGCCACAGCGAGGGGCGTCCACGTGGACTGGGACCGTTTGCGAATATTCTGCGCTGCCGCGGAGGTCGGCAGCTTCACCCATGCGGGTGAAATGCTCGAGTTGAGCCAATCGGCCGTGAGCCGCCAGATCGCGGCGCTCGAGGAGGAAGTGGGCGTTCCGCTCTTCCATCGCCATGCGCGCGGCCTCATCCTCACCGAGCCTGGCGAGACCTTGTTTCGCACGGCGCTCGAGATGAAGCTCAAGATCGAGACCGCGCGGGCGCGTCTCGTCGACACGCGCGAGAAGCCGAACGGGCAGTTGCGCATCACGACCACGATCGGGCTCGGCACGTATTGGCTCACGCCGCGGCTCGGAGAATTCCTCGATACCTTTCCGGATATTCGCGTCGAGCTGCTCTTGATCGACGAGGAGCTCGACCTCGCGATGCGGCAAGCGGACGTCGCCATCCGCTTGCGCCTGCCGGTGCAGTCGGATCTCGTGCAGCGGCGCCTCTTCACCGTGCACTTCCACGCCTACGCCTCGGCCGAATATGTGAAGCGCCGCGGCCAGCCGAAGCTGCCGGAAGAGCTCGATTCGCACCGCATCGTCGCGTATGGCGGCTCGGCCGCGAATTACCTTCTCGACACGAGCGTATTGCCGACGCTCGGGCGCGATCCGCGTCATCCGCGCCCCGTGGCGCTCACGGTGAGCAACGTCTCGAGCGTGAAGCGCGCGGTGGAAAGCGGGTTCGGCATCGGCATCCTGCCGGACTATCTCGTGGTGCAGAACTCGAATCTCGTGCGCGTGCTCACCGAAAGCGAGATGCCTTCCCTCGACACGTATTTCGTCTACCCCGAAGAGCTGCGCAACGTGGCACGCGTTCAGGTGTTCCGCGACTTCATGATCCAGAAGGCGCAGCGCTGGTCGCACTGAGGCTTCGCGCCCACTCGCGAACTAAGGGCGGCCAGCGCCGCCTTGCAGCACAATAAGCCATTGGCGGAAGGAGCGCGACCGATCAGCTACCTACAAATTACGCGAGTCGTGCAATGGATCGGACGCCTCACCCGGGGCTTGGCAGTGTGAGCCGGGTACAAGTATGTTTTAGCCATGTCCCGAAAGAGCGAGGGGTCAAGCATAGGGCAGTTAGCCGTTCTTGGGGGACCAGGGAGCCCGGCCCAGGTCCGTAGGGAGCGCCGGTTCAAGTGGCAGCGATTCTGGGTCGCGCAGGGCGGCCAAATTGAACTGTCCGACGGGGGCTACCTCGTAGATCCTGAAGCGCAATGGACCGCCAGCAGAAGCGAACTGCATACCTTGACGGACCTTGGCGAGGGTCGGGCGCTTGCGCTTCTCGGCGAGCCCGGCATGGGGAAGTCTATTGCGTTGGAAGCGGAGGCCACGCGTCAGAGAGCAGACGCTCAGAGCCGCGGCGTCACCGTGATCCACGAGGACCTCCGCAAGTTCACGAGTGATCATCTTCTCTACAAAAAGGTCTTTGAGAGCCCCCAATTTGTCGCGTGGAAGGAAGGGCGCGGCGAGCTCCTCCTCCAACTAGATAGCCTGGACGAAGCGCTGCTGCGGATCGATACCGTCGCCGCACTGATCGCCGACGAGCTTCTGGGCCTACCGGTCGAGCGGCTCTCGATTCGCATTGCCTGTCGTACGCTGGTCTGGCCGGCGGCTACGCTGATGCCCGTGTTTGAGCGTCTCTGGGGTGAAGATGCTATCGGCGCCTACGAGATCGCACCGTTGCGTCGGTCAGACGTGCGGGCGGCGGCGCAAAGGTGGCCAGTTGATGTAGAAGCGTTCCTTGAGCAGGTGAGAGTCGCGAATGCCGTACCCTTCGCAATCAAGCCCCTGACTCTCAATTTACTTTTGCGCCTGTTCGAGGCCGAGGGGCGCCTTCCCAACAGCATTGTCGATCTCTATCGGCGCGGGTGTCTGAGCTTGTGCGAAGAACAGAGCGTTAATCGTCGGGATGCTCAGCGCGTTGGGCGACTGAATCCGGCGCAGCGCTATCAGCTCGCGGGCCGCGTTGCGGCGATTTCGATGCTGGCGAACAGGTACGCGGTATGGACCGGCATAGAAGGCCAAGTCATCCCCGAGGAGGATGTGACACTCTCCACACTCGCTGTTGGCTCGGAACCAGGCAATGGGGGCCACATCGACGTGACGCGGGAACATCTACGCGAGGTTCTCGATAGCGGCCTTTTCTCGTCGCGTGGTGACGACCGCATGGGTTGGGCGCACCAAAGTTACGCGGAATTCCTGGCTGCGGACTATCTCATCGCCCGGAATGTTCCGGTGCGAAACGTCCTTGACGTGCTGCGCCATCCCTCTGGCGGCCTCGTCCCGCAGCTCGCGATGGTCACCGCTTGGGCGGCGTCGCTCCACACGAATCTCCGACGCGCGCTCATTGAGCGCGAACCTATCGTTCTTTTACACGGAGACCTCGTCGGCTGGGACGTCGCCGATCTGGCCGCTTTAACAGATGCTCTCTTGAAGGGGCTCGATCAGGATCGCGCTCACGACTCCATCCTGGGAATCGGTGACCGCTATCGGAAGCTCGCGCACCCCGGCCTAGGGATGCAGCTTCGGCCCTACGTTGCAGGACAGGGACACGGGATTATCGCCAGGCGTGCCGCCATGCGTATCGCCGAAGCCTGTTCGCCGTCAGACCTTCGGGACGACTTGTTGGCCGTCGCCACAGATCAGACCGATGATCCGCACATCCGCGCCTGCGCGGTCGCGGCGTTAGCGACGTGCGGCGACCCTAGCATCTGGCCGGCGCTAAGGCCTTTGGCGCTGGATGGAGTGGGGCCAGATCCGAACAACGACATCAAAGGTCAGGCCCTTGAAATCCTGTGGCCGAAATATCTCAAAGCGGTAGATTTGTTCCAATATATCGATCAGCCACGGGAGAGCTATTTCGGGTCGTACGCTGCGTTCCTAACAGGAACCTTGCCAAGGACCCTCAACCGTGAGGACCTACCCGCCGCACTCAGCTGGGCGGCTGAATTTGCTCGCGAGACGGACCACACGGCGGGCGACTACCATCGTAGGCGACTGGCCGACGCGATCATGCGCACCGCCTGGAAGCATATCCATGACAACGAGATTGTTCTGCTGGTCCTCGACTACGTAGCGGCGGTCATCGGCGTGCAGTACGAGCTCTTTTTTGGAGTAGAGCACGAGACCAATGATGCATTCCGCAAACTAGTCGCCGACGATACCGACGCACGACATGCGCTCCTCCAAGCCGCCCTGGCGGCCCCGCGCGCTCAAACCTTCATCTTCGGGCTCTTGCGCTCCGGCCTCCTTCTCCGCGAGGATTTTGAATGGCTTCTGAGCCTATCGCCTAGCGGCGAGCAGCCGTCGAAACGCGTTGATCCTACGACCCTATGTATGTTTGTGCAGCAGACGTACGATGGGAGCGATGTCCACTTCGCCGCACTTTACGACGCTGCCGCACGCTGGCCACTACTCCGGTCGGAATATGCTGCATGGTTTGACGGGGTGCTACTCGGTTCCGCGCAGGCCGAGCAGCTTAAGGAATTGTATCGTCTCTCGACAGAGCACGCTAATCGACGGGTTCCTATGGTCAATCCGCCGCCAGCGCAGCGCGTTCGTGAGTGCCTTGAGCGGTTCGAGGCGGGTGACGTCCATGCCTGGTGGCAGATGAATCGGGAGCTGACGCTTAAGCCTAATAGCACGCATTATGGCACCAATTTCGAATATCGGATCGCGAGCTTTCCGGGCTGGGACGAAGCCGATGAAGCGACTCGCGGCCGCATCCAGGCATCGGCCATGCAGTTCCTCGATCGCGCCAAATCGACGGTTAGCGAGTGGAGCGGGACTAACAGCTTCAATCATAGTGACTTGGCCGCTTATCGAGCACTCGTTCTCCTAAAGGAGTTTCGGCCGGCTATTTACAATGACCTCGGCGTGCTACTATGGCGCAAATGGGCTTCGATGGTCATCTCTGTCCCGCAGGAAACGGGCACAGAAGCCTCGAAGCTCCACGATGAAATTATAGCTGATGCGATGGCGGCCGCGCCAGCGGAGATAGCCGCGACGGTGTTAGCGCTCGTTCGAGCGGAGAAGCAGCGGCAGAGGGAAGCCGAGCAACCCCAGGCAGAGGGCATGCCGTCATTTTTGTTCCTGCGCCAGCTCAATCCCGCACAGGAAAACCCGCATTTGATGGCAGCGCTGCTACACGAACTCGCCGACGATCAGACGACACCCCAACAACTCGTGGCAATCCTGGCATTCCTGCTTCGAGGGAATGCCACAGCCTCACGGGAACAAGCTTTCCGCTATTTCGAGCCATGGCCCTGCCCGCCGGGGCGGCGGGAACACGCTTTATCGGCCGCGGTCGCGCTACTCGAGTATGATACCGCCGCCGCCTGGACCCGGGTATGGACGGTTATCGCGGCCGATGCCGAATTTGGACGTGAGCTGTTCCTGCGCGTGGCTCATGGCCATCGCTTTGATGGCTCGCGCTGTTCGAGTCTGTCCGAACTGCAACTAGCCGATCTCTACATCTGGCTTGCCCAGAACTTTCCGCATGCGGAGGATCCCGGCCACAGTGACGAGGGCGCTCGCTACATGGCGCCACGGGATTCCGTCGTGGATTTGCGCGACGGCATTATCGGCGTTCTTGTCAGGCGAGGTACGCCCGAGGCGGTGATTGCGATACGGTGCATCATCGTCGGCCTGCCACACCTTCGGTGGCTCGCTTACCATCTTATCGAAGCCGATCAACTGATGCGTCAGCGTACGTGGACACCGTTGACGCCGCCCGAAGTCCTCCGCCTAGTCGATCGCCCGGATGGGCGGCTCGTTCAATCCCCCGAGCAACTCGCCGAGACATTGGTCGAAATCCTTAGAAGGTATGAAGCGTGGCTGCATGGTGAGCAGTTGCAGGTGCGGGGCCTTTGGGACCGGCAACGGGGCGGTACGCTATTGCGTCCTGTCGAAGAGGACGCATTTTCAGACCATGTGAAGGTCTTCCTGCAGCGGGAGCTGGGGGAGCGGGCCATTGTTGTGAACCGCGAAGTCGAGATTGGGCGCGTACCTGGTGCCCCGATCGGAACCCGGACAGATATTCGCGTCGACGCGATCCGGCGGAACTCGGATGGTCACTCCTTCGACAAAATCACGGCGGTGATTGAAACGAAGGGGTGTTGGAACGCCTCGCTCATGACCGCGATGGAGACACAACTCCGGAACGATTATCTAACGCGGTTAGGCGCGCCGGTCGGCATCTATCTAGTCGGCTGGTTCGATAAGCCGAAGTGGGACGGGTCCGATGGGCGGCGGGCGAGGGCTCCGCTCTGGGATGCCGCAGAGGCTCAACAACGGCTCGACGCCTTGGCGGCCGGGTTGCCTCCAGGATTCGACATTCGGCCCGTCGTGCTGGACTGCCACGCGCCATGACTTTCTGGCACCTTACCTGCTTCTGATATCAAAATCTCTGGCGATGGACTCCTCACACCTTGGCCAATGGGCGCGCAATCGATTGTCTACTAATGCCACTGATCGGGGCCGATTGCTCTGGAAGGAGCCCGATTCAGCCAGCCTACTAGGCCGAGTTGAACGAGTGTCCAATCATCGAGAGATTCCGACTCTCTTGTCGAAAAGCTAGGCCCTAGCGTCGCCCGCCTTACGTTTCACACGAGCTCGGCCTGCACGGTGCCTTTGCGCTCGAGCCAGGAAGGCGTGGGGAGGCCCTTGCTTCGCAGGAACTCGGGGTTGAAGAGCTTCGATTGATAGCGCGTGCCGTAATCGCAGAGCACCGTCACGATGGTGTGTCCGGGGCCGAGCTCCCTTGCGAGGCGGATGGCGCCGGCCACATTGATGCCCGAGGAGCCGCCAAGGCAGAGGCCTTCGTGCTCCAAGAGGTCGAAGATGATCCCGACCGCCTCTTCATCGGGGATCTGAAAGGCGGCATCGACCTTCATCCCCTCGATGTTCTTGGTGATCCGGACTTGCCCGATGCCCTCCGTGATCGAGGAGCCGGACGCCTTGAGCTCGCCCGTGGTGTAATAGCTGAAGAGGGACGCGCCCATCGGATCGGCGATGCCGATCGCGATGTCCTTGTTGCGTTCCTTCAGCGCGATGGCGACGCCGGCGAGGGTTCCGCCGGTGCCGACGGCGCAGATGAAGCCGTCGACCTTGCCGCCGGTCTGCTCCCAGATTTCCGGCCCCGTTGTTTCGATATGCGCCTGACGGTTTGCGACATTGTCGAATTGGTTTGCCCAGACCGCCCCGTTCGGTTCGCTCTTCGCAAGCTTCTCGGCAACACGACCAGACACCTTCACGTAATTGTTCGGGTTGGCGTAGCCCACCGCCGGAACCTCGATGAGCTCGGCTCCGGCAAGCCGCAGCATGTCCTTTTTCTCCTGCGATTGCGTCAGCGGGATCACGATCACCGAGCGAAGTTGAAGGGCGTTGCCCACGAGCGCGAGCCCGATTCCCGTATTGCCGGCGGTGCCTTCGACCACGACCCCGCCGGGCTTCAAGGCACCCCGCGCGAGCGCATCCTTGATGATGAAGAGGGCGGCGCGATCCTTTACGGATTGGCCGGGGTTCATGAACTCCGCCTTGCCCAGGATGGTGCAACCGGTCATCTCGGACGCGCGATTGAGCTTGATCAGCGGGGTGTTGCCGATCGCTTCGATCACATTGGCGCGGATGCTCATGAGGATGGTTCCATTGCTCGTCGGTGATGGTTGCGCAAAGCATAGTCGTGAAGGAGGCGCAGTTCGAGAGGCGTGCCGCGGAAAGGTCGCTCCAGCTTCCGCGAGCTCGCCGACGAAGGGCCGTCACGCCTCGTCGAAATCGAGGCTCACCGCCGGCGATGTCGGACGCGATTGGCAGGCCAGCACGAACCCTTTCTCCTTTTCCCAGGGCTCGAGCGAGTAGTTGCGCACCATGGTGACGGTGCCTGAGAGGAGCTTGGCGCGGCAAGTGCAGCACATCCCGCCCTTGCAGGAAAAGGGGAGCTCGACACCGGCGCGCAGCCCGGCATCGATCACGCCTTCATCGGCCGCGACCGGAAACCTGTGCGTCACCCCGTCGAGCTTCACTGTCGCGATGGCGATCGGTTCACGCTCCTGGCCCCTCGATCCGCTCTCTTTCACCGGCCTTGCCCGAGTGAAGGCGGTCGGCGTCGCTGGCGTGAAAAGCTCGAGATGAACGCGATCCTTTGACACTCCCAAATCGGCAAGCGCGATTTGCGCCGCTTCCATCATGCCTTGTGGACCGCAAAGGAACGCATGATCGATTTTCTGCCCCGGCAAGCTCGCCCGCACCAAGGTCGCAATCCTCCGCGCATCGAGCCGGCCGTGGAGGAGGGGCAAATCCTGGGCCTCGCGCGAGAGGACGTGATGCACGGCCAGTCGGCCGAGATGCTTGTCCTTCAAATCCTCGAGCGCATCCTTGAACATGATGTCTCGCGACGAACGATTGCCGTAAAGCAGCACGAACCGGCTTTTCTTCTCGCGCGAGAGGATCGTTTTGATGTGTGACATCACCGGCGTGATGCCGGACCCGCAGGCGATGCCGACATATATTTGCGCGGCTTGCGGATCGATCGGGACCGTGAATCGGCCCATCGGCGTCATCACATCCATGGAATCGCCGAGCTTGAGCGCCTCGTTGACATGGGTCGAGAAGATGCCGCCGCCGACCTTCTTCACCGCCACGCGCAGTTCGCCGTCATCGAGGCCTGAGCAGATCGAATAGGAGCGCCGCTCTTCACCGCCTTCGAACGGGGCGCGCAAGGTGAGGTATTGGCCGGGCTCGAAACGATAAGCGCTTGCAAGCTCCCGCGGGACCGCGAACGCAATGGATACGGAGTCGTTCGTCTCGCGGTGCAAATCGGCGACCGTGAGTCGATGGAAATGCGGGGCACTCATCGCAAGCTGTTTTTTCCGAGGAGCTCGGGAAGGACCGAGCGCGAGCTTGCCTGTTTGCCTGCGAGCCTTTTGCCGTCCAGGCGTGAAGCTTCGGACATGAGCTCGCGGGGTTTTCCGCTCAGATGCATTTGAACTGATCGAAGGGCTCGCGGCAAGTCTTGCAGCGCCACAAGGCCTTGCACGCAGTCGAGCCGAATTCCGAGATTCGCTCGACCGCTTCGGAGCCGCACCGCGGACAGGAGAGCGTTTCCTTGCCGAATAAGCCGCCGCGTGAGGACGATTTGGTGGGCGGCACGATCCCGTATTTCAGCAATTTCGCGCGTCCCTCTTCGCTCATCCAGTCGGTCGTCCACGCCGGCGAAAGCACGGTCGTGATCTTGCGGCTGCGAAATCCGGCCCTTTCGAGCGCGATATCGGCCTCGACCGCGATCATGTTCATCGCCGGACAGCCCGAATAGGTCGGGGTGATTACCGCCTCGACGCTCTCGCCTGCAATCTTCACCTCCCGCAGGATGCCCAGATCGGCGATCGTGAGCACGGGGATTTCCGGATCATGCACGGTTTTGAGCGCCGCAAGGGCGCGCTTGCGCAGGGCCCGCGTCCTCGTCTCGGGCGCCGCGCCATCCTCGGTATCGGGGCCCTCGTGTTCGCGCATCGTCCTACCATGTCGCGCCGGGATAGGTCCTTTGCAAGTATTGGAGCTCGGCCAGCACGTGGCCGAGGTGTTCGGAGTGTCTTCCGTGCCGCCCGCCCGTCTGCATCCAGCCCTGATGTGGGCGCGCCAACCTCGCTTCGCCGAGCACAGGATCGACGTTTGCGTCGAATTTGCCCTTCAGAGTCGCCGGGTCGACGGCGATGCCCGAAGCGATGAGGACGTGCTCGACCTCATCGCTCTCGAAAAGCTCACCCGTATAGGGCCATTCTTCGGCAAGTGCTTCTTCCATGCGCCGGTGGCTTTCGGCCGTGCCGTCCCCGAGACGCACTGTCCACTCCCGGCAATGGCGCAAATGGTAGGCAGCTTCCTTGACGGCCTTCGCCGCGATTGCCGAAAGCGTCGCGTCGGTCGAGCCCGTCATGGCTTCCCAGAAAGGATGCATGAAGGCGGAAAGGAGAAATTGCCGCAGTATTGTCGTGGCAAAATCGCCGTTTGGCCGCTCGACAATCAGAAGATTGCGATATTGCATCACGTCGCGCAGATAAGCGAAAGCGTCCTCGCCCCGCCCTTCGCCCTCGATTACCCCCGCATAAGCATAGAGAGAGCGAGCCTGGCCGATGAGATCGAGCGCGAGGTTGGCGAGGGCCAGCTCCTCTTCGAGTACCGGTGCGTGACCGCACCACTCGGAAAGCCGATGCCCATTGATGAGCGCCGTATCGGCGAGCCGGAGCGTGTAAACAAGGAGGGCGTCTTCGCTCATGCGGGCGCGTTTCCGTCAGCCGGTGCGCTTCTGCGGCTCGGCGGACGCATCCGAGGCTTGATGCAAGCCTTGCGCAGTTTCGGTGATCGCGGCCTTCCCGACTTCGCGTGCCAGCCATTTTTCGAATTCGCGCGGCTTGCCGGCAAACAGGGTAGCTGCCGCTTTCACCGATTTGCGTGCCAATTGCTGGTAGCGCTTGTCGGCCGCCTCCTCGAGCCGGATCAGGTCTTCGGCCGAAACATCGGCACGCGTGCGCACGAAGTCCCGCAAGACCTCGAGATCATGGCAAAGCCCGAGTCGGTCACGCAGACGCTTCAGTTTGGCATGGCGCACCGCGACCTTGCCTTTCGCGCCGAGCGCGAAAAAAGCGAGATGGTTCTGATGATCGACGCAGGCCTTGCGCAAGAGATGAAGTGCCGCCTCCTTGCCCGCTTCGAGCGCGACCGTGTGGCGGCGTGCCCTTCGATAGGTTTTCACGGCGCCCTTGTGCAGGTCCTGACCCCTTCCCTTGATCGGCAGAGCCCGCCAGATCGCGCCGAACCGCACCATGCGGTCCCGGTCCCATCGGCGCGAGCGCCGGTCGAGGCTCGCGGCGGCGGCGCGGTGATGGGCGGAGAGAACCGGGCCGATGCGAGACGCCGCATCGCCGAGCTCGCCCGAGAGCGATTGCAGCGTCTTGAGCATGACTGTCGCGTCGCGGCTGTGGCCGAGGCGCCGGCGCCACTCGCCCGTGACCTCGCGCGTGTCGTCCGCAAGAACCGCAAGCGATGCCGGCGCAAGACGCAGGAGCGAACGCAAAAGCTTGAGCTCGCGGCGCGACTTATGGATGACGGGCTCCGTGAGCCGTCCTCCTTGCAAGACGCTGGTCAGGCCGCCCAGAACGCGCAATATGTCGGCCCCCCAGACGGCCAGCCATGGATCGCCCGGCCTTTGTCGCGTCGCATCGAGCATGGATCAAGCTTAGCCGAATGCGCGCCGCTGCGCGAGATGGGAAAGGCTTAAAGGGCATCGGCGGGCTTGACCGGAAATCTCACCCGGCGAATAAGCAGAGGACGAATGGCGCGGGTCCCATGAACTCACCTCTCGATCACAAAAAGCTGCTCAAAAGCGCGACCGGCGATTGGGAAATCGTCATCGGAATGGAGATTCACGCGCAGGTGACGAGCCAGGCCAAGCTTTTCTCCGGCGCCTCGACGGCTTTCGGAGGCGAGCCCAACTCGCATGTCTCCTTCATCGATGCGGCGATGCCTGGCATGCTGCCCGTGATCAACGAGGAATGCGTGCGCCAGGCCATTCGCACCGGCCTTGGCCTCAAGGCGAAAATCAACCATCGCAGCGTGTTCGATCGGAAGAATTATTTCTACCCGGACCTGCCGCAAGGTTATCAGATCAGCCAGTACAAATCGCCCATCGTGGGAGAAGGCGAGGTGATCGTCGACTTGCCGGAGGGGGAGCGCATCCGCGTCGGCATCGAGCGTCTGCATCTCGAACAGGACGCCGGCAAATCGCTCCACGATCAGCATGCGACCATGAGCCATGTGGATCTCAACCGCTCGGGTGTCGCTCTCATGGAGATTGTGTCGAAACCCGACCTGCGCTCGGCCGAGGAAGCGCGCGCCTACGTGACGAAGCTGCGCACCATCCTGCGCTATCTCGGCACCTGCGACGGCGACATGGAGAAGGGCAATTTGCGAGCGGACGTCAATGTCTCGGTCCGCCGACCGGGCGAACCGCTCGGCACACGTTGCGAGATCAAGAACGTCAACTCGATCAGGTTCATCGGCCAGGCGATCGAGGCCGAGGCGCGTCGGCAGATCGGCGTTATCGAGGATGGCGGGTCGATCGAGCAGGAGACGCGGCTTTTCGATCCCGTGAAGGGCGAAACACGCGCCATGCGCTCGAAGGAGGAGGCGCATGATTACCGCTACTTCCCCGACCCGGATCTCCTGCCCCTCGAGTTCGACCAGGCCTATGTGGACGAGCTCGCATCCCAGCTGCCCGAGCTGCCCGACGCAAAGCGAGCTCGCTTCATCACCGAGTACGCGCTCTCGGCTTACGACGCTTCGGTGTTGGTCGCTGAACGGGCGAATGCCGATTATTTCGAGGCCGTCGCGAAGCGCGATGACGGAAAGAGCCGGGACGGCAAGGCGGCCGCGAATTGGGTAATCAACGAGTTGTTCGGCAGGCTCAACAAGGAAGGCAGGGCGATCGACGCCTCGCCCGTCTCGGCGGCACAGCTCGGCGGCCTCGTCGATCTCATCGGGGAAGGCGCGATCTCCGGGAAGATCGCCAAGGAGCTGTTCGAAATCCTGTGGAACGAAGGCGGCGATCCGCGTGAGCTCGTCGAGAAGCGAGGCTTGAGGCAAGTGACCGACATGGGCGCGATCGAGGCGGCCATCGATGCCGTCATCGCCGCCAACCAGGACAAGGCCGAGCAGGCAAAAGCCAAGCCCACCTTGATCGGCTGGTTCGTCGGGCAGGTGATGAAGTCGACGGGCGGTAAAGCAAACCCCCAGGCCGTGAACGAGCTCTTGCGCCAAAAGCTCGGGATTTGATCCGGATTCGAACGGCTTGCCGCGCTCGGCGTGCGGTTGGAACGTAGGCTGACCTATCCCTTACCCGCGGCGAGGCAGGAGATCCGCCGAACCCCCCATCAAAATGGAACCATCGCAGGCTTTTTCGAATAGGAAAGGCTGTCGGGGCGTTTTTTTTGGTTTCAGCTTGGGTTCACAATCGTCCTTTCAATGTCGATTTCAAATTCTTCTCTCGCGCGCCGTCTTTGCCTCACGAGGGGGTCAGGGGCGCATTCGCAACGAGGTTTCGTAATGACAGGAATGCGGTCTCGATTGTCGATGCCGGCTTTCGCGCTCGCCGGCGTTTTGATGGCGCTCCCGGCTTGGGCGGCACCGTGCCCGGGATCCGGCAGCTTCGACGGCTGGCTTTCCACCTTCAAACAGGAGGCCGCGTCCGCCGGCGTCGGTGCGCGCGGCCTTGCGGCGCTCAACGGGATCACGCCCGATCCGGCGGTGGTGTCGAGAGACCGGGGACAAGGCGTTTTCCATCAAAGCTTCGAGCAATTTTCCGGACGCATGGTGAACAGTTATCGCTTGTCGCGTGGTGCGAGCCTCATCCGGCAATATTCGGACACGTTCAATCGGATCGAACGCCAATTCGGCGTGCCGGCACCCGTTATTGTCGCGATCTGGGGCCTCGAGACCGATTTTGGCGCGGGAAACGGCAATTTTCCGACGATTCGCTCTCTCGCCACCCTCGCTTATGACTGCCGCCGCGCGGATATGTTTCGCGCCGAGCTGATCGATGCGTTGAAGCTCGTCGACCGTGGCGATTTGACGCCCGGCGAAATGCGCGGCGCCTGGGCCGGCGAGATCGGCCAGACGCAGTTCATGCCCTCCTCCTACATCAAATTTGCCGTCGATTACGGCGGTGGGAGAAATCTCATCCGCAGCGTCCCGGACGTGCTCGCCTCGACCGCGAATTATCTGAAGAGCTATGGCTGGCAGCGTGGACAGCCTTGGGGGCCGGGAACGGCGAATTTCGGCGTCATCAAGGAGTGGAACAAAGCGGACGTTTATGCGCGCACCATCGCCTATTTCGCCGATCGTCTTGCCGCCATGACGGGCCAGGGCAGGGCCGAGAACGATTGAGGCTTCTGATCGCGCGTCTTCGTCGGGATAAGACACGACGCCTGCCGCAAACAATTGCCGCTTTGTTGCTCCCGCCGTCTTCGCCGTGAACCCGCAAGCCGAATCCTTTGCCGACACGACCTCGCGAAGGTCTGTTCTCAGGAAACGCGATTTCCTCATCAGACCCGCGCGGCGCGACGAGGTCGCCCTCGTCCGCGACCTCCTCGTCGAGACCTGGCACGCTACATATGACGCGGTCTACGGCGTCACGCGCGTGACCGAGATCACGAACGAATGGCATGCGCTCGAGCGTCTGGCGCGCGACTTCGAACGCGAGGCTCACGCCTTTCTGGTGGCGGAGGCGGCCGATGGCAGCCTCCTCGCCACCGCGTCGGCGACACTGGGCGCAGACGGGCTCGTGACGCTTGGCCGGCTCTATGTGCGGCCCGCCCATCAGGGCCAAGGCGTGGGTGCGCTCCTTCTTCGCGCTTGCGAAGCCTGGTTCCCGGAAGGAAGGCGAGTGCGGCTCGAAGTCGACACCAAAAACGCAAAGGCCCGACGCTTCTACGCAAAACACGGATTTTCCGAATTGCCGGAGGTATCGGGGAGCGCGGAAGGTCAGAACGTCTTTTGCGAAAAGCAGCTCGGGAAAGAGAATGGTTCATCCCTTCTCGCACTGACCATCCGCCCCGTGCGGGATGGGGACGCCCAAGATCTGTTCGGTCTCATCGCGCTTTGCTTTGCGGAATATCCCGGCTGTCTCGTCGACCCGCACGATGATCTCGCCGATCTCGTCAAGCCTGCCACGATGGCGGCGGAAAAAGGCCGAAGCTTCTGGGTCGTGGAGGATGGTGGTCGGCGCATCGCGGCGTGCGTGAGCCTCGATCATCCCGCCTCGGAAAGAGCCGAGCTGCATCGCGTCTACGTGCGCCGCGACATGCGCCGGCGCGGCCTCGCGGGCAAGCTCGTGGCGCTCGCCGAGTGCGAGGCGCGCGCCAAAGGTGCGAAGCACCTCTTCTTCTGGTCGGATACGCGTTTTCTCGGCGCGCACCGTTTTTACGAGCAGCTCTCTTACCGGCGCACGGGAGAGGAACGCGAGCTCGGCGATGTCTCGAACTCGCGAGAATATCGCTTCGAGAAGGCGCTCTGAGCCGGATTCAGACTGCCCGGCGCATGAGCTTGAAAGAAACGCCTTGGATGAGGATGGCCGCGGCGCCGGCCGCGAGAAAGGCGAGCGGCACGTTTGCGCGCGACAGCAGAAGGCTGAGCACCGCAAAGAAAGCCGCGAAGCCGTAGAGTCCCATGAGCAAGCCACGCAGGACCTGGCGTGCGGCCGTGGCGTCCTGCACGCGATGCGCGAACACGGTGAGCACGGTCGCAAAGATAGGGAAGGTGGCAAGAAGCCCGCTCAGGCGCGGCCCGAGCGATGCGGCTCCGGCAGTCACCGCCACGACGAGCGCGGTCGCGACAGCCATGCGAGCCGGCAAGTCCCAGAGGGGCAAGAGCGCGACGACCCGCCGGATCGGCTGTGGCGGCATCGCGCGAAGCGCGAGCGTCAGCGTCAAGAGCGCGATGAAAAACAGCGCGAGATGCGGCAACGAAAGCGCTTGCAAGCTCGCGGCCGCAAAGGCGTAGGCGACGGTCCCGAGGGAAAAGGCGACAGGCCAGCTGGCGCGCTCAGCCGCCTGAAAGTAGGCGAGAGCGAAGCAAGCCTGGGCGGCCGTGCCCGCGAGCGAACCGGCCGACGCCTGTTCGGCAAACCCCGGTCCTTGATCGAGAGTGAGAAAAAAGGCGACCGGTCCCGAGGTGAGAGGCAAGCCGACGAGCCAGCCGCCGATGGCCTCACCCCAGCGTCGCCCCGCAAGGCTCGCTGCCACGATCAGGATGGGCGTCACCGAAAGCTTGAGCGCCAATGTGTTCATCGGCTGCCCTCGACGCCCGCGCCTCGGCTCGGCCGCTTCAGGAATTTTGACATCGAGCGAATTCCGTCATAGATGCATCGCGTCGCGCGGGCCTCTTCGGCCCGCGTGGCTTTTCGAGCACCCGCGATCAGGTGAGCCTCGCTGCGAGCTTGGTCTGTCGTCCGGTAAAGCGCAAGCCGATCGTGCGAGCGCGGCAACGGGAAGAGGAGGGCGCGATCCATCGCGGGGTCCGTGCACGGCCGTTCATTCGAGCGGCGCGGGCGGATGCCCGCATCGAACCGGACAGGATACGCGATGAGCAAGCGACACAGCGTCAAGCACAAGATCGACCGCCGCTTGGGCGAGAACCTTTGGGGTCGCCCGAAGAGCCCCTTCAACCGGCGCGAATATGGCCCGGGTCAGCACGGCCAAAGGCGCAAGGGCAAGATCTCCGACTTCGGCACGCAGCTGCGCGCCAAGCAGAAGCTCAAGGGGTATTACGGCAATATCTCCGAGAAGCAGTTCCGTCGCTACTATGCCGAGGCCATTCGCCTGAAAGGCGACAGCGGCGAGCACCTCATCGGCCTTCTGGAGCGCCGGCTCGACGCCGTCGTCTACCGGGCCAAATTCGTTCCGACCGTGTTTGCCGCGCGGCAGTTCGTCAATCACGGACATGTGAAGGTGAACGGAAGGCGCGTCACGATCGCAAGCTATCTCGTGAAGTCCGGAGATGTGATCGAGGTGAAGGATGCCTCCAAGCAGCTCGTCGTCGTGCTCGAGAGCGTGGCGCTCGCCGAGCGCGACGTGCCCGATTATGTCGAGGTCGACCACAGCAAGATGACAGCGAAGCTCGCGCGCGTGCCGACGCTTTCCGACGTTCCCTATCCCGTGCAGATGGAGCCGAACCTCGTCATCGAGTTCTATTCGCGCTGATCTTATCGATCGCGTCGCCACCGACCGGTTTTGAAATCCGGCCCGTTCGCCCAGGCGAGCGGGCTTTTCTTCACCGGCCTTTCGCGACAGCGTCGAAGGCGAGGAGCTGGCGAACGAGCCCTTCCATCTCGGCGAGCGGCACCATGTTCGGCCCGTCCGACAGCGCTTTGTCGGGGTCGCGATGCGTCTCGATGAAGACGCCCGCGACACCGACAGCGACAGCCGCGCGCGCCAGCACGGGCACGAATTGGCGTTCGCCCCCGGAAGACGCGCCGCGTCCGCCTGGCTGCTGGACCGAATGCGTGGCGTCGAAGATGACAGGGGCGCCGGTCGCTTCGGCCATGATCGGCAGGGAACGCATGTCCGAGACGAGGGTGTTGTAGCCGAAGCTCGCGCCGCGCTCGGTCACAAGCACGTTCGAATTGCCCGCGCCGGCGATCTTCGCGACCACGTTCTTCATGTCCCAGGGCGCGAGAAACTGGCCCTTCTTCACGTTGACGATCCGTCCGGTCTTGGCCGCCGCGATCAAAAGATCGGTCTGGCGGCAAAGGAAAGCCGGAATTTGCAGAATGTCGACGACCTCGGCCACGGTAGCGCATTGGGCAGGCTCGTGCACGTCGGTGAGGACGGGAACTTCGAGCTTCTCTCGGATATCGGCAAAAATGGCGAGCGCCTTGTCGAGGCCAAGTCCACGTTCCGAGCTCAGCGAGGTGCGATTGGCCTTGTCGAACGAGCTCTTGAAGACAAATCCCATCTCGAGCTTCGCTGCGAGTTCCTTGAGCGCACCCGCGACATCAAAGGCATGCTCGCGGCTTTCGAGCGCGCAGGGGCCAGCGATCAGCGCAAGCTTGAGCGCATTGCCAAAGCACACGCCTCGCGTCTTCACGACAGGATTGACACAGGCAAGAGTGGTCGCGGTCATGAAGGCCGTATAACGTGATTGGAGCCCGCAGGCGAGGCGCGATCGAAGGATCTGGCATGGATGGATTGTCGAAGATGACGCCGGCCGAAGCGATCGAAACGGCAGCGCAATCACTCGCTTTGCATGTGCGCCGCGCCAAATCTTTCGTTGTCCTCACCGGCGCCGGCATGTCGACGGAATGCGGCATTCCCGATTTCCGCTCACCCGGGAGCCCCTGGCTCGCCAACCCACCAATGCCCTATGACCGTTTCCTTGCAAGCGAGGAGGCGAGGCGCGAAGCCTGGCGGCGCAAGTTCGCGCTCGACGATCATCACAAAGGCGCCGTGCCCGGCGAGGGGCACCGTGCCTTGGCGCGGCTCGTGAGCGAGGGGATCGTCGAAACGGTGATCACGCAGAACATCGACAACATGCATCAGGCCGCCGGCGTGCCCGCGGACAAGATCATCGAGCTGCACGGCAACGGCACCTACGCGTGCTGCCTCGATTGCGGCAGGCGCCATGAGCTCGCTTTCTGCCGGCGCGCTCTGGAGAAGGACAATCGCGCACCGCGTTGCGAAGCTTGCGGTGGTATCGTCAAGGCCGCCACCATCTCCTTCGGCCAGGCGATGCCGCAAGAGGCGATGCGGCGCGCCACGCTTGCGGCTGGAAGCGCCGATCTCATCCTGGCAATCGGCTCGTCGCTTCTCGTCTTTCCGGCGGCCAGCTTGCCCCTCCTGGCGCGCGATAACGGGGCTGTCTTCCTCATCCTCAATCGCGGCGAGACGGGGCTCGACGATGAGGCTCACGAACGTTTCGACGTCGAGGCGGGCCCGGTTCTCTCCAGCCTCGCTTCGCATCTGGCGCGACGCGTCAATTGAGGTTGTGGAGTTGCATTCCTGTTCGAAACGCGAAAATGGGGCTTTGTTTCGGCGGCGGCAATGGTAGATTATGGACCGAATCAGTATTGGGCCCGTCTGACCTGGTAGTCCGATGAGCAGCGACGTCCCGGAGTATCGCCCGACATCGAATGCTTCGAGCAGCGGCTCTTTCGGCGGCACGACGACGCGGGAGGGCAATGTGGGCGAAGTTTTGCAGGACAGCGGAAGGGCTCGGCTCGAAGGCGCCGATGAAACCGGCTTCGTCACCGTCCAGCCCATCCACATCGAGGGCGTGGTCAAGTGGTTCGATGCAGTGAAGGGCTATGGCTTCGTCAAGCCTGATCACGATCTTCCCGATGTGCTCTTGCACGTGACCTGCCTCAGGCGTGACGGGTTTCCCATCACGGTCGAGGGGTCGCGCGTCGTGCTCGAAGCGGTGCGCGGACAACGCGGCTTGCAAGCCTTGCGCGTGCTCAAGGTGGAGCCTCCGAAGCTGCCTCACCCCTCGGAGCTGCCGCCGGCTCGCACCCACACGCACGTGATCGCGTCGAGCGGCCTCGAAGGGGCCACGGTGAAATGGTTCAACCGCGTGCGCGGGTTCGGTTTCGTGAGCAAGGGCGAGGGGGCGCCGGACATTTTCGTGCACATGGAAACCTTGCGGCGCTTCGGCCTTGCCGAATTGCGGCCCGGCCAGAATGTGCTGGTGCGCTATGGGCCAGGGCCGAAAGGGTTGATGGCGACGGAAGTGCGATTGCCCGAGCACGGCGCGGTCGCCGCCTCTCATTAGACGCTAAGCGCGGGATACGAAGCGCGAGATATAAAGGTGCGAACGGCATCGCCAAGCATCGGCAATGCCATTCCCTCTTCTCCTCTTTTCACATAAACATTCGCCAAACCGATCTTTCCGGTCGTGCGCTCGCGCATGACCTTTCACCGGAGTTCCGAATGAGCCTCATCACGGTCGCGCTTCGCGAGAGCGGCGAGGAGATGGGGCATGGAGAGGCGCGAGAGCGCAAGCAGCTTTGCGCTCGGCGCTCCTGCGGACGAGGCGCCCCGTTTGTCTTCGTCGCTGTTTTGCTCGCCCTCGCTTTGACCGGGCTTGTCAGGCCATCACCCATGCTCGCGGCCGAGCCGCTGCAGCGCCTCGAGATCGTCTCGGCCAACGGACCCCATGTTTTCGAGGTCGAGCTCGCGCGCAGCCCCGCCGAGCGCGAGAAGGGGTTGATGTTTCGCCGCTACATGCCGAAAAATCGCGGCATGCTCTTCGACTTCAACCCGCCTGAGCCGGCGACGATGTGGATGGAGAACACCTATATTCCGCTCGACATGTTATTCATCCGTGCGGATGGCACGGTGGCGCGTATCGAGAGCAACACCGAACCTTTATCGAGACGCGTGATCGCGGCAGGGGAGCCGGTTCTCGGCGTGCTCGAGCTCAACGGCGGCGTGTGCGACGAGCTCGGCATCAAAGCAGGTGATCGGGTGTTTCACCCGATGTTCAAGGCGCGCTGAGAGACCGCGCGAAGCTTTGGAACAGCGCTGCCCGCCCCGGTGGCGAGCGGGAATGCGCGGCTGAGCACTCAGGAAAGCCAGTCCGGCAGCCGATCGAGTCCGATCAGATCCTCGTAACTCAACCGCGGCCGCACCACGGCGAAGCGATTGCCTTTCACGAGCACTTCGGGAACGAGAAGGCGCGAGTTGTAGGTTGAAGCCTGAACCGCGCCATACGCACCTGCGGACAACACCGCGAGCAGGTCGCCTGAACGCGGCAGCGCCATCGTTCGTTTCTGGGCGAGATAATCGCCGCTCTCGCAGACGGGGCCCACGATATCGAGCGTTTCGCGGGGCGCATCCGGCGCGGGTTCGATCACGTTCACCACGTGGTGATAGGCCTCATAGAGCGTGGGGCGGATGAGGTCGTTCATCGCCGCGTCCACGACCACGAAGGTCTTGCCCGCCCCTTGCTTCACATGGATCACGCGCGTGAGCAGCACGCCCGCATTGGCGGCAATCAGCCTGCCGTGCTCGAAAATGAGCTTGAGGCCGAGCTTGCGCGTATGTCGAAGGATGGTCTGCGCATACGCCTGGGGTTCGGGGGGCCTCGAATTGCTCTGTGGATCGTAGGTCACGCCGAGGCCGCCGCCAAAATCGAGATGCTCGAGACGATGACCCTCGCCCATGAGGTGAACCGCGAGCGCGGCGAGGCGTTCGGCAGCCGCATCGAATGGGGCAAGATCGGTGATTTGACTGCCGATGTGCACGTCGATTCCCGTGATGGAAAGGCCCGGCAATTTGGCGGCCTTCGCATACATGCGAGGGGCGTCTTCGATAGGGATGCCGAATTTGTTGGCGTATGTACCGGTCGAGATCTTCGCGTGCGTATTGGCGTCGATGTCGGGGTTCACGCGGATCGAGATGCGCGCCACGCGCCCGCGAGCGCTGGCAAGCGCCGAAATCTGCTCGAGCTCGGGCTCGGATTCGACATTGAAGCACAAAATGTCCTGATCAAGCGCGTAATTGATCTCGCCTTGCGTCTTGCCGACGCCGGAGAACACGATTTTCTCAGGCGGGACGCCCACCGCGCGGGCGCGGCGCAACTCTCCTTCGGAGACGACATCCATGCCGGCCCCCAGCCGCGCGAGGGTCGCGACCACCGCCTGGTTGGAATTGGCCTTCATGGCGTAGCAGGCAAGCGAGGGCACGTCGGCAAAGACGCGCGTCATGTCGAGATACTGCTTCTCGAAGCCCGCGCTCGCATAAACGTACAAAGGCGTGCCGACCGTCGAGGCGAGATCGCGCAGATCGACCTCCTCGGCGTGCAGCACGCCCGAGCGGTAGGCAAAGGAACTCATGGATCGCCTCGTCTGAAGTCGCTTATGCGGTCGGCTCGACCGCGTTATATCGAGGCAAGCGCAAGAGTCGACTTCGTTCGCCCGGTCTGAGGACGCTTTGCCGATCATGAGCGGGATCTGCCGCGGAGAAGGAAAGCCTTGCGTCTCTCACTTCTCCCAATCAGGGGCCCAGGCGGGCGAAACGATGCGGCCTTGGGGAAGAGCGAGGCCGAATAGCGTTCGCATCTGCGCGTCATCAAGCGCGAAATCGAAGATCGCGATGTTCTCGGCGATGCGTTGCCGATTAGCTGATTTCGGAATGGCGATGACGCCTTGTTGCTGGATCTGCCAGCGCAGCAGCACCTGCGCGGGTGTCTTGCCGTGCCGCTCCGCGATCGCGGTGACCTTCGGATCGGCCAGAATGTCGCCGGCACGGCCGAGCGGACAGTACGAGGTGAAAGACACGCCCTTTTCGAGGCAAGCACCGATCACTCGCGATTGATCGAGCCTTGGATGGTATTCGCATTGGTTGGTGACCACAGGCTCTTCCGAGAGCGCCACGGCCTCGGCCAAAAGCGCGGGTGTGAAGTTCGAGACCCCCACATGGCGCGTGAGGCCCTGACGCTTGGCCTTCGCGAGCGCAGCCATCGAGCGCTTGAGCGGTATCCTGGGGCTCGGCCAATGAATGAGCAGAAGATCGACGTGATCGAAGCCGAGACGCTTCAGGCTTGCCTCAGCCGAGCGCTCGAGCTTGCCCTCGTCGATGTCGTCAGGGCCGACTTTGGTGGTGAGGAAAATATCGTCGCGCGGCACGCGCGAAGCCCTGATCCCGTCGCCCACGGATTCCTCATTGGCGTAGACGGCAGCGGTGTCGATATGCCGGTAGCCGCTCTCGAGAGCCCAAGCGACCGCCTGAGCGCATTCGTTCCCCCTCGCTGCCCAAGTGCCGAAGCCGAGGCTTGGGATCGAGGCCCCACCAGCTTCCACGTTATGCATCGTCATCTTTTCTCCACTGATCGGCATTGTTGCCGAGCGCCGGCTCAGCCATGTTCGCCACGATATCGGGTGTCCTCCAGCCGAGATGCTGTCCGGAATCGACCGCGATGATCTGGCCCGTCACATGCTGGGCCTCGCTCAGATAAAGCACGGCGGCGCCTATCGCCTCGGGCCGCACGCGCTCGCCCAGGAGCGTTGCCGCAGCCTCGCGCAAGACACCCTCGTCGCCTTCGTGGGGGTTGGGGAAGGTCGGGCCAGGGGCGACCGCGTTCACCCGGATTTTCGGCGCGAAAGCCTGCGCCATAGTGCGTGTCGCGAACCACAGGGCCGATTTGGCGAGCGCGTAGGAGAAGCAGCGCGGGTCGGGCTTCAGCACGCGCTGGTCCAGGATATTCACGATTGACGGTCGAGCGGAGGCGGGGGCCCGAACGGCGAAATCGCGCGAAAGCAAAAGTGGCGCACGCAGGTTGACGGTAATCTGACGATCGAAGGTTTCCGCGTCGAGTTTTCTGATGTCGTCTTCCTCGAAGATCGCGGCGTTGTTGACGAGAAGGTGAAGCTTGCCCACCGCGCCCTCAGCCGCGGCGACGAGGCCCGCGACCGCTAGGCTATCGGAAAGATCGGCCTTGATCACATGCGCGCTCGCGCCGTTCAGCGAAAGACGCTCCGCGAGGAGGTGGGCCTCGCGCTCGGAGCGATGGCAGTGAATGGCGACGGCGAAGCTTTTCGCCGCCAAAGCCTCGACGATGGCTTGACCGATGCGGTGCGCCCCGCCGGTGACAAGGGCCGCTTTGGCCGAGCTTTCTGACATGCCCGTCATTGCGGCTCGATTCCCTTGTCGCGCAGGCGCCGACGCTCCAGAGTCTTGGCGACGCGCAAATATCGGTAAAAGGCAAAATTCATGGCGGTCATGAAACCGTAAATGCCGCGAAGAAAGTGGCGGCGTCCGAAATAGGCCTTGAGAAAAGCTCCGGGGAATTCGAGGAAGACGCGAAGCGTCGTCACTTTGATGCCACGCGCCTCGAGATCGAGCACCTGCGCATCCGTGTAGCTATTGAGCTTCTCGAGCTGGTGGCCCAGCGAGCGCACCGAGATGTGGCGAATGCGGCCCTTGAGTCGCGCCACTTTTGCGCCGGGTACCAGATCGACCCGATCATGCACCGGGGAGGGATTGTAGCTCCCCTTGTCGCGCCGGTAGAGGCGCACGGGCGTGAGCGCGTAGCCCAAGGGATGGGGCTCATCTTCTCCTGGGAAAACCTCATGAATGGCGATTTCGTAGGCGTCTGCCTCCGGCTGGCCATGCGCGAAAAGCCCTGCGATTTCTGCCCGGAGTGCCGGCGACAAGACTTCGTCCGCATCCAGATTGAGGAGCCAGGGGTGGCGGCATTCCCGTTCGGCAAAGCGCTTTTGTGGGCCATATCCCGGGAATGGATGCTCGATGAGGCGCGCGCCATGTCGGCGTGCCACGTCCTGCGTGCCGTCATCGGAGCCCGAATCGACCACCACCACATCGCCTGCGAGATCGCCGAGCGCCTCGAGAACGAGCGGCAGCCGGTCGGCCTCGTTGTAGGTGATAATGAATACGGAAAGGGGGAGCATGACCCGCGGTTCTGCCTCGCCGAAATTGCCGAATGTGACTCTCGCGATTTCTTGCCGATGATCCGTTCGGAAAGAAAGCGAGAAAGATCATGCCCTAAGCGAAGCGCAATTGGCATGTTCGCACCTGTCCGGCAAGCCGGGATCATGTCGATCGCGTTGATACCCCGAGTCGGTCATGACGCGCTCCGACCACACACAAAGCGCCTCCGGGAGAAGCTGCGCCCGAAGGGGTGGTTATCGGATCGTTAAGCGGGTCATGGGGTGGCTTGGTGCTACATAGCGATCCGGTCCACCCTCAAGTCCAATACACGCTATCAGGATAATTAGAATTTAATTCAAATGCTTAGCGTTTGCGCTTGGCTAAGTTGCCCCCGCTCGTTCGGCTCCGCCGGGTTAACACCTGCTTAATTTGCATGGACGAAAGCGCAGTCATGCCTCAGGTGCAACACAATCTCGTCACAATGCCAGACCCGCTTGTTGCTCCGGGAGCACAGCCACCGGAAAGGGATTGAGCTAGAGCCATATTAGAATTCGGTTCGATCGGAATTAGCGCCGTCGAACCGAACCAAATTCTCCGGCCGCGCGTTCATGAGAGCCGGAGCGGGTTGATGATGAGGAGAGCTTGATGAAGAAGTTTCTTTTGGCCACGACGGCTTTGGCGATGTCAGGCATCGCGGCTTCCGCCGCGGATTTGCCGACCCGTAAGGGTGCGCCGATCGCCCCGGCCTACATTCCGGCCTTCACCTGGACGGGGTTCTACGCCGGTTTGAATGCCGGTGTGGGTTGGGCCAACAACAGCAACAACAACTTGCCGATCGGCGCCATCCCGGTTGGTGGCTTTGTTCCCTCGAGCAGCAACAACAATGCCGGCTTCGTGGGCGGCGGCCAGGTCGGCTACAACTATCAATTCGGCCTCGGGCAGGGCATGGTGATCGGTGGTGAAGCCGACATCCAATATGTCGGCATCGACGCCCGGCACAACCAGGTGCCGTTCACCTTTGCCAACACTCCGGGCACGACCTTCTTCCAGGGGTCGGGACGGAGTAATGGAAACTTTCTCGGCACGGTCCGTGCACGGCTCGGCTACGGCTGGGATCGGGTACTCGTCTACGGCACGGGCGGCCTCGCCTACGGCGATGTTGGTGGCAATCGTAACAACGGCGCCTTTGCGGTCACGAACGCCGGTTCTGTCGATCCGTTCACCGGCACGGTTGCGGCGACCAATGTCACGACGCCTCTGGGCAACAATGGCTCCAAGACGCGAACCGGCTGGACCCTTGGCGGCGGTGTCGAATACGCCATCTGGCAGAACTGGACGATCAAGGCTGAATATCTCTATTACAACCTCGGCCACAGCAACACGAACTCGGTGCTGACGCCGTTCATCCTCACGAGCAGCCGACACAACGACACCTCCGGCAACATCGTTCGAGCCGGCGTGAACTATAAGTTCTGGTAAGCCCTTCTCGCCTTGAGCGAACAAACCGGCGGGCCAAAAGCCCGCCGGTTTTTGCTTGCGTCATTCGCGAGGGACGCTTCCCTTCATCCGCCATGTTTCTTTCACCGCGGCGGGGTACCGTTAGCGGAAAGCACCTCTCCTGAGAAGTAAAGCGAGCCGGCAAGAAGGATGCGGGGAGGAACTTCCCACGCCCGCGCCGCGATTTTTTGAAGCGCCGCCTTGATGCTCGCCGCTTCCTCGGCCTTGAGCCCCGCCTCACGAGCGAATTCGACGACTTCCCGCGAAGGTCGGCCCGCCGTGCTCGCCGCCATCGGCACCGCGAGAAGCTGCGATACGAGCCCGTGAAAGGGCCGAAGGAAGCCCGCCGTATCCTTGGTGGACAGCATCGCGGCAACCATGACGAGAGGGCGGGGTGAATGGTGCTCGAGATCGCCCATCGCGGCGGCGAGCACGCGTCCGCCATCCGGATTGTGACCGCCATCGAGCCAGAGCTCGGCCCCCTGGGGAATCAACGCGACGAGCTTGCCTCGGGTAAGGCGTTGCAGTCGCGCCGGCCATTCGGCCGAGCGAAGGCCGCTTTCGAAATGGCTGGCGGTGAGCGTCGCCAGCTTGGCGGTTCGCAAGGTCGCAATGCCGGTTGCGGCGTTGATATGCTGATGGCGGCCAGGCAGGCGCGGCAGCGGCAGATCGAGGAGGCCTGCATCATCCTCGAAGACGAGGCGGCCATTTTCCTCCCGGACGTGGAAATCCTCCCCGCCGAGCACGAGCTTCGAGGCGCTTCTCTGCGCTTCGCGCCGCAGGACCAATTCGGCTTCCGGGTAGTCTTGCGGCGCGATGATGGCGGGCGCACCCCGCTTGAAAATGCCGGCCTTCTCGCGCGCGATCTCTTCGAGTGTCGAGCCGAGCCATTCCTGGTGATCGAGCCCGATCGAGGTGATCACGGTGGCGGCAGGGGTGCGAACCACGTTGGTGGCGTCGCCGCGTCCCCCGACACCGACCTCGAGCAAGGTCACATCGGCCGGATGGCGGGCGAAGAGCAGGAAGGTTGCCGCCATCGTGATCTCGAAAAAGCTGATCTCGCCACCCGCGTTGATGCGCTCGCAGCGTTCCAGCGCCTCGACGAGCTCTTCCTCCCCCACGAGCTCGCCGGGCGCATCCTTGCGGCCGAGCCGTATGCGCTCGTGAAAGCGCACGAGATGCGGAGAGGTGTGCACATGGACCGCGAGGCCCGCCGCCTCGAGCGTTGCTCGCATGAAGGCGACTGTCGAACCCTTGCCGTTCGTCCCGCCCACATGGATGACGGGCGGCAAGCGCAAATGCGGATCGCCGAGCGCGCCGAGCAAGCGCTCGAGCCGCCCCAAGGAAAGGTCCAGCTTGCGCGCATGCAGTTCCAGAAGACGCTGCAGCACGACATCCGACGATTGCTTCATGGCGGCCCGGCGCGGTTTCGCCTCGCTTTTGCGAATTTCAAATTTGAATAGCGCGCTGGCGCGGCTGCGCAAGTCGGACGGCCTATGCGCCACGATGGGATCGGCGCAAAAGTTACGCGAGGGCGAAGGTCCTATTCGGCAACGTTCGCGAGCGCCTGCTCCTCGACCACGGGCATGGCCGCGAGTTTCGGCGCGTGCATCAGCAGGCGGCAAAGCCGGCCGAGCGTCGCCCGCACTTCGGCGCGCGGCACGACCATGTCCACCATGCCGTGCTGCTTGAGGTATTCGGCTTTTTGAAAGCCGTCCGGCAACTTCTCGCGAATGGTCTGCTCGATGACGCGCGGACCGGCAAAGCCGATGAGGGCGCCTGGCTCGGCGATGTGCACATCGCCCAGCATCGCATAGGAAGCGGTGACGCCGCCGGTCGTCGGATCTGTCAGGACCACGAGATAAGGCAGCCTCGCCTCGCGCAGTCTGCGGACGGCGACGGTGGTTCGCGGCATTTGCATAAGCGACAAGATGCCCTCGTGCATGCGCGCTCCGCCGGCGCTCGCAAACAGAATGAGCGGGGTGCGCCGTGCGATCGCCGCGTCGACCGCGGTGATGATCGCCTCGCCAGCAGCCATGCCGAGCGAGCCGCCCATGAAATGGAAATCCTGAACGGCGATCGTTACCGGCATGCCCTCGAGGGTACCGTGCACGACCTTGACCGCATCCTGAAGGCCTGTCTTCGCCTTCGCCTCCTTGAGGCGCTCCGAGTAGCGTTTCGAATCGCGGAATCGGAGCGGATCGACGGGCACCTCGGGCAAGGGTACATCCTCTTGCGAACCTGGATCGAGCGTGATCGACAGGCGCTGCGCGGCCGTGATGCGCATGTGATGATTAGAGCCGGGGATGACCCAGAGATTGGCTTCCACATCCTTGTGGAAGACCAATTGACCCGTCTCCGGGCATTTGATCCAAAGGTTCTCGGAGGTTTCCCGCCGCAGAAGGCTGCGGATCTTGGGACGCACCACCGTGGTGATCCAGTTCATCGGCCCATCCATCGCGTTTCACCGCCTGAAGGCGGAGAGGGTCAATTCGCGATATAGCACGATGCCTCGAAAACCCTCCAGCTTCGTCGCGTTGGCCCGATCAGGCGAAAAACGCCTCGCGCGATGCTCTAAGCCGCCGCCTTGCGCACGGCCGCGACGCCTTTCGCCAAAGCGCGCACGAGATTTGCGACGGCATCGACCGTTTCGGACGTGGCGCGCCCTTGCCCGTCGAGCGAAGTCCGGACCGCTTCGACGAGCGAGGAGCCGATCACGACCGCGTCCGCGGCTTCGGCGACCGCCGCGGCATGTTCGGGCGTCTTGACGCCGAAGCCGACCGCGACCGGGAGGGGCGTGTGGCGCTTGATCCGCGACACCGCGGCCGAGACCGCACCGAAATCGGGAGTCGCGGCCCCCGTGATGCCGGTGATCGAGACGTAATAAACAAAACCTCTGGTGTTCCCGAGCACCTTGGGGAGCCGCTTCTCGTCGGTGGTGGGCGTCGCGAGGCGGATGAAGGCGAGGCCGGACTCGAGCGCCGGCAGGCAGAGCTCGTCATCTTCTTCGGGGGGCAAATCGACCACAATGAGACCATCGACCCCCGCCGCCTTCGCGTCGTCGAGAAAACGCGCGACGCCGTGGATGTAGATCGGGTTGTAATATCCCATCAGGATGATCGGCGTCTCGCGGTCGTGCTCGCGAAAATCGCGCACCAGCGCGAGCGTCTTCACGAGCGTTTCTCCTCCCTTGAGCGCTCGCAAGCCCGAGGCCTGAATCGCCGGGCCATCCGCCATCGGATCGGTGAAAGGCATGCCGAGCTCGATGATGTCGGCTCCCGCTTCCGGCAGGGCCTTTACGATCTCGAGCGAAGTCGCGTGGTCAGGATCCCCCGCTGTGACGAAAGTCACGAGCGCGGCGCGCTCGCTCGCGCGGCATTGCTCGAAACGAGCGGAAAGGCGCGTCGTCATGTGCGGCGCTTCTCGAGAATTTCGGCGACCTGAGGCACGTCCTTGTCGCCGCGGCCCGAGAGGTTGACGACCATTACATGACGGCTCGGCAGCTTCGGCGCGAGCTCGATGACGCGCGCGAGCGCATGGGCCGGCTCGAGGGCCGGGATGATGCCCTCGAGCCTCGAAAGAAGCTGGAAAGCTTCGAGCGCCTCCTCATCGGTCGCGGAGAGGTAAGTCACGCGACCGGCCTCGTGCAGCCAGGCATGCTCGGGGCCGATGCCCGGATAATCGAGCCCGGCCGATATCGAATGCGCCTCGGTGATCTGACCATCCTGATCCATCAACAGATAGGTTCGGTTGCCATGCAGGATGCCGGGCCTTCCACCGGTGAGCGATGCGGCGTGCAGCCCGCTCGCGATGCCGTGGCCGGCGGCCTCGACGCCGTAGATCGCAACCTCCGGTTCGTCGAGGAAGGGGTGAAAAAGGCCCATGGCGTTCGAGCCGCCGCCGATGCAGGCGATGAGCGAATCGGGCAAGCGTCCCTCCGCTTCCTCGATCTGTTCGCGCACCTCATCGCCGATCACGCTTTGGAAATCGCGCACCATCATCGGATAAGGGTGAGGGCCTGCGACCGTACCGATGCAATAAAAGGTGTCGGCGACGTTGGTGACCCAATCGCGCAAGGCTTCGTTGAGGGCGTCCTTCAATGTGCGTGAGCCCGATTGCACGGGAACGACTTCGGCACCGAGCATGTTCATGCGGGTCACATTGGGCTTTTGGCGCTCGACATCGACGGCGCCCATATACACGACGCATTCGAGGCCGAAACGCGCACATAAGGTCGCGGTGGCGACGCCGTGCTGGCCGGCTCCTGTCTCCGCGATGATGCGCGTCTTGCCCATGCGACGCGCAAGCAGGATCTGGCCGAGGACGTTGTTCACCTTGTGCGAGCCGGTGTGATTCAGCTCCTCGCGCTTCAAATAGATCTTTGCTCCCCCGAGATGCGCCGTCAGGCGCTCGGCGAAATAGAGGGGGCTCGGGCGGCCGACGTAGTGCCTGAGGAAGGAGCCCATATCGGCGCGAAAGCTCGGATCCGCCTTGGCTTGCGTGTAGGCGTGTTCGAGATCGAGCACGAGCGGCATCAAGGTTTCGGCCACGAAACGACCGCCGAACACGCCGAAGCGGCCACGTTCGTCGGGGCCTGATCGAAATGAATTCGGCTTCGCCACGACGGACAAAGGCTTCTCCTGCGTTACCTCAAGCCGCGGCGGCGCGGGCGGCGCGAACGAAGGCTGCGATCATGGCCTCATCTTTTAGGCCGGGCGCGCGCTCTACGCCAGAAGAGACGTCGACACCGCCCGGTCGCGCGACCCGGATGGCCTCGCCGACATTGCTCGCATCGAGCCCTCCCGAAAGCATGAACGGCGCAGGCGTCACAAAGTCCTCGAGCAAACGCCAATCGAAAGCGAACCCGTTCCCGCCCGGATGTGCCGCATCAGCCGGCGCCTTGGCGTCGATGAGAATCCTGTCGGCATTGACGTATTTTCTTGCCGCCTCGAGATCCGCGCGGCCCGCAATGCCGACTGCTTTCATCAGCGGAACCTTGAACTTCGCGCGCAAATACTCGATCCGCTCCGGTGGCTCTCCACCGTGCAATTGGAGGAGATCGGGCCGCAACGCATCGATGATGTCACAGACCGTGCTTTCATCCGCATCGACGGTGAGCGCCACGATGGCGGCGCGCCCGCGTGCGCTCTTGCCGAGTTCACAAGCCTTTCCGAGCGAGACATGGCGCGGACTTCTCTCAAAGAAGACAAAGCCGACCATGTCGGCGCCGGCATCCACCGCCGCTTCGACCGAGCTTTGCGTCGAAAGTCCGCAGATTTTCACGACAAGCGACATATCCGACTCGATTGCGATAGTTTCCGTGCCTCGCCGCTCCCCCTCTTCACGGTTCTCCTATCACAATCGTGAACCCGGGATCGAGGGCGGGGCCAGGCCGGCTGAGCGTCTGTGTCGTCCGCCTTTCTCTCGTTCACCCTGGAGTTGATGGACAGCGAACGCGAATTGTCTCACAATCGCCTGAAAAGGGCCGCGATTCGTCGCCGCTTCAGATGAAGGGACAGATCCATGAGCGTTACCGCCATGACGCCGGGCTCCGACATGGAAGTCCGCCCGATGACGCCCGCCGAAAAGAAGGTGATCTTCGCTTCTTCGCTGGGCACGGTCTTCGAATGGTACGATTTCTACCTTTACGGCACGCTCGCCGCCTTCATCGGCGCGCAATTCTTCACGCCGTTGAGCGCGACGGGGAAAACACTCGCCGCGCTCCTCGCATTCGCGGCGGGCTTCCTGGTTCGCCCGCTCGGGGCGCTGGTCTTCGGGCCGATCGGGGATCTGGTGGGCCGCAAATACACCTTCCTGATCACCATCGTAATCATGGGACTTTCGACATTTCTGGTCGGCGTCCTGCCGAGTTATGCTTCCATCGGGTCGCTCGCACCCATCATCCTGATCACGCTGCGCCTGCTTCAAGGGCTCGCGCTCGGCGGTGAATACGGGGGAGCGGCGACTTATGTCGCGGAGCACGCGCCTCATGGCCAGCGCGGCAACTACACCTCTTGGATACAGACGACCGCGACGCTTGGCCTTGCGCTTTCGATCGCGGTTATTCTCATAACGCGCCTGTCGATGGGCGAAGCGGATTTCGCTCGCATCGGCTGGCGTTATCCGTTCCTCATTTCCGCGATCCTGGTTGCGATCTCGGTCTGGATCCGCCTGCAATTGCAGGAATCACCCGCCTTCCGAAAAATGAAGGAAGAGGGCACACATTCGACGGCGCCGCTTTCGGAAGCCTTCGGGCGCTGGTCGAACGCCAAGATCGCCTTGTTGGCGCTGCTTGGAGGCACCGCGGGGCAGGCGGTCGTCTGGTATTGCAACCAATTTTACTCGCTCTTCTTTCTTCTCAACACGCTCAAGGTCAATCTCGTCGACGCTAACGTGATGGTCGGGATCGCGCTCGTCATCGGCGCCATCTTCTTCGTCGTGTTCGGGCGGCTTTCCGACAGAATAGGCCGCAAGCCCATTATTCTCGCCGGCTGCCTGCTCGCAGCGCTCACCTTGTTCCCGATCTTCAAGGGGCTCACGCATTTTGCCAATCCGGCGCTTGAAGCAGCGATCGCCAGCGCGCCGGTGACGGTCATCGCCGATCCGGCCGAGTGCTCCTTCCAATTCAATCCGGTGGGCACGGCAACCTTCCGTACCTCTTGCGACATCGCCAAATCGGTGCTGGCGGCAAATTCGGTTTCCTACAACAACGAAGCGGCGCCGGCAGGCTCGGTGGCGAAGATCAAGATCGGCGACAAGGAAGTTTCCTCCTTCAACGGCGTCGGCATGGGAGATGAGTTCGCCGCCAAGAACAAGGCCTTCACCGATGCGGTCGTCACCAATATTCGTGCGGTCGGCTATCCGGCGACCGCCAACCCTGATGCCATCAACCGCCCCATGGTGGTGCTTTTGCTGGTCATCTTGATGGCCTATGTGGGCATGGTTTACGGCCCGATCGCAGCAATGCTCGTCGAGCTTTTTCCGACACGCATCCGCTACACGGGAATGTCGCTTCCCTACCACATCGGCAATGGCTGGTTCGGCGGCTTCCTGCCGTTCCTCGCGGCCGCCATGGTGGCGCAATACGGCGACATCTATTTCGGGCTCTGGTACCCGATAGCCATCGCGGTCATGACTTTCGTGATCGGCCTTTTGCTCCTTCCCGAGACGAAGGATCGCGACATCTACACCTACAAGGGCGAGTAGCCGCTCGCCGCGCAAAGCCGGGAAGTCACAAATGGCCGGGCACTGCCCGGCCATTTTTTTATCACGAAATGCCATGGCGAGACGGAAAGAACCGGGGCTCGCGCCAATTGCGAACCAATCCTTGACTAGAAGGTCGCAAACCGCGCCTCACCCATTAACCTTCGGGGAATGAAGTGAACAAAGCCAAGACGAATCGTCATTTCCGATTCGCGCTCACCTTCGCGGCAAATGACAACCCCTGATGCTCATCGGATCGGGCTTTTGACGGGGATGGTTAGCGAGACGTTCAGGCCCCACCTCGCTCGGCTCGCTCATCGAGTAACGATGAGCACCAGACGAGAACACAGGCCAAACGAATCGGCGATTTCCCGCCAGAACGAAAAAGGGTCAGTGCTTTCGGAGACACCTGTCCCTTCAGGACCCGAGGGTTTTGTGAAGTCTCGAAAACGAGACTCGAGCGCCTCGGGCGAATTTGCGATCGGCCGAGATTCGCTTCGCCTTCCATTATTCTGGCGCCGATGGCGCAAGGATTTGACGCGCGTCTGGCCCTTCCCGACGCAACGATCGTCCCGATCCGAAACGTTCGGGCGCACCCTCGTGGCGCATTGATGGAATCGTCAAAATCGCGCGACCGAGCGGGGCTCGCCCCATCCGGCTTGCACGCCGAGCCGGGCGTGGTTCACCGGCCGGAAAGCGCGATCGCTTTCGCCTCTGCGACGGAGGCTCCCCCGGCATCCGTCAAGGTGATGCGCGCCGGAATGAGGAAATGTGAACCTGGCGCCGGCACGAGCGTGACCGCAATGCGATAATCGCGCATTTTCGTGCTGAATTCATCACCTTCGACGCTTTCTCCGGCGACCGGCACATAGGTGGCGGTGCAGGTGAGCGCCTCGCCGGCGACATCCGTCTTGACCAGCCCAACGTAGCTCATGACGAGATCGAAGCGTCGCCGACCATCGTAGATCCGCAGATTCCTGTCGCAATTCGTGCGATCGAGCCCGTTCGTGCCCGCGACCGGCAGGAACATGGCGCTCAACGGATCGAGCACAGCTTTCTGATCGGCATCGGACAGCGGAGTGAACGCCGGAAGCGAGCGCGGGTCGTAGGCGACCGCGCTGCTGTCCTTGAACAATCCGCCGGACTTTTTCTTGACGATGCGGACGCTTTGCAACCTGTCGCCCGCAAAGGTGAAGTTCCGGGTCTCGGAAAGCGAGCGAATCGAATAGTCGAGCGTGGCCGATGCTGGAGAGAGCCCTTGCGGCGAGAGCGCGCCCGAGGTGCGCGCCAGCGCGGGGCCGACCGCAAAGGAGTGCGCCGAGGCACTCGGGCGAAACGAGAGGGCGAGTTGGTAGGCCGTGCCTGTCGAGGTGTATTGAACCGTGGCACGGCCGACGTCCAAGCTGAGCAACCCGTCATATTCCACTTCATAGGTCACGCTGATCGACGGCGAAGTCGCGCGAGCGCTGGTGAGAGTGAGGAGAAGTGCCGGCGTGGCCAGGATGACCGCCCCGATGACCGCTCTTGGAACGGCCGGCGAAAATCCGCCGGATCTTTTCACTTCTCGGCTCCCGCCTGGGCGCCTGGCGTTCTTGCCTCTGAATTGTCGGCGCGAGGCCGAGCGCTCACCGCATCGATTTCGAGCATGCCGAACAAGGTGCGTACCGAAATTTTCACCGGGACCAGAAGGTGCGTGCCGGCGACAGGCGCAAGTTCGACCTCCATCTCGCGATTCTCGGCCATGTAGCTCGTGGCGCGCAATGAGGTGCGATGGCCGGCGATCGGGGTGTAGCGTGCCGAGCAGACAAGTGCTGGACCCGAATAGCCGGTGAAGGCGGCGTTGCCTGTTCGCGCATAGCTCAAGGTCACATCGAAACGCGCCACACCGTCGAACACGGCGAGCTTGCGGTCGCAGCCGGATGGATCGAGCGGCTTTTCGGGACGTGGGGCCGGCATCACGAGCGCGCTGATCGGATCGAGCACATCGATCTTGTTGGCTTCCGTCACGGGGACGCGATCGTCGAAAGCATCGACTGGCGGTTTCACCTCGAGACCCGCGACCGTCCCTCCTTGAAGCACCATTCGTACTGTCCGCACGGCGTGGCCGTTCGTCGTGGTGATGGCATAGGAGACGGGCGTCGGTCGGGCCCCGGCGAGCGAGCCCGTCGCCTCCGCCGCGCCGCGCGCGCCAGTGAGCAGGCCGGCGATACCAGAAAGCCGCATGGCGAGCTTGGCGCGGTAAGTCGCAGCCGTGCTGGCAAGGGTGAGCGAGGCATCGCCGACCGAAAGGCCGGCAAGCGTGATCGCATAGGCCGCGCTCAGACCCTCCGATCGTGCCTCACCATGAGCTGCAAGAAGCACGACCGCCGTGGCGAAAAGCCCAATGGCGCGTCTTCGGGCGAATCTCGGCATGGCGAATCTTGACGTGCCTTTCATCTCTCACCTATACACCTCGCCCGAAGACGTCATTCACAATTTACGGTGAGGCAGCGGTCCATCGCAGCGAATTGTCGCCTGCGAATCTTGTCTGGAACGGCGATGCCTCTCGATTTTGTCCGAAGAAAGGAACCGCCATGTCTCGCCGTTGCGAGCTGACCGGAAAGGCCGTGTTGGGCGGCCATCTCGTAAGCCATTCCAACCGTAAGACGAAGCGCGTCTTTCGGCCGAACCTCTGCGCCGTGACTTTGCAGTCGGAGGTGCTCGAGCGTTCCGTGAGGCTGCGCGTCAGCGCCAACGCGCTGCGTTCGGTCGAGCACCGCGGCGGGCTCGATGCCTTCCTGGCCAAGGCCTCGGAAGGCGAGCTTTCGCCCAATGCGCGCGCCTTGAAGCGCGAGATCGCCAAGAAAGCGGCGCAGGGCTAACTCCGCAAGCGCGAAATCGCGATTTTTATCGCATCGAACAAGCGCGATTATATTCAGCCGCTATTCAGCCCCAATGGGCAATTATGTGCGTCGAATCCTTCGAGTCGCCGGCGAAATTCGCGGCTCGAGGTGGGGAGGCGGCGCATGGCGTGAGCCGTGTCATCTTGGCTTGATCGGCGCATCGCGCCCAATCGGTCGAAATTGAGGGAGATCCATGAGAACTTTGGCAACTACTCTCGTCGCGGCAGGTGCGCTCGGCATCGCGTCCCTCGCATCGACAGCGCCGGCACAGGCGCAATGGCATTGCTGGAACTGCGGCGGTGCCGTGGCGGCCGGTGTCGTCGGCGGCACCGTGCTCGGCCTCGGCCTCGGTTCGGCGCTCGCCGCACCGCCCTATCAGGGGCCAGGCACGCTCGCGCCTTATCAGCCCTATCCGCCGCCGGCCTATTACGCGGGGCCTCCGCCGGTCGCCTATGCCTGCCATTACGTGCGTGTGCGCGACTACGACGTCTATGGCAATCCGATCTTCGTACGCCAGCGCGTGTGCGACTGACCTCAGGCGATTTGCTCTGAACCCAGCAAGGGGCGGCCCGGTGCCGCCCCTTGCTGTTTTTGGGCAAGAGCAACCAATGCGATAGCGGAAGTGCAATTTGTCAGAAATTCTCGGCAAGGAATCATCGGGCGGGCGCATGACCTCATCTAATTCTACTGGCCCGGTCTTGTGGGGCATCGACGAACGCGGCGTCGCGAACGTCGTGCTCAACCGGCCCGAGGTCAACAACGCGTATGACGGCGGCCTCGTCGATGGATTGCTGCGCGCCACCGATGCGCTGAAGGATATGGCGGGCCTACGGCTCATCGTCATCAGGGGCAATGGCCAGCATTTCCAGGCCGGCGCCGATCTCAAATGGATCGACGCCGTCGCGAAATCATCCCCCACAGAGAATATCAGCGCCTCGCGCGCGACCGCCGAGGCCGTGCGGCTGCTCAATTCGTCGCCCGTGCCGACGCTCGCCCTCGTTCAGGGTGGGTGCTTCGGGGGTGGGACAGGGATCATCGCGGCGCGCGACGTGGTCATCGCCGCGGACAACGCGATGTTCTCGATCTCGGAGGTGCGCTGGGGTTTGACCGCCGCGATCATCCTCCCCCAGCTCATCCGGGGGATTGGGCTTCGGCAATTGCGGCGCTATGCGCTGACCGGCGAGCGTTTCGGAGCCGAGGAGGCGCGCCGCATTGGCCTCGTCCATGAGGTGGTGGCGCTCTCCGATCTCGAAAATGCGGGTGCCCGAATGATCGATCATTTCCTCGAGAATGGCCCACAAGCCATAAGCGAGACGAAGGTGCTCGCGCTCGAACTTGCCGGCGCGAGGATCGACGAAAAGGCCTTCGATCGCCTCATCGAGCATCATGCCGCAAAACGCCAATCGAAGGAGGCTGCCGAAGGGCTCGCTTCTTTCGCGGAAAAGCGTTCGGCGCGGTGGGGCGGCACGGCCAAAATCAGATAGGCAGGAACAGCTGCACTTAACGCCCACGCCGAAGTCGCGACCGCATCCAAAGCGCTTCTACGGAAATCGGCACGCAAATCGAAAGCGGGATGAAAGCCTTCGACTCGCCGGGATCGTGTTGGGATCAAATCGGCGCCCGCGAACCGAGAGCGACACCCTCGACATCTCTTCAATCAGCGACTCGACTCGATCACCAAAGTATGACTCAGAGTTCAACCACCGATTCGGGCGCGATCTGTTCCGCCCATGTTCCCCCCTTGCGGCACGCCGACCATCATGCTCAGATCATCGCGATGAGGAGGGTGGGCGAGCCGTTCTCCCGAAAGTTCGGCGGGGGCGTTGCAATTTTGGGCCTCCTGGGTTGCCGGATCTCTGGCTTGCCGGACCTCTGGCTGCTTGCCGGACATGAAGTTTCGCCCATGTTTTCGCCAAAGGACGATCCCGAAAGGCGCCAAGCTTCGGATTAAACCCTTCGTGAAAAACCAACGGATGGACGGGACAGGCGTGGCGCGCCGGGTCAATCTTGGCGCCCGCGTTCAGGAACGCGTCGAATGACGATGAACTTCAAGCGCTTTGAGCGTGCCGATCGAGCGAAGGGCGTGACCGCCGTCCTCGGCCCCACAAACACGGGCAAGACCCATCTTGCGATCGAGCGTATGCTGGCGCATGGCGCGGGCGTGATAGGCCTGCCGCTCAGGCTTCTGGCGCGCGAGGTCTACGGCCGCGTGGTCGAAAAGGCGGGCGCCGATGCCGTCGCGCTCGTCACCGGCGAGGAGAAGATCAAGCCGCAAAATCCTCGTTATTGGGTGGCGACGGTCGAAGCCATGCCGCGGGACATCGAGGCGCCGTTCGTCGCCATCGATGAAATCCAGCTCGCGGCCGACCTCGATCGCGGCCATGTGTTCACCGAGCGGCTCCTCCACGCGCGCGGCGCGCAAGAGACGCTGATTATCGGCTCTTCCGTGGCGCGGCCCCTCGTCGAGCGGCTCTTGTCTGGTGTCAACGTGGTCACCCGACCGCGTCTTTCGAAGCTCAGCTTCGCCGGCGAGAAGAAGATCACGAGGCTCCCGCCGCGTTCGGCGATCGTGGCCTTCTCGGTGGAGGAGGTCTACGCGATTGCCGAGCTCGTGCGGCGCCAAAAAGGCGGGGCGGCGGTCGTGCTCGGCGCGTTGTCGCCCCGCACCCGCAACGCGCAGGTGGAGTTGTTTCAAGCCGGTGACGTGGACTATATCGTCGCGACGGACGCGATCGGGATGGGTTTGAACCTCGATGTGGATCACGTCGCCTTCGCGGCCGATCGCAAATTCGACGGCCACCGCCATCGCCGCCTCACGCCCGCCGAGATGGGTCAAGTCGCTGGTCGCGCGGGGCGCTATCTTCGCGATGGCACTTTCGGCTCGACAGGGCGTTGCCCGGCTTTCGAGCCCGATCTCGTGGACGCCTTGGAAAACCATCGCTTCGATGCGCTCGAGTGGTTTCAGTGGCGCAACGGCGATCTCGATTTTTCTTCACTCGATGCGCTTCAAGCGAGCCTCAACGCGATGCCGCCCGAGCCCGGCCTGGCGCGCGCGCCGGCCGCCGACGACGTGATTGCGCTCGAAATCGGGGCGCGCGACAAAAACGTGCGAGAACGCGCCGCTTCCGCGGCCGAGATCGAGCGGCTTTGGCAGGTTTGCCAATTGCCGGATTACCGCAAGCTCGCGGCGCATGCGCACGCCGAAATGGTGATCACGCTTTTCGGATTTCTCGCTGGTGGGGGGCGCGTTCCAGACGATTGGTTGAGGCTCCAGATCGCCGCCGTCGACCGCACCGACGGAGACATCGACACGCTCTCGGCGCGCATCGCGCAAACGCGTACCTGGACATTCGCGGCGAACCGACCCGATTGGCTCACCGATCCCGAGCATTGGCAGGGCGAGACGCGTCGGGTAGAGGACAGTTTGTCGGACGCTTTGCACGAAAAGCTGGCGCAGCGCTTTGTCGATCGACGCACGAGCGTGCTGATGCGCCGCCTGAAAGAGAATGCGATGCTGGAAGCCGAGATTACCGCGTCGGGCGACGTGCTCGTCGAGGGTCATGATGCGGGACGCCTGCAGGGCTTCCGCTTCACCTTGTCGCCCGAAGCGAGCGGGCCTGACGCCAAGGCGCTGCGCGCCGCGGCGCTCAAAGCGCTCTCTCCCGAATTCGAAACGCGAGCGGCGCGCTTCGCGGAAGCCAAGGACGACGCCATCGTGCTCGCAAGCGACGGCGCCGTGCGCTGGCGCGGCGAGGTCGTCGGCAAGCTCGTCGCGGGTGACGCTGTCCTCAAGCCACGCGTCGCGGCGCTCGCCGACGAGCACATCTCCTCGCCGGCGCGCGAGAAAATCGACAAGCGCCTCGGTCTGTGGATCGCGGCGCGAGTCGAGAAACTGCTCGGCCCGCTGTTTGCGCTCGAAAACCCGCCCGATCTCACGGGCGTTGCGCGTGGCATCGCCTATCAGGTGAGCGAGGCGCTCGGCGTCCTCGACCGTTCCCGCGTCGCGCAAGACATGAGGACGCTCGACCAGGAAAGTCGCGCGAAGCTGCGCGCGCTCGGGGTTCGCTTCGGCGCCTACCACATCTACCTTCCGGCTTTGCTCAAGCCCTCGCCACGGGCGTTGGCGACACAGCTTTACGCCCTGAAGCATGGCGAGGCCGAGCTCGTCGGGCTCGATTCGATCCTGCAGTTTGCTTCGTCGGGCCGCACGTCGTTTCCGGCAAATGCGGAAGCTCCAAAAGCGCTCTATCGCGTCGCGGGCTTCAGGCTTTGCGGCGAAAGGGCCGTGCGGGTCGATATTCTCGAAAGGCTCGCCGATATCATCAGGCCCGCCGTTCAATACCGGCCGGGTATCACCCAGGGAACGCCGCCGCCTGGCGCTGCCGATGGCGACGGCTTTGTGGTTACCGGACAAATGACGTCGCTTGCCGGCTGCGCCGGTGAGGATTTCTCGGCAATCCTGACCTCTCTCGGATACGTGGCCACGAAGCGCGCCGGTCCCGCGATCACGGTCACGCTCGCGGCGCCCCCCCAGGCGCAGGCAGCGCCCGATACGGCCTCTGCGAGGACGGAAGCGATCTCGGATGCGGTTTCGGCTTCTGGCAACATTTCCGATCCTGGCGCGAGCGATGACGAGCCCTTTCTTCCCGGCATCGTTTCCGGAGTGGATGGAACCGGCGGGCCGGTCGCGCCGTCCGGTCCCGAGCTTGCCGCCTCGTCCCCGATCGGAAACGGGGCCGACGAGAGCCTTGCCTCGGAAACCATCGCTCCCACCGCGCAGTCGGCGGACAACGCGACGGCGGAGCCCGTTCATGTGGAAGCGGGAAGTGCACGAGCGGAGATGCCGGAGGCAGGAGAAGTCACGTCTGCCGGCGAGGTGTCTTCCGCGGCGAGCGAAAAGCCCGAGGGGCAAAGCGAGGGCGTGGTGCAAGCCGCGCAGGACGCAGTTACAGCACAGATAGAGCCGGCCGCGGCCGAAAGTGAGATGATCGAGGTTTGGCGCCAGCAGCGAGCCGCACATCCCCGACACCGCCATCAGGCACAAGCACAGAGCGCCGGCGAGAGACACGGTCGGCGACAGCACGAGCGTGGCGCGAGCGCGGGCGGACCGCCGAGCGCCGCGGCAACCGGGGGTTCCGAGAAAGCGGCCCCCGACGACCGGCCTCGCGAAGGAGGGCGGCCTCGACGCCATGAGCGTGCGGGAGGCGCCGGCCGCCCGCCGCGGAAAGACAAGCGCCATGGCACTCGCCCCGAGCTTGGAGCGGATGGGGCGAAGCATGACGTGGGCGCGCGCACGCTTTCGGCCAAGCCGCGTCCCGACAAACGGGCGCAAAAGGCGATCGACCCTGACAACCCCTTCGCCAAGCTCATGGCCCTCAAGGCGCAAATGGAGGAGGAGGGGCAGCGATGAAGGATGTGAAGCGCTGAATGGCCGAGCTCGGCAGCCAGCGCCTCGACAAATGGCTCGTGGTTGCGCGGTTCGCGCGGACGCGCTCGCTCGCTCAAACTCTGGTCGAGCAAGGGCATGTGCGGGTGGGCGGCAGGCGCGTGACCGACGGTGCCCGTAAATTGCGTGCGGGCGATGTACTGACCCTCGCACTCCCGCACGCAACGACCGTGGTGCGCGTCAAATCAGGCGCCGAGAAGCGCGGCTCCTTCACGCTCGCGCGTGAACTTTACGAGGTCATCGGTGGTGAAGGAAGCTGACACCTTCCTCACATGATCGCCTGCGTGAATTTCACGCGCTTCTACCTATATGCTACCATACGCGCCCTGGCGGCAGCACCTTGACCGTCACGATGATGGGCGGGCGCGCGGCCCGAGGAACGGTCGATGTATACGCAGGGTCTAAACAGCATCGACGCACATCCGACATCAGCGGAAGACGCCGAGCGCGAAGCGCGCTTCCAGGCGCGTATCGATGCCGACGAGAAGATCGAGCCGAACGATTGGATGCCTGCCACCTATCGTCGCACGCTCGTGCGGCAAATCTCCCAGCACGCCCATTCCGAGATCGTGGGCATGTTGCCTGAAGGCAATTGGCTCACGAGAGCGCCCAGTTTGAGGCGCAAGGCCGCGCTGCTCGCCAAGGTACAGGACGAAGGCGGCCACGGCCTTTACCTTTACGCCGCCGCCGAGACGCTCGACGTCACACGCGAGGAGCTTGTCGAGCAGCTTCTTGCGGGCAAGGCGAAGTATTCCTCCATTTTCAATTATCCGACGCTCACCTGGGCCGATATCGGCGCGATCGGCTGGCTCGTCGATGGCGCCGCGATCATGAACCAGATCCCGCTTTGCCGCTGCAGCTATGGCCCTTATGCGCGCGCCATGATCCGCATCTGCAAGGAGGAGAGCTTTCACCAGCGCCAAGGATACGAAATCATGTCGACGCTCGCGCGCGGGACGGCGGAGCAGAAGGCGATGGCGCAAGGCGCGCTCGATCGCTGGTGGTGGCCTTCGCTGATGATGTTCGGCCCATCCGACAAGGAGAGCCAGCATTCCGACGCTTCGATGCGGTGGAAGATCAAGCGTTTCTCCAATGACGACCTGCGGCAGAAATTCGTGGACGCGACGGTGCCGCAGGGCCATGCCTTGGGCCTCGTTTTTCCCGATCCCCAGCTGAAATGGAACGAGGCGAGCGGCCATTTCGATTTCGGGCCGATCGATTGGGAAGAATTCCGCCAGGTGCTCGCGGGCAATGGCCCTTGCTCCAAGGACCGAATGCGGGCGCGGCGCAAAGCTCATGCCGAGGGCGTCTGGGTTCGCGAGGCGGCGCTGGCGCACGCGGCGAAGCGCCGCGCGGACGAAGAGGCAGCCAAGCTGGCAGCGGAATGAAGCTCGTGTTGCGAGCTGTTGGGCTTTGATTTCGGAAAACGGGACGTTCGAGATGACAGAAGCGAATTGGCCGCTCTTCGAGGTCTTCATCCGCTCGCGCGGAGGCATGAGCCATCGCCATGTCGGATCCCTGCACGCGGTCGATGCGGAAATGGCGCTGCAGAATGCCCGCGACGTCTATACCCGGCGCGGAGAGGGGCTGTCGATCTGGGTCGTGGCTTCGAGCGCCATCAAAGCCTCCGATCCGGGCGAGAAGGACATGCTTTTCGACCCGGCGAATTCGAAAATATACCGGCACCCGACGTTTTACGAAGTCCCTGAAGACGTGGGCAATATGTGATGTGACATGTATACACATGTTTTTACGTTTTCAGCATGAGCAGAATGATTCAAATCCGCAACGTGCCGGATGATTGCATCGGCGGCTCAAGTCTGCCGCGGCGTTGGCCGGGATGTCCTTGTCTGACTATTTGCTCGACGGAATTCGCCAGGTGGCGGAACGGCCGACAGTCGATGAGTTGAGGGCACGGCTCCGCAGCCGCGCTAGAACAGTGCCTTCTCTTGCGACCGTCGATGCCGTTCGTGCGCAGCGCGATCGGGCGTGATCGTCGTCGACGCTTCGGCTCTGCTCGAGGTTCTTCTCGGAACTCCCGCAGCCCCAGATGTGGAAGTCGGTTATTGGTCCTCACCAAAGATTGCACGCGCCTCATTTGATCGATGTTGAAGTCGCGCAAGTCCTTCGGCGCTTGACGACGAAAGGGCAAATAGATCACGATCGCGGGGAGATCGCCCTTTTCGACTTGGCGGACTTCCCCTGCGGCGCCATCCTCACGATTTCATTTTGCCGCGAATTTGGGGTTTGCGGCACAATCTTACGGCCTATGACGTCGCTTATGTCGCGTTGGCCGAGGCGCTTGACGCCACGCTACTGACCCGCGACCGACGCTTGGCCATGGCCGCCGGGCATTACGCACCAATCGAGTTGGTATGATTCCATCGGGAGATCGGAGGCGGGGATAGCGCAACTTATGTGCCGCTTGCATGAAAGGCGGGCGCGTCATGCCTTGCCATGAGCGATCGGACGAAGTTTCGGAATATCGCTAGTAGCAAGCGTGGTGGCGAAGGCCCTCGCCAAAAACGTGATCTGTGCTACTTTATGCGTGGGGCATTGGAGTGAGGCTTTGCACGAGCCATCGACGCAATCCGCGCCCATGACGCCTGCCTCTGACGACGCAGTGCTGGACCGCGGCCTGTCGCGTCTGTCGATGCGCGCCGGACTTGCCCTTTGGTGGGAGCGGCTTTGGCCGGCGCTTGTGCCACCCCTTGGTGTCGCCGCGCTTTTCCTTGCGGCCTCCTGGCTCGACGCCTTCGCGACCCTGCCTTTCTGGGCGCGGCTCGTCGCCTTGGCGGCTTTCGCCGTGGCCGCTCTCGCATCGCTCGTTCCGCTCGCCCTGATCGTTCCACCGGCGCACGCGGACAAGCTGCGCCGGATCGATCGTGATTCCAACGCGAAGCATGGGATTGCGAGCGCCTGGGCCGATCAGCTCGGGACGGGCGGAGCCGATGGCGCGACTCGCCTGCTCTGGGAGGCGCATCGCCGGCGTTTGCGATCCGCGTTGGCAGCCGCGCGGGTCGCCTGGCCGCGTCCCGGCCTGGTGGCGCGCGACCGCTACGCCTTGCGAACGGCGCCGCTCCTCCTTTTGGTGGCCGCCTATTTTGCCGCCGGCCCCGATCGCCTCGGAAAGGTTGCCGGGGCACTCGATCCGCGGCTTTCAGGCGCAACTTCGGTCGAGGGACGAATCGATGGCTGGATCGATCCGCCGACCTATACGCGCATGCCGCCTCTGGTGATCGACTTCGCCAAGTCGCAGGATGGCGGGCTCGAATTGCGGGCGCCGGTCGGGTCGACCTTGGTGCTGCGCTGGCCTGAGGGTTCGCGCGTCGCGGCGCAACCAACCGCGGCGCTCAAACCGCAACAGCAGACGAGCGCGTCCGCGGGCGTGAGCGAGACGCGGTGGCGAATCACCGGGGACGGCGCCGTCACCGTCACCGGAGGGCCGCACGAGATGCGGCTCTCGATCGCGTCGATCCCGAACGAGCCGCCGACGATCCGGATTGTCGGCGAGCCGAAGACCAACATTCGCGGAACCGTGACGCTGAGCTATGAAGGCGCGGACGAATACGGCATCGCGTCCGTCGAGACCCGCTTCGCCGAACCCCGCTGGCATGGCCGCCCGATGGCGAACGGACATCCTTTGGTCGACCCGCCGATTGCCAATTTGCCGCCGCCCACGAACCGGCCCGGTTCGCCGCCGGCGCGCGACACCTTCGACCTTTCTTCGCATCCCTGGGCCGGCGCGGATGTGACGCTGCGACTCGCCGCCAAGGACGAAGCGGGGCTCGAGGGCACGAGTGATCCAGTGACCCTTACGCTGCCGGCGCACCCATTCACCAAGCCATTGGCGCGCGCGCTCGTGGAGCAGCGCCGCAATCTCGCGCTCGACGCGGACAACCGTTCCCAGGTGCTCGAGGCCCTTTACGCGTTGATGATCGCGCCTGAGAAATTCATGCGGGAAGCCGGCATTTATGTGAGCCTCAGATCGATCACGAAGAGCCTGTCCTCGGCCGTGAACGACAATCAGCTGCGTGATGTGGTCGACAATTTGTGGGAGCTCGCCCTCGTCGTCGAAGGCAATGGCCCAACACGAGCGCTCGACGCGCTGCGCGCGGCCGAGAACGCCCTGAAGGATGCGCTCGAGAACGGCGCCTCCAAGGAAGAGATAGAGCAGCGCATGGCCGAGCTGCGCCAGGCGCTCGACCGCTATGTTCGCGAGCTCGCCGAGCGTGCGAAAGAGAATCCGAATTCGCGACGCGCCGATCGCAACATGAAGATGCTGAGCGAACGCGACCTCCAATCCCTGCTCGACAAACTCGGCGAGATGGCGAAAAACGGCGAACGTGATCGTGCCCAGCGCATGCTCGACCAACTCAAGGATTTTCTCGACAATCTGCAGACTGCGGAAGGCGAGCAGGACAGTGCCGAGGACCAGCAATTGAGCCAGGAAGAGCAGGCGCTCGACGAGATGAGCGAGCTCCTTCGCAAGGAGCTGGAGCTCAGGGACGACACGCAATCGGCCGATCGCCAGCATCAGTCCGGCAAGCAGCAACCCGGGCAGCGGCAAGGCCAGCAAAAGCAGGGAAAGCGAGGTCAGCAGGGTCAACAGGGCCAGGATCAACAGGGGCAGGATCAGCAGGGCCAGGGAGGGCAGGAGCAGGCGCAGCAGGGCCAAGGTCAGGGCGATGGCGAGGGGCTGGGCGGCCTTTCGGAACGCCAGCAGCGGCTCCGACAGCGCCTCCAGGAGCTTGGGCGCAAACTCGGCAAGATGGGCTCGGACGAAGCGACGAAGAGCCTCGGCGATGCGGGTCGCGAAATGCAGGACGCGGAAGGCGCGCTCGGCGAGGGAGATGCGGCAGGTGCCACGGGGTCGGAAGGCCGCGCCATAGATGCGATGCGCAAGGGCATGAACGCGCTGAACGATCAGCTCGCCCAGCAGCAACAGCAGCAAGGTGGCCAGCAAGGCCAGGACGGGCGGGGCCGTGGCCGTTCGCGCATGGCACGAGGCGGCGCCGATCCGCTTGGCCGTGGTGTCGATCGCGCCGAGGACGAGTATGGGGCCGAGGACCAGGATAACGGCTCGGGTTATGGGAGGAACGGCCTGCAAGGCAATGTGGCCGAACGGGCACGCGAAATTCTCCAGGAATTGCGCCGTCGTCTCGGCGACACCTCGCGTGCCCAGGACGAGCTCGATTACATCGAGCGATTATTGAAGACGCCGTGAGCGGCGATCGATAACTCGAAAATATCGTCGTTCGGAGCGACACGGTTTCGAGCTCACAGTCGGGGACCGACCTTGCTGGGCCGATAGCGGAAGCAGCGTGAGGTTAGCGTCTCCTTGAAATTGTGACGCGTGCAGCTGTCCAACAACTCGCACTCAGACCAAGTTGACGTGAGCGCCGTCAGTCGCCATGCTCTAATTGCACGAGCTTTTTTCTAAAAAGGCGGCTTCATTTTTCCCGAACATGTTCCAAGCCTTGGGATTTGGGATTGATCGTTTCGAGGGAGGGCTTCATGGCGGATCCTATATCGTCCCTCCGTGGCGCGGTCGTGCTGGTCGCGCTCGCAACCGCCTTGTTCTCAATTCGTAACGACGTCTTTGCACAGAATGCATCCGGGCCGAACGTAGCGCCTCCATCGCCCGAAAGGCTGGAGCAGGCCCGGCGATATATTGAGATGGCTTCGTCGAGCGCGAAAGTACATGCATATATTTCGAACTTTACGCGTATGACATATGACAGAAGCCATGGGACCCAAGTCGAATACAATGCCCCGGATGGTAAAAGCTATCTTTGGTATCCCGGCAGCCGGATCATCACGCTGGGTCGCTGGAAAGTGGACGAAGCGTTGGCGCCCGATCAGAGCCATCGCAACGTTTCGCTATGCTATCTTTATTCGGCGCAGAGCTACGACCCGACTAACAATATTCGAGGCGGAAACTGGGAGTGCGCTCCCGCGGTGCTCGCGATCATACGGACGAAGGAACGCCTGCCGGGTAATCCGTTCAGGCTTGACCTCTCTCCACAAGCGCCCTTCGTCATGTCGCCACAGGCGACCAACCTCGGGACGCTGCTAGCGCAATCGCGAAGCTGATTCTTTATTCAGGGCGTTTAAAGGGGTCGCTCCTCCTTGCTCGATCGAGGTCTGGCTTGGGCTTCAAAGATTGTCCAAGTCGGGACAGCGCCGTGGCGCCATTCGCGGCGATACCGAGCAGCTCAGCTGAGCCCTTTCGCGTCACGGCCGAGTTTCGATCAGATTTCGCACCGGCCATCTACGGTTTTCCGGAGGAAGGGAAGTAGGCGCGGATGGCCGCACGAAGTGACACCGTGCGGCCGTGAGGCTTGATCCACGCTATGGTCGTCGCAATCAGGCATAGAAATTCACCTCTTCCTCGGGCCTGCGTCTGCCTGCCCCTCCCCGCGCGAGCGAAGCGAGTAGCGGGGAGGCTACGGTTGGGGGGCTGATGAAGCGCGAGAGCCTCATGAGGAGTGGGATACGCTCGGCGCGCGGCCAGCGCCCATCGTTTTTTGACGCGGCGCTGCCTCCACCCGTACCCTTCCCGCCGCTTCGCAGGGGGAGGGGAATGATTAGCGCTGGCGTGCAATTAGCGCCCGCCTTCGGCGTTGACGCAAATTGGACTATTTTCTCGTTTCAGCGAGACATAGTCGCATCTAATACGGAAATGGCCAGGTCCTGAGCTTCTGTTTCCCCGTGGCCCAAAGGCGCGCGAGGCCATGAGGCTCGAGCGCGAGGAAAAGGATGATGAGCGCGCCGGTGATCACGAAAGTGAGCTGTTCGACGGTTGCTGGCGTCACATCGAGGCCGATGGCGGGGAGGGTTGCGCGCAGCAGGATCGGAAGCGTGTAGATCAGTGCCGCGCCGAAGAAGCAGCCGATGAGGCTGCCGAGGCCCCCGATGATCGCCATGAAAAGAACCTGAAAGGATTGCTCGACCGAGAACACCTCGGGCTCGGCGCTGCCTTGCCAGAAGAACACCAGCATCGCGCCCGCGACGCCGCAGTAGAAGCTGGACACCGCGAATGCGAGGAGCTTGGTCGGCAGGAGCTTGATGCCCATGAGCTCGGCCGCGATGTCCATGTCGCGAACCGCCATCCAATTCCTGCCGATGCGGCCATGCACGAGGTTTGAGGCTATGAGGGTGAGGAATACGACGATGCCGAGCGTGGCGTAGTAGCGGGCGAGGGGTGACGCGGTCGCTCCCGTTATGGGAACGCCGAAAAGCGTGCGCAGCGGCACTTCGATCGCGCCTGAGGTGTTGTAGTTGACGAGCCAGGCCATGCGGGTGAACACCCATTGCAGGAAAAATTGAGCGGCGAGCGTCGCGACGACGAGGTAGAAGCCTTTGATGCGCAACGAGGGCAGGCCGAAGAAGGTGCCGGCGAGTGCCGAGAACACGCCGGAAGCAAGGACCCAGACGAGAATGTTCGCTTGCGGAAATGCTGTGGTGAGCTTGTAGCAGGCGAAGGCGCCGACGCCCATGAACGCTCCCGTCCCAAGCGACAACAGCCCCGTATACCCGGTGAGGATGTTGAGCCCGATCGTGGCGAGCGACAGGACGAGGAAGGGGACCATGATCACGTCGAGGAAAAAGGGCGAGCCGAGAAGAGGTAAGCCGATCCCGGCGAGTGCCAGGATGAGGGCAATCCCTATTCGATCCTGACGGATCGGGAAGACGGCCATGTCGGCCGCGTAACTCGTCTTGAACTGGCCGGTTTCGCGGTAAAACATGGTTCACAGCCCTGCGCCGTTGCGCTCCGAGCTCGACGCAAAAGCGCGGTGCTCAGGTGCCCCATCCTACCGGCATTGGCCTGTTGTTCGGTAGGGGCTTTCGTGGCAAGCGGGTGCGGGTGAAGCCCTAGCCTGCGGCCGCAGCGAGCTTGGCCTCGTCAAGGGTGTGTTCGTTCGCGATATCAGCCGGAAATTCCCGATATGCTCGAACAGGAATTTGACCGCTTCGCGCAGGAGTATGAGCAGCTTCACGCAGGCGTGCTCGCCGCGAGTGGCGAAGGGCCGGAGTTCTTCGCGGCCTATAAGGCCGCCGACACCCGCCGCCATCTTGGCGGGGCAGGTGCGCCACCCGGCATTTCCAAGCTTCTCGATTTCGGTTGCGGCGTGGGCGGCTCGTTGCCGCATTTGCGCAAGGAGTTTCCGGATGCCGAGCTCATCGGTGCGGATGTCTCCGGGAAAAGCCTTGAGATCGCGGAACGCCGTTATCCGGGGATGGCGAAGTTCGTCGCCTTGAGCGAGACGGGCGCGATGCCCTTGCGCGACGCGAGCGTCGACCTCGTCTTCTCGGCTTGCGTCTTTCATCATATTCCACAAGCGGAGCATCATCGCATCCTTTGCGATCTTCATCGCGTGACGAAGCCCGGCGGCTCCTTGTTCATTTTCGAGCACAATCCTCTAAATCCGTTGACCCGGCGAGTGGTGAATGCTTGCGCCTTCGACGAGAACGCGGTGCTCATTGGCGCGAGCGAGCTCAAAAAGCGCGTCATGGCGGCGGGTTTTCAGCAGGTGAAGACCTGCTACCGCATCTTCTTCCCGCATGTGCTCAAATTCTTGCGCCCGCTCGAAGGCGCCCTCGCCTGGTGCCCTCTGGGCGCTCAATATTACGTGGCGGCGCGACGGACTGCGCAAAAAGGGTAGCCGGCGCGGCCGACTTCGCTGCTCGGCCTGCTTCAGGTCCAGATTTTCCAGGGTGCGCGATTTTGAGCCCAAAGCTCTTCGAGCAGCCGTTTCTCGCGCAAGGTATCGACCGGTTGCCAAAAGCCTTGGTGGCGAAAGGCCACGAGCTCGTTGCGTTGCGCGAGCTGTTCCAACGGCTTGCGCTCCCATACCGTGTCGTCACCATCGATAAGTTCCATCACCGAGGGTTCGAGCACGAAGAAACCGCCGTTGATCCAGCCGATCTCGTCTTGCGGCTTCTCGCGGAATGCCTTCACGGCGCCATTCTCGGAAAGCTCGAGGACGCCGAAACGGCCCGGCGGCTGCACGGCGGTGACAGTGGCGGGCTTGCCATGCTTGCGGTGAAAGTCGACGAGGGCGCGCAGGTCGATGTCGGCGACGCCATCGCCATAGGTCATCATGAAAGTTCGATCGCCAAGCAAAGCCCGCACACGCTTGAGTCGCCCTCCCGTCATCGTATCGATTCCGGTGTCGACGAGGGTGATGCGCCAATCCTCGGTGACGCGGTTGAAGAAATCGACCGTGCCCGTGCTGAAATCGTAAGTGACGTCGCTTCGATGAAGCGCGTAATTCGAGAAATATTCCTTGACGTAGTACCCCATATAGCCGAGGCAGATGACGAAATCGTTGAAGCCTTGGCTGCTGCAATTCTTGATGATGTGCAGAAGCAAGGGCAGGCCGCCGATCTCGATCATCGGCTTGGGTCTGACGCCGGTCTCCTCGCTGAGCCTCGTGCCGAATCCGCCGGCAAGCAAAACAACTTTCATGAAACAGCTCCGGCCTAGCTCCGGCGTCACCTGCGGGAGGCTTTTTGAGGAGAGTCGTGCCGTGTGACATGTGCGCCGATCGCCCCGAAGGGCGCCGTCTCGCCTGTCCGGGTCTCGCTTGCATGTGCGCCATGGTCGATGACATCGTCGATGATCACGAGCGGCATGGGTTTCACGTTCTTGAAGATCCGGCCGATATACTCGCCGATAATTCCAAGGAGCAGGGCATTGAGTCCGATCGAGAAGAGGACGAGCACGCTCAAGCTCGCCCAGCCTTCGGGCCAATCCGCCCCGAAGCTCCGCGCAATGAGGAAATAGAGCGCACCCAAGAAGGCTAACCCGCACATCACGAAACCGACCGCGCTCGCGAGGCGCAAGGGGATGGTCGAGTGATGCAGAATTCCGTCGAGCGCCAGTCCCAAGAGGCGCCAAAAACCGAATTTGCTGTTGCCCCTTTCCCGCGCGGCCCGATCGTAAGGGATGCCGATCTGCCGAAATCCCATCGCCGCGATGAGACCCCTCAAATAGGGCTGTTGGTCCCGCACATGGCGCAGCTCCTCGATCACGCGTCGATCGATCAAGCGGAAATCGCCGGCGTCATGCGGCAAGGGGTCTTCGCTCAAGGCATCGATCAGGCGATAGAAGACGCGGCGCAAGGAGAAGAGGAACGGGCTTTCCTGGGGACGATTGCCGCGAATGCCGTAGACGACCTCAAAGCCCTCCTCCCAACGCCGAAGGAATTCGCCGATGAGCTCAGGAGGGTCTTGCAGGTCGCAATCGAGCTGGATGGCGGCATCCCCGCGCGCGTTGACGTAATTTGCGAGAACCGAACGCTGGAAACCGAAATTGCGCGAGAAGCGGATGACGCGTATCCGCCTGTCCTCAAGAGCCAAGGCGGCGAGGCGTTCGAAAGTCCTGTCCTCGCTTCTGTTGTCGGTGAACAGGATTTCGTATTCGTAGCGATCCTCGAGCTTCGCCATCACGGCCCGTACACGCTCGCAGAGCGGACCGATATTGTCCTCTTCGTTGTAGACTGGAACGCAGATGCTGATGAGCTTGCGAGAGGTCATTGGATCATCGTGCCGCCACGCTGGAAGCGCTTCGTGTGCGCTCCAATGCCCGCAGGGTGAGCGCAATGCCCTCGCTAAGGCCGATCGAGGGACGAAAGCCGGTTGCATGCGCGAGGAGGGAATCGTCGCCCACCATCCACATCGGTTCGTCGGGACGATGCGCCCTCGCGCCGAAGTCGAGAAGCTCAAACGACGCGCCCATCTGCCGGGCAAATTCCTGCGTCACCGAACGCACCGTGACGGGCTCGCCCGTGCATAGGTTGAACGGGCCGAGGCGTCCTTCGAGCGCGATCTCGGCCGCGCGAAAAAGCCCCCTCGCGGCGTCTTCGACATAAAGAAGGTCGCGCCATTGCAGGCCGGAAGTGAGATCGACGCGCTCGCCGCGAGAAAGGCGCTCATGCACATAGGGCAAGAGGCGATGCGGCGCTTCTCCAGGTCCGAACACGCCGAAAAGGTGCACCCATTGAAACGGCAGCCCGAGGGAACGCGCAAGGGCGGAGCCCCATCGTCCACCCGCGGCCTTTGCAGCCCCGTAGAGATCGTCCGCATCGAGCGGGTGGCTTTCACGGATGCGCTCAGGTTTCACCACGCGCCCGTATTCGGAACAGGATCCAGCGTAAACGAATGCTCTCGCTCCGATCGATGCCGCGGCTTCTACCCATGTGCCAGTGGCCATCACATTCGCTTCAAGCATTCGCGCGGGATTGCGGTCTTGCGGGCTGACGCCGTAGGCCGCGCAATGAAAAACAACGTCCACGCTCTCGCCGCGGAGCGCCTCGGTGACCGACCCCGTGCTCGGCACATCGAGCTTGAGCTGCCGATCGGCCGGCGGGAGCGCCGAGGTTTCTCGTCCCGAGGCGATGACGCGCTTTGCGTTCTCACGCAAATGCGTGACCAGCGCACGACCGATGAAGCCGCTCGCTCCCGTGACGAGCGCGGTGCTGAAATTCATCCGTTTAGCTCGAGGTATGTTCCGATCTGTCGCGACACGAGACCGCCTGCGGCCAGGCCCTCGCGGTGAAAACCACGATACCACTGGGCGGTGAGCCCGATGGTGCTCTCGAAGCCGAGCTTGGGCCGCCAGCCGAGCAGCATCGTCGATTTCGCGATATCGAGCTTGAGGAAATTTGCTTCCTTGAGCGCAGACGGTACGATTTCGATATGGGCGCGCTCGACGCCGTAGGCCTTGACGAAGCTTCGAGCCAGGCGTTCGACGTCGACCTCGTTCTCGCGCCCGGGGCCGAAATTCCAGGCATCGGCCGCTTTCGCGGGCTCCGCGAGAAGCCGGTGCGCAAGAATGACGTAGCCGCCGACAAGATCGAGCACATGTTGCCAAGGGCGGACCGCGCCCGGATTGCGCAGAATGATCGGTCGTCCAGCGTTGATGAACCGCACGATGTCGGGAATCAGGCGATCCTCGGACCAATCACCACCGCCGATCACGTTGCCGCCGCGGGCGGTGGCGAGAGCGACGCGGCCGGCATCGAGAGGGAGCAAGGACCGGCGATAACATCCGGCGACGATCTCGGCGGCAGCCTTGCTCGCGCTGTAGGGATCGGCACCGCCGAGCGGATCGTCCTCCCGGTAGCCCCACACCCACTCCTTGTTGTCGTAGACCTTGTCGGTGGTCACGCAGACGATCGCGCGAACCGAGCCACAGCGGCGTGCCGCCTCGAGCACATGGGCGGTGCCCATCACGTTGGTGGAGAAGGTGGCGAGCGGGTCACGATAGGAGCGCCGCACCAGAGGCTGCGCCGCAAGGTGAAAAACGACCTCGGGCTTGAATTCCCGAAAGTCCCGTTCGACGAGTTCGAAGTCGCGGATGTCCCCGATGCGCGAGCGCATGCCTTTCGCGATTGCGGCGGCCTCGAAGAGGTTGGGCTCGCCATTGGGCTCGGGCGCGAGAGAGAACCCAGCCACCTCTGCTCCGTCGTGCTTCAGCCAAGCGCAGAGCCACGATCCCTTGAAACCGGTATGGCCGGTGACCAAAGTGCGAACGCCTGACAGGGAAGGCAGATCGCCCATCGGGTTTTCGAGGCCTCCGTCCGATGCAGAACCGCGCAAGACCCGCATCCTCGTGGCACAGCTTTCGAGCGCCTGATAGATAGAAATGTCGGGTCGATCAACCCTTAGCCTGTAGATAAGGCTCCAATTAAGACTTGAAGAGGAACGGTAACGAACGTGAAATTAAATCCGCATCCGATTTTTTGTTAACCCTTAGCTTCAAATGCGTTCGATGATCCTTTCGCCGAACAACCCTTGCGGGCGAAACAGCAGGAAGACGAGCGCAATCACATAGGCAAACCAGCTATCGATGCCGCCGCCGAGGAGCGGGCCCCAGTAGAACTCGGCGAGTTTCTCGCCGACGCCGATGATGAGGCCGCCCACGATGGCACCCGGCACCGAGGTGAAGCCGCCGAGGATGAGGACCGGGAGGGCCTTGAGGGCGATGATCTGTAAAGCGAAAGAGACGTTGGAGCGCGCCCCCCAGAGAATGCCTGCGACCAGCGCCACGATCCCGGCGGCAAACCAGACGATGACCCAGATTTGATCGAGAGAGATGCCGACCGAAAGGGCGGCCTTGTGGCTGTCGGCGACGGCGCGCAACGCCCGCCCGATGCGCGTCGATTGAAAGAAGAACGCGAGCGCCCCGATCAACAGCCCGGCCAGGGCCGCCGCCGCAATGTCCAGCTTTTGGAAGCTCACCACACCCCCCAGCATCTTCGCGTCAATCGTCCCTTGCGGTAGATGAAGCTCGGTCGTGATCATGTTCTTCGGATCGCCGCCGAAGACGAGCTCGCCCACGCCGATGAGCACATAGGTGAGCCCGAAGGTCGCCATGAACAGGATGATCTCGGGTTGATTGACGAGAGGGCGAAGCACGAGGCGCTGCACCGCGAAGGCAAGCGCGAGCATCACGAGGAGCGTTAGCGCCAAAGCCAAAATCACCGGCACGCCCTTCTCGTAAAGGCCGACCAGGGTGAGCCCGGCGAACACCACCATGATGCCTTGCGCGAAATTGAAGACGCCGGACGCCTTGTAGATGAGGACGAAGCCAAGCGCGATGAGCGCGTAAAGGACCCCGGTGACGAGGCCCTCCCACAGCGTCTGCGCCAGGAGATCGGGCGCGCCAGCCATCTGGACGAAGGGGTCAATCAGGACGGCGTAGAGAAAATGCATCGACGCTGCTTTCGCCCGCAAGGGTCGGAACAGCTTCGGGAAATTCGGTCGCGATAGTCAAGTGAAGCGTGAAACAGGCGTGAATAGTGAGGCGGGAATAGTGAAGGGCGAGGGTAAGAGATTAAACGCCTCTGTCTCGCCTCTCATCATTCACTTCTTCCCTTCACCAGACGGTCTCCGCTTCCTTCATCCGGACCGCCTTCTTGCGGTCATTGGGATCGAGGATCAGCTTGCGCAGGCGGATCGATTTCGGCGTGACCTCGACGAGTTCGTCGTCCTGGATATAGGCGAGCGCCTTCTCCAGCGTCATGCGTATGGGTGGTGTGAGGCGCACCGCTTCATCCTTCGAGGTGGTCCGGATATTGGTGAGCTTCTTGCCTTTGAGCACATTGACCTCGAGATCATTGTCGCGCGTGTGCTCCCCGACGATCATGCCCTGATACACCTTCCAACCTGGCTCGATCATCATCGGGCCACGGTCCTCGAGATTCCACAAAGCGTAGGCCACGGCTTCGCCCTGCTCATTGGCGATGAGCACGCCATTGCGGCGACCGGCGATCTCGCCCTTGAAGGGCGCATAGGCGTGAAAAAGGCGGTTCATCACTGCGGTGCCGCGCGTATCGGTCAGGAGCTCGCCTTGATAGCCGATGAGGCCCCGCGTCGGCGCGTGGAACACGAGACGCAGCCGGCCGCCGCCCGAAGGGCGCATCTCGACCATGTCGGCTTTGCGTTCGGACATCTTCTGCACGACGACGCCGGAATGCTCCTCGTCGACGTCGATAGTGACCTCTTCGACAGGTTCGAGAAGCTCACCCGAACCGTCGCGCTCGAGGACGACTTTCGGACGCGATACCGAAAGCTCAAACCCCTCCCGCCGCATCTGCTCGATCAAAATGGCGAGCTGCAGCTCGCCCCGGCCGGCCACCTCCATCGCATCCTTGCCGGAAGCTTCCGAGACACGAAGCGCCACATTTCCCTCGGCTTCCCGCAACAGGCGGTCGCGAATGACGCGGCTCGTCACCTTGTCCCCCTCGGTGCCCGCGAGCGGGGAGTCGTTCACGAGAAAGGACATGGCGACCGTCGGCGGATCGATCGGCTGGGCGCGCAGCGGCTGTGCTGCCTCGAGGGCGCAGAACGTGTCGGCGACCGTCGCTTTGGCGAGGCCCGCGATGGCGACGATGTCGCCCGCCTCGCCGCGCTCGACGCCGACGATGCTCAGCTCGACTTCCCGATTCTTTACGGTTCGGCGAAGCAAGGCTGGATGGCGCTCTCTCCCGAAGGTCCGAAAGATCAGGGCATGGCGCCGCTATTCGATCTCGTGCTGAGGCA